>CAXTLO010000044.1:0-3437 GCA_964244965.1 uncultured Marisediminicola sp.
CGATCAGCGGGCTGGTACTCGATCAGATGGGGCTTGGCCCTGGTGGGCGCCAACCCGTCACCCTGCTGCGCCTAGCCGGTTCGCTGCTCGGGCTTCTCGCGGTCGGCCTGACAGTCGCGAGCGAGCTAGGAGGGTCATTCCCAGTGTGGCTGCTCCTGCTGCCCTTCACCGGCGGGCTGTGCCTCGGCTGGCAGCAGGCCGTCAACGGTCGGGTCCGCGTGGCCGCGGATTCGCCGGTCACGTCCACCTTCATCAACTTCCTCACCGGCACGACGGTTCTTCTCATCATCGTGGCGGCGCGGGGGTTCGCCATAGGTTTCCCGACTCAGGTCCCGGCCGAGCCGTGGATGTACCTCGGCGGGATCACGGCAGTGATCTTCATCGCGATCTCCTCGGTCCTGGTTCGCATCACCGGTGTCCTGCTGCTGGGACTGGGCACAGTCGCCGGACAGCTCATCGCCTCACTGCTCCTGGAGATCCTGCTCCCGAGCGGGTCTGCTTCGATCGGCTGGACGACGTTCGCCGGCACCGGTCTGGCGCTGATCGCTGTCGTCGTCAGCTCCGCGAAGCCGCGAGTTGCGCCTGAGCCGAGCGTCGATGCGGCGCCGACGGGGCGCTGACGTGAAGTTCGTGGGGGTCTGTCACAGTGACATCCACCAGGTGAACGACGACTGGGGTGGATCGCTGTTTCCGATGGTGCCCGGTCATGAGATCGCCGGTATTGTCACGGAGGTCGGTTCTGCCGCCACCAGGTTCACCGTCGGTGATCGGGTCGGTGTCGGTTGCTTCGTCGATTCCTGCGGAGAATGCGAGAACTGCGTCCGAGGCGAAGCGCAGCTCTCTTTGAAGGGCGCCGTCTTCACCTATGACAGCCTCAACTACAACGGATCCCCCAACTATGGTGGCTAGCCAATCGCTCAGCAAAAAAGACGACGGGCTCGCGTTCGGCGCTGATCACTACTACGCCACCTCCGATCGGGATCGACCAGATCGCCGAAGCCTACGAGCGCATCCCCGCGAGCAAGGTGCGCTACCGGTTTGTCATCGACATCGCCAACACCCTCACCGAATAGCGCGGAATCAGCCGTCGCGATGCACACCGAACCCGCGATTCGCAGGTTCACAGAACAGACAACCAAGGAGAAGCTATGAGAGAAATCACACTCGGAACAAACGGACCTCATGTCGGACGAATCGGCCTCGGTTTGATGGGTATGTCCGCGTTCTACACCGGCAGCGGCACAGACGACGCGGGATCCATTGCCACTATCCATCGCGCACTCGACCTCGGCGTCACCCTGCTCGACACCGCAGAGATGTACGGTCCGTACGTCAACGAGGAACTCCTCGCGAGAGCTCTCACCGGCGGGCGCAGGGACCGCGTCGTGATCGCCACGAAGTTCGGCACGATCCGCCATACCGTCGACGACAGTTTTGGCAACGACGGCAGCCCCGCCAACGTCCGCCTCTCCATCGAGGGATCGCTCAAGCGCCTCGGCACCGACCACGTCGACATCTACTACCTGCATCGGGTCGACCCGAACACCCCCATCGAGGAGACTGTTGGCGCGATGGGCGAGCTTGTCCGCGAGGGAAAGGTCCGCTACGTCGGCCTCTCCGAGGCGGCGCCCGACACGATCCGCCGTGCGCACGCAGTGCACCCCATCACCGCGCTGCAGACCGAGTACTCGCTCTGGTCGCGGGATGTCGAGGCGGGAATCCTTCCCGTTGTCCGCGAGCTCGGCATCGGATTCGTGCCCTACTCGCCGCTTGGTCGTGGCTTCCTCACCGGTAAAATCCGCACAATCGACGCGCTCGACGAGGCGGATTTCAGGCGAAGCAATCCGCGGTTCGCGGGCGAGAACCTCGTTGCCAACTTGCGGATCGTCGAGCAGGTCGACGCAGTCGCAGCCGAGATCGGCACGAAGCCCGGACAGGTCGCTTTGGCTTGGCTGCTCGCGCAAGGTGATGACATCGCACCTATCCCTGGCACGAAGCGGATCAGCTACCTCGAGGAGAACGTCGCCTCCGACGCGATCACACTGACCGCCGACCAGCTCGCCGCCCTCGACGCGGTCGCGGCGCCGGTCGGCGACCGATACCCCGATATGTCCGGCGTGAACCTCTAGGAAATGGCAGGGTCGGCGCAACCAGGCGCGGTTCAGCGCCGACCCTTCAGTACCCACGAGTTCGGCGAGGCAGAAGAGCTGATCGCGCGCCGCTGAAGTGTTCACTGCACCGGGCCGCGCGGCGATCAGACGGTGCTCTCCCTCACCGCGAGCTCGGGCTGGAACACCACGGTGCGCGAGATGCGATCCGGATCGTTCACCTCTTCGAGGAGGATCTTCATCGCGGTCTGCCCGATGAGTGCGCTCGGCTGTCGGATCGACGAGAGCGGGACTACTGCGGCACGAGCGAAGTCGATGTCGTCGTAGCCGATCAACGCGATGTCGTGCGGAACACTGATGCCGGACTGCCCTTGCATCACCAACGCCTGAAGCACGCCCATCGCGAGAAGGTCATTGGCCGCGAAGACCGCGTCCGGGCGGGTTCTCTGAGGCCGAGCGACGATCGAATCGCCCGCATCGCGTCCGGCGAGGACACTGAGCGCCGGAACCGGAATGACCTCGAGCGATACGTCACCCCGCCCCGCGACGGCCGCCTCAGCTCCCCGGAACCTATCAGCGACTTGCCGGATCCCGAACGGGCCGCCCACGAAGGCGATCCTGCGCCGACCGTGCGCGACGAGGTGCTCCACCGCCATCCGCCCACCGGAGATATCGTCGACGGAAACGGAGCTGAACAAAGAACCTTCGCCGCTCCGGTCGACCAGAACCGCGCGAGTCCCGCGGGCCGTCAGCCGTTCCAGCCGCTCGGTCACGTCGCCGAATGGGGAGATGAGGACCCCGAGCACGCGCTGTTCCTCGAATAGGTCGAGGTAGGTCGACTCGCGGTCACTGTCCTCGTCGCTGTTGCCGAGTAGCACCGACAGTCCTGACGCGGCCGCCTGATCCTCGGCGCCGCGCGCGAGGTCGGTGAAGAAGGGGTTGCGCACGTCGAGCACGATCATCCCGACCGTGCGGCTTCGACCCGCGCGAAGCTGACGAGCGGCATCATTGCGGATGAAGCCGAGTTCGTCGATGGCGGAGTGCACCCGCGATGTCGCTGCGGGCGAGACCTTCCCGGGGTGGTTGAGCACGTTGGAGACCGTGCCCACGGACACGCCGGCGCGAGAGGCGACATCCTGGATGCGCACTGGTGACATGCTGCCCTCGCCTCTGTGCCGCGCTTCGCCGTCGTGAAATCTCGCGTCCGTTGAATCGTCACACATGGGTCTCGATCGCGGCGCACGCGCACCCGTTGTTGCGCAGTTATCCGTTTGCGTCCTACTATCGGAGCGCCGGATCTTGAAACGATTCATATCGACCTGAACCTCA
>CAXTLO010000044.1:3537-14412 GCA_964244965.1 uncultured Marisediminicola sp.
TCGACCGCATGACGATGCGACGGGACGCCCGTTCGCTGTTCGATACCCTCGGCGTCCCTATCGACCCCGACCGGATCGCCGAGGGGCTCTCGATCGCCGACCAGCAGATCATCGAGATCGCCAAAGCCATCTCCCTCGACGCGCGAATCCTCATCATGGACGAGCCGACCGCCGCGCTCAGCGGAGCGGAGGTCGACCGCCTGTTCGGAGTCGCCCGCAGCCTCCGCGACAACGGGGCGGGTATCCTCTTCATCTCCCACCGCTTCGACGAGGTCTTCGACCTGTGCGATCGCATCACCGTCATGCGCGATGGCGCCTACATCGCAACGCATGACACCTCCTCTGCGACAGTCGATCAGATCGTGCGCGAAATGGTCGGCCGGGACATCAGCGCCATGTTCCCCAAGCAGGATGCCGCGATCGGCGACATCGTGCTGGGCGTCGACGGCCTCGGCCGATCCGGGGTGTTCCAGGGCATCTCATTCGTCGTACGCGCGGGCGAGATCGTCGGTCTCGCCGGCCTGGTCGGAGCCGGACGCACCGAGGTGGCGAGGGCTATCTTCGGGATCGACCCCTACGACGTCGGATCGATCACCGTGAACGGGACGGCGCTCAAACGCCGGGACCCGCAGGCGGCGATCGCTGCGGGGATCGGGCTGGTGCCGGAGGACCGCAGGCGGCAGGGACTCGTGATGGGGCTCTCGGTGACGAGGAACACGACCCTCACCCTGCGCACGACTCTCGCGCGATTCGGATTGATCGGCGGCGAGCGCGAGCGACGGGTCGGCGCCGAGTGGGCTGGCAGACTCCGGGTGAAAGCGGGTTCGCCGGATCTCGCTGTGTCCACCCTGTCGGGCGGCAACCAGCAGAAGGTCGTGCTGGCGAAATGGCTCGCGACCGGCCCGAAAGTCCTCATCGTCGACGAACCGACCCGCGGCATCGACATCGGGACCAAGGCCGAGGTGCACCGGCTGATCTCCGACCTCGCCGGTCGGGGCATCGCTGTGCTCATGATCTCATCCGAGCTCCCGGAGGTGCTCGGGATGGCCGACCGGGTGCTCGTCATGCGCGAGGGCAGGATCACCGCGGAGATCGCACGGGCGGACGCGACATCCGAATCCGTCATGTTCGCCGCCACCGGATCGACGGAGCGGACGTCGTGACCGCCGCACTGGACGCTCCGGCCACCGCGCGTCACTCCCCGGTCCGCCGGTTCTTCACATCACGAGAGATCCCCGTCGCCGCCGCGCTCGTACTCCTCGTGGTGGTCACCTTCGCAGTGAACCCGCTGTTCCTGTCGCCGCAGGGCGTGAAGGACCTGCTCCTGAACGCGACGATCGTGGTCATCCTCGCGATCGGGCAGTCGCTCGTCATCATCACCCGAAATGTCGATCTCTCGGTCGGCTCGATGCTCGGACTCACCGCGTTCTGCACCGGCACGCTGTTCGCAGCGAACCCCGGCATCCCGATCGTGCTCGTGTTCGGCATCGGCGTCGTCTTCGGAGCGGTGCTCGGAACGGTCAACGGGCTGCTCGTCACGCTCGCGAAGGTGCCGGCGCTGGTGATCACCCTCGGAACGCTGTACGTCTACCGCGGCCTCAACAACGCGTGGGCGGGGGGCACCCAGTACTTCGCCGGCGACCGGCCGCGCTCATTCTCCGACCTGTCGACGCAGACGATCCTCGGCTTCCCGCTCATCACTCTCATCGCGCTCGTCGTTCTGATCGTCGTGGCTGTGGCCCTCGGCTACTCGCGGGCCGGGAGGGACTTCTACGCGATCGGGTCCGATCCGGATGCGGCTCGGCTGTTCGGCATCCCGGTGACTCGCCGCGTGCTCACCGCGTTCGTGCTGAGCGGCGCCCTCGCCGGACTCGCCGGGGTGCTGTACGCCTCCCGCTACAACGCGGTCGGTGCGACCACGGGCACCGGGCTCGAGCTCGACGTCGTGGCTGCCGCGGTGGTCGGCGGCATCGCGATCTTCGGCGGAAGCGGCACGGTCCTCGGAGCCGCGATCGGCGCGCTACTGCTCACGACGATAACCGGCGCCCTCACCGCGCTCCGCGTCGACCGGTTCTGGCAGCAGGCGATCGTGGGCGTGCTCATCCTCGCCGCCATCACCGTCGACCGCGTGGTCGGGATCTACCGAGCCTGGAAGCTGCGAGTGAGCGAGTCCCGCGATGTCTGAGTCACAGCCTCCGATGACGACGGATGACACGGCCCCCGCCTCGACGGCGCCAGTCTCGACGCGGACGACATCGACCGTTCCGGGCTCGACGGCGGCCACCAGACCCGTGCGCATCAGGCCGCGCTGGGTCACTACGCTGCTCTCCCGCGACGCATTCGTCTACTACGTACTCATCGCGGTCATCGTCTATGCGTACACGCAGGTGCCCTACTTCGCATCGACACAGACGGTCGGCTTCCTGCTTCTCGACGTCATCCCGATCCTCATGATCGCGCTGCCGATGGCGCTGGTCATCGTGACCGGCGAGATCGACCTGTCCGTTGCGAGCACCGTCGGGCTCACCAGCGCGGTGATGGGCGTGATGTTCCGCGACGGCGTACCGATCGGGATCGTCCTGATGGTCTGCCTCGTCGTCGGTGTCCTCTGCGGGGCGCTCAACGGCGTGCTCGTCACGGTACTCGGCCTCCCGTCCCTCGCCGTGACGATCGGAACGCTCGCGCTCTACCGCGGGTTCGCCCTCGTCGTCATCGGCGACAACGCCGTCGCGAACTTTCCGATCGAGCTCACGAGTTTCGCGACGTCGAGACTCGGCGGCACCGGCATCCCGACCGTCATGCTGATCGTCGCCGTCATCGCGGTCTTCTTCGGGGTGATGCTGCACCTGACCCCGTTCGGGAGGTCGTTGTTCGCACTCGGGTACAACAAGGACGCGGCGACCTTCGTCGGCATCAAGGTCGGCAGGGCGAAGTTCTGGTTGTTCGTCGCCACCGGGCTCGTCTCGTCCGTCGTCGGCATCTTCTGGACGCTCCGCTACTCGAGCGCACGCTCCGACAACGCGACCGGGATCGAGCTCGCGGTCATCGCGGCCGTGCTGCTCGGCGGGGTGTCGATCTTCGGCGGAAAGGGCTCGATCCCCGGCGTCATCGGCGGCGTGCTGCTCATCGGCACCCTCAACTACACCCTGCGGCTCGCCCAGGTATCGGACGTGGTGCTCAACATCGTCACCGGCGCCCTGCTGGTCGCCTCCGTCGTCGCACCGAGCATCGTCGAGGCCGTTCGACGCCGACGCGGATCACCGAGGTCACGAGACGTTCGACGGGCTCCCGCCCGCTGATCCACCACACCTGGCACCAGGTGGCAATCACCGAGAAAGGAACAACGATGAAGTCATTCCACACCAAGGGGGTTCGTCGGAGCCTCGTCTTCGCGACGGCCGCAACCGCATTCGCTCTGATGGCGACCGGATGCGCGGCGGAGACGCCAGGCGACTCTGGCAGCGGTGCGGGCGGCGGTGATGACTCGATCTCGATCGCATTCCTGCCCAAGCAGCTCAACAACCCCTACACCGATGTCGTACTGGGCGGAGGAGAGTCCGGGACCGAGGAGCTCGGTGGCGAGTACTCGGTCGTAGGACCGCTCGAGGCGAGCGCGTCGTCCCAGGTGAGCTTCATCAACACCCTCACCCAACAGGCGACGGATGTCATCGTCATCGCGGCGAATGACCCGGATGCGGTCGGTCCGGCACTCACCGAGGCACGCGACGGCGGCGCGAAGATCGTCGCATTCGACTCCGACACCAATCCCGACTACCGCGACGTGTTCATCAGCCAGGTGGTTGCGAAGGATGTCGCCCTCATCCAGCTCGAGCAGATCTCGGAGCAGATCGGCGGCGCCGGTGATGTCGCGATCCTGTCGGCGACGGCCAATGCGACCAATCAGAACGAGTGGATCTCCTTCATGGAGGAGGAGCTCGCGTCGAACCCGGACTACGCCGACATCAACCTCGTCGCGAAGGTCTACGGCGACGACGACGACACGAAGTCGTTCCAGGAGGCGCAGGGGCTTCTCTCCGCCTACCCCGACCTCGCAGGCATCATCTCCCCGACCACCGTAGGCATCGCGGCGACAGCTCGTTACCTCTCGACGTCCGAGTACAAAGGGCAGGTCGCTCTGGTCGGGCTCGGGCTCCCGAACGAGATGCGTGAGTTCGTGAAGGACGGCACAGTCACCGAGTTCGCGCTGTGGGATCCGGCTCAGCTCGGCTACGTCGCCGCCTTCGCCGGCCAAGCGCTCGCCGACGGCACGATCACGGGAGCCGAGGGCGACACCTTCGAAGCCGGGGACCTCGGCGAGAAGGAGGTCGGCGAGAACGGCATCGTCATCGTCGGGCCGCCGACCGAGTTCAACGCAGACAACATCGACGACTACGACTTCTGATCATCCGTGCGGGGTCGGCGCAGCCGGCCCCGCACGTCGAGGAAGGACAGTGGATGCAGCGGGTCTCCTTCTTACTCAAGGTGCGAGCCGATCGGCTCGACGACTACCGGGCGCGGCACGGCGAAGTGTGGCCGGAGATGCTCCGGGCGTTGAAAGACAGCGACTGGAACAACTACTCGCTCTTCGTGCGGCACGACGGTCTTCTCGTCGGGTACTTCGAGACCGAGGACTTCGTCGCGGCGCAGCAGGCGATGGCGGCGACCGAGGTAAACGCACGCTGGCAGGCGGTGATGGGCGAGTTCTTCGAGGCACTCGATGGCGAACGACCGGATGAGGCGCTGCGGCCACTGACTGAGGTGTTCCACCTGGAGGATCAACTGGAGACGTGATGCCGGGACTCGATCGTCGGCATACGGCAGAGGCCGAGTGGCGACCATCCGGTCACGCTGCGTGTAAATACACCGGGCGGCGTACCCGAGACCGATCGCTGGGTTGACGCGTAGGCGCACGAGTGAGGGAAGGCTGAGGAAGTGAACTACGACAGCGTCACCTCAGTCAACGGACAACACCCGATCGTCGCCGCGGCGCCGCGCCGGCGCATCTACGAGCTCGACGTGCTCCGAGGGTTTGCGCTCTGCGGGATCATCTTGGTGAACATGCCGTCGGTTACACATTTCGGCTGGGATACGAATCTCGGACCGGCCAGGTTGTCGGATGCAAGTGGCTGGCTGCAGTTACTGGTGCAGCAGCGCTTCTTCCCCATATTCACTCTGCTCTTCGGAATCGGCTTCGCCCTCCTCCTCCGTTCAGCCAGGGAACAGGTTGCGCACCCCTACGTACTCCTGCTCCGTCGCCTGTCCTTCCTTCTGGTGCTCGGCGCACTTCACCAACTCGGTCAACCGGGCGAAGCGCTGCTTCCCTACGCGATCGTCGCTCTCGTCGTGCTGATTCCGAGCTCGTGGTTGCCACGATGGGCCAGTGCGGCCGGAGCGGTCGTTTTGATAGCTGCCTCCCTGATCGTGGCTGGGGGAGGTATCACGCTCATCCCCGGCATGTTCCTCCTCGGCGCCGCACTGGTGCGATACGGGGTGGTCGACCGGATCGGTACCTCGACACGCGTTCCCCTCGTGCTGTTCATCTTCTTCATGATCGCCTCGGTACCGACCGCCATCTGGCAGCTGCAGAATCTCCAGAACTCCGGATTCGACGTCGCCTCTGGCGTGGCTGGCCTCGCCATGGCCGGAGCGTACGTCACCGGCCTGCTGCTCCTGCTGCGCACTCCGCTCCGGGATGCGCTGAGGACGGCCTTCGAGAATCTCGGCAGGATGGCACTGACCAACTACGTCACAGCCACTCTGCTGCTTCTCGCCACCGGAAGACTCCTCGATCTCCCTTCCAGCACGTCCTGGACGACAGCACTCCTTTCTTGCGTCGCGATTCTCGTTCTCCAATGGGCGGCGTCCGCGATGTGGCTCCGCTACTTCCGGCAGGGCCCGCTCGAATGGCTCTGGCGCTCGGTGACCCGGTGGGAACGTACACCGTTCCGGCGTTGATGCCGACGTTCCGCGCTCCCTCGCCTCCGCACCTGCTACCGGTGAGGAGGATGTGTTCACTTGTGTACAAGATGTGTTCGCGCGTACACTTAGGACGACGTAAGGCACTGGGGCTCAGTACGAGCCGCGGACCACGACGTGGCACCGCATCCGCCCGGTCCTCACCGAACCCTTAGAAAGCAGGACACCGATGACTACCACCACAACCATCACGACCGAACAAGATGTGATGACCTTGATCAACGTCTTCACCCTGAGCTCGGAGCACCAGCAGGAACTCATCGACATCCTCGCCGAGGCCACCACGGTCATGGTCGATCAACCCGGTTTCATCTCAGCCAACCTGCACCGCTCGATCGACGGGCAGCGAGTCGTCAATTACGTGCAGTGGGCGACCAAGGAGGACTACGACGCCATGCTGGCCAATCCACGAGCAATGACGCACATGCGTCGAGCAGCCGCGCTGGCCACCTTCGACCCCATCATCTGCGACGTGGCCTACATCGGTCACCCCTGACGACCGTCCGCCGAGGGAGATCCACCATGCCGAAAGACACCGCCGACACCTCGGTGACCATCGACCGCCCACCCTCGATGTCCCGCAGCGGCGTTTGTACGTGGTTCGCGACATGGTAGAGAAAGATCCAGCGCCGCGGAGCAGGAACTCGGCTCGAACACGCGACCAGATCGTGGCGGCGGCTCAGACGGTCTTCAGCGAGCGCGGCTACGAGACGGCGACGGTCCGCGACATCGCACTCAAGGCAGGCGTGGCACCGAACCTCATCACCCGGTACTTCGGCGGAAAGGCCGGCCTGTTCCATGCGGCCAGTGACATCGACCTCGGGGTGCTCGACGCAATCGACGGCCCTATCGACTCGCTCGGCGCCAGGATCGCAGCTGCCGTCCTGACCCGCTATGAGACTGGACCCACAGCAGACCCGCTGCAGATGCTCGCCAGGTCGGCGGGAACGCCGAATGGAGCCGGCCTCGGCGAATACTTCGCGGAGGAAGCGGCCCGGCCACTCGTCGCCGCGGTGGCGGCCGGTTGGGACTGTGACGACCAGGAGGCTGCCGATCGGGTTGCCGCGGTTGGAGCTCTCATCCTCGGCGTCATCATGTCCCGCTACGTGTTACACGAAGGGCCGCTGGCTCACGCCGATGAAGCCAGCCTCGAGCGTTGGCTCAGCCACTGCCTGCAGAACCTTCTCGGCGACTCCCTGACCCCTTCGCTCCTCCACAGCGGCGGCTGGATCTCGACGGGCTCTCACGCCGTGGATGACTCGTGAGCCGGTCGTTGAAGTTGGAAGCGACCACTGGCTCACCAATCGTTGGTACTCGCCGTGAGTTCCTCAGAGGAGGTCTGTATGCCTGAGAGATCTGTGGATTTCATTGTGGTCGGTGCCGGTTCGGCGGGATGCGTCCTGGCCGGTCGCGTCACGGCCGACCCGTCCGTCGACGTGCTCCTTCTGGAGGCGGGAGGTCTCGACGACGCGCCGGAGGTGAGGACACCGGCGATGTCGACCGCGCTCTTCGGCACGGACGCCGACTGGCAGTACAGCACGCAACCCGCGGCTGCCGTGGCGGGGCGATCACTGCCTTGGCCGCGTGGCAAGCTCGTCGGCGGGTCGAGCAGCCTCAATGGAATGATCTACAACCGGGGCAACCGGCTCGACTACGACGGCTGGGCCGCCATGGGGAACAGCGGGTGGCGCTACGAGGATGTGCTGCCCTACTTCCGCCGCTCCGAAGACCACGAGAACGGCGCGGACCGGTATCACGGCGCAGGAGGACCGCAGCGCGTGGAGCGCTTGCGTTTCGTCCACCCGATCAGCGACGCTCTGGTCGCTGGATGCGAGGCACTCGGCCTCCCGCGGAACGACGACTTCGACGGTTCCCAGCAAGATGGCTTCGGCCGCATGTGGGTGACTCAGCGCGACGGCGCTCGCTGGAGTGCCGCCGACGGATACCTTCATCCGGTCTCCCACCGCCCGAACCTCGACCTGCAATTGGAGGCCCGGGTCACGCGCATCGTCTTCGACGGGGATCGGGCGGTCGGGGTCGACTACGTGCAGGACGGCCTCGAGCTGCGGGTGCTGGCGAATCGAGGGGTGGTGCTCACCGCGGGGTCGGTGGCGACCCCCCAACTGCTGATGTGCTCGGGGATCGGGCCGCGTGACGTCCTCGAAGCCGTCGGTGTGACGGTCCTCCACGACATGCCGGGCGTGGGCCAGAACCTGCAGGACCAGATGTACGTCCCGGTGACGTATGCCACTACCGTGCCCACGATGAAGCACGCCGCTGACGAAGACCAGCGCGCCGCCTATGCGAACGGTCGCCGTGGCATGCTCAGCAGCAACCTCACCGACGCCGGAGGCTTCGCCAGGAGTCGACCCGAGCTGGAGGCGCCCGACCTGGAGTTGCTGTTCGGCGCCTTCGGGATGAGCGGCGACGACGAACAGTTCTCCGTGCTGTGCGGGGCACTGCAGCCACTGGGCAGAGGGCAGGTGCTGCTCGCGAACGCCGACCCGGCCGTGATGCCTCGTCTCGAAGCCGGCTACCTGGACCACGACGAGGATGTGGAGACATTGATCCGCGGAGTCCAGCTGGCGCGACGTATCGTGCACACCGCGCCACTCGACGCCTACCGGGGTGTCGAGGTGCTCCCAGGCCCGTCGGTGGTCGAGCCGCCCGACCTCGAAGCGTTCGTCCGGGCGAATGCGGTCTCCTTCTATCACCAGGTCGGTACCTGCGCGATGGGTCACGGGCGGATGGCAGTCGTCGACGATCGCCTAGCGGTACACGGCCTACGGGGGATATGGATTGCGGATGCCAGCGTGATGCCCCGGATCGTGCGCGGGCACGTAGGCATCGCGACCATGATGATCGCCGAACGGGCAGCCGACCTGCTCGTCGACCGCCCTCCGCTCCTGACCGAGGGCCAAAGCAACTAGTGACCGCCAATCGCGAGCTATGCTCGAAAACTACTAGAAAGATAAGCACATGACTCTGTCACTCGATCCGGAACTCGCCGCCGCGCTCGCCGCCGCCCCTCCCCCGCCCCCGTCCCCCGAGGTCGGGGACTGGCGTGCACGCCGCCAGATGTTCGCTGGAATGCTGGAGTGGCAGAAAGCGCTGTCGGAAGAGCATCCCGAGGTAACCCGGACCTCGTTCACCGCTTACGCCTCTGACGGTGCGGAGGTACCTCTGCGGTGGTACTCGTCGGGCGACACGTCCGAGAACTCGAGCGGTGGTCCCGCCGCGGTGCACGCTCACGGCGGTGGCATGATCGCCGGAAGCGTCGACGGTGTCGACCGCGATATCGCGCGGTATGTCGCAGCGTCCGGCGTGCCGATCCTCTCGGTTGACTACCGGCTGGCACCCGAGGTGCACGGGACCGTCCCGGCCGAAGACGTCCACGCCGGCTTGTCCTGGTTGATCGAGCAGGCCCACCGGTTCGGTATCGACACACAGCGCATCGCGCTGATCGGCGAGAGCGCCGGCGGCGGGTTGGTTGCCGCGGTCGCAGCGCTCGCGCGGGACCACGGCCAGACGGTGGCTCGTCAGCTCTTGATCTATCCCATGCTCGATGACCGCAACCTCGCCCCGGATCCCCAGCTGGCATCCGCGGTCTGGACCTATGACGACAATCGCACCGGCTGGGGTGCGCTTCTCGGCGACGATCTCGGCAGTACGACGGTCTCAGCTGTGGCCGCACCAGCCCGTCTCACCGATCTGACGAATCTGGCGCCTGCCTACCTCGAGGTGGGCACCCTCGATATCTTCCGCGACGAGGTGATGGACTACGCCCGACGCCTGCTAGCAGCAGGCGTTCAAGTCGAGCTCCATCTGCATCCAGGGGCCGTGCACGGGTACGACCTCGTGGCGCCGAACGCCGACGTCAGTCGGCGGGCCCTTGCAGACCGCGTACGTGTACTCCGATCGCTGTGAGGATTCCGGCCTCGGGCGTCCAGGTAGCAATGACGAAGGAGATTTGACATGAAGGTACTCGTGTACGGCGCCAACGGACCCACGGGTCGGGCGATCACGCAGCAGGCGCTCGATGCCGGGCATACCGTGACCGCGGTGACGCGTCACCCCGAAGCGCTCACTCTGACGCATGCCAACCTCACCGTGGTGAAGGGGGATGCCACGGACGAGTCGTCCGTCGACGCCGCGGTGCGAGGTCAGGATGCGGTCCTCTCCGCCTTGGGAGTTCCCTACAGTCGGGACCCGATCACGCTGTACTCCGCGAGCGCCGGCCACATCATCGCCGCCATGAATCGACACGGGGTCCGCCGCCTCATCGGTGTGACGTCGGTGAACGTGGATCCGCCCGCCGGGCAGGGCAACATCCTGCTCCGCTACGTGCTCGAGCCGTTGCTTCTGAGGATCGGCCGGACACTCTATGACGACATGAAGCGGATGGAGGAGACGGTCAGAGCGAGCGATCTCGATTGGACGATCGTGCGCCCGCCGGCGCTGAGCGATGCCGAGAAAGTCGGCGGCTACCGGGTCGCTGACGAGCCTCTCGACGGTACCTTCGCTACCCGGCCGGACGTCGCGGCGTTTCTACTGGCGCAGCTGACCGACGATCGGTTCCTGCGCAAGGTGGCGTGGATCACCAGCCCAGAAGCACGCCCCAACATCTTGAAGATCATCTGGAAGGACGGCATCGCCAAGCGGTGAGACCGGACGCTCCGCCTGGAGCGGTGGGTCCGTTGCACCCGCGCCGTCGACTTCGGCGCGGGTGCAACGTGGAGCTCGACCTCGATCGGCTCCGCGGAAGCGTCGAAGGCAGCGTCGACGGCGAGCCGATTGGCCCGGTGACTCTGGCGACCTCTGCACCAGTGACGGACAGAACAGCAGCATCTGAGATCTCCTTCCTAGAATGAATCGATTCAACCTATACTGGTGTCGTTA
>CAXTLO010000045.1:0-14312 GCA_964244965.1 uncultured Marisediminicola sp.
ATACGGATCCTGGTCGTTGACCGTCACCCTTGACCTCGTTCTTCTCATCAGCTCGCGTCCGCTGCTCGAGTGGGAGCGACCGGACACCTGCGTGTCGGCATGCGTGATTGCCCGAATAATCGGTGCCGCACCGCCGTCGCGCCGGGTCTCGGCGCGCTCGTCGGATGGGCACGACGATTCTAGTTGCTCACCGCGTACAGACCGGGTCGCGCGCGCGCCGACCATGCAGCAACCGGGCGTACGATGGACCCTCGTGTTTCCCGGCGATCCGCGCCGGTACGGAAGGACGCGACATGGCATTGGCCGACGACACCACGGCCCCGGATTTCGAACTCCCGAACCAGTTCGGCGAGCACGTCCGGCTCTCGGATTTCCGCGGCATCCGACCGGTGGCACTGGTGTTCTTCCCGCTGGCGTTCACGAGCACATGCACGGGTGAGCTCTGCGAGCTGCGGGACAACCTCGCGCTGTTCGGCACCGAGCATGTCGAACTGCTGGCGGTATCCGTCGACTCGAAGGCGACACTCCGTGCCTTCGCCGAATCGGAGGGATACAACTTCACCCTCCTGGCCGACTTCTGGCCGCACGGGGCCGTCGCCAAGGAGTACGGCGTGTTCCTCGACGAGAAGGGGTACGCCAACCGCGCGTCATTCCTCATCGACGTCGACGGAATCATCCGCGCGAGCTTCGTCACCGCGCCGGGTCAAGCTCGCTCACTCGACGCGTATCGCGCCGCACTGGCGGAGCTGTCGCCGGCATCCGTCTGACCGGTAGCATCGTTCTCACGCGGCGGTCGTCGTCCGCGGGCCTTTAGCTCAGTTGGTAGAGCGCCACGTTTACACCGTGGATGTCATCGGTTCGAGCCCGGTAGGGCCCACCACATGGGGTTGCGGGTGTCCCATCCCGCGGCGACGCGTCGACCTAGAAGTGAGCGCCGCATCTCCGGACGGCGAGCAGCGCCAACGCGCGGGTGACATCGATCATCTCGCTCACCGAAACCTGCTCTCGTGGTGCGTGCGCGAAGCGCACATCTCCCGGGCCGAAGTGGAGTGTCGGGATGCCGCCGAGGGCGGAGTACAACCGGAGGTCGCTGCCGTAGGGCACCCCTCGAAGCTTTGGCTCGGGCGCGCCCAAGCTGGTGATCGCGTCGGCGACCTCTTCGACGAGAGGATGTCCCTCGTCGATGCGGCCGCTGGCGAACTGGCCGCCCGGCCAAGTGACCATGACGGGATTTCGGCGGAGCCAGAGATCGCCCGCACACGCCTCGCCGATCGCGACCTCTAAGGCGATCCGCGCATCATCCGGATCCTCGTCGAGGCGCACGCCGAGCCGGCCCTCGGCGATCAGGAGGTCGGGGATGCTGCTCGCCCAGTCACCGGCCCGGATGCGTCCGATCGAGATCGGGAAGGGCAGGATGTGGTCCGCGAACAACGGATGCGGGTGCGCATTCCGGCGTGCCTCTAACTCGCCGAGGGCGGCGTGGATCGGCAAGTAAGCCTCGAAGGCACTGACGCCCTCGAGGCGAGTGCTGCCATGGGCGGCACGACCGGGAACGGCGAGCCGGAAGGTCAGCGCACCGGCGCACGCGGTGACCAGGCGTCCGCTCGTCGGCTCCGTGACCACCGCGGCATCCCCTCGATGCCCACGCAGCATGGTTGCGAAGGCTCCGAGTCCGCCGTCCTCCTCCGACACCACCGAGTGAACCGCGATCGGACGTTCGAGAACGACTCCCGAGGCCTGAAGCGCCTCCGCGACGGCGAGGTTCACAGCGACACCGGCTTTCATGTCGCAGGCTCCTCGCCCGTACAGGATGTCGCCGTCGATGCGACCGCTGAACGGATCGCCGTCGAACCAATTGCCGAGGTCGCCGGTGGGAACGACATCGATGTGCCCTTGCAGGACCAGCGCCGGTACTTCACCTGCGGACTGGGCGACGAGTCCGTACCCCTCGGTGCGGGCCGCTTCCTCCCCGGGATACCTCGGATCGCTTCTCAGTTCTGCGAGATCGAACTTCCACGCGTCGACCTCAAGGCCAGCCCGCTCGAGCCTGCCCGCTATTCGGTGTTGCAGCTCGGATTCCGCGTCGGTGCCCGTGACGCTCGGAACCCGCACGAGGTCCACGAGAGACTCGACGAGCGCATCGTGATCGATCGAATCGAGTACGCGGGCTTCCGGGGCTGTGAGATACACAGCTGAATGCTAGGGGTTGCATGTTTCGTCACCGTGTCGTAGACAATGGCGGGTCGCCGCCTATGAGCGGCAGGGGACGCACCGCGCGCCGGCGCACCGCACTACGATTACCCGGCATGGAGTCGGTGCCTCGAATGACGAGAGCATCCGGGCTCGTCGGGCTCATCGGGCTCGTCGCGCTCGCCGTCACCCTGGCCGGTTGCGCACCGGCGACGTCGTCGCTCACGACTGAGTCGGCCCCCACCGACGAACGCGAGCACGAACTCGTGGCGCAAGGACTGGTAGCCGACCTCGTGCGGAATATCAGCGCGGAGAGACCCGACGACATCGACGGCTGGGCGCGCGCTGCGGTCGCTGGCGTCAGCGAAGCCTCCCCGGCAGATAGCGCGAAGATCGAGCTGATCGGAATCGACCCCCAGCAATCGATCGATCTGAACGAACCGTTCGGCCGACTCGATTTCCGGGTTCCGGCGCCGGCGCTCGAAAACGCCTCTGCCGGCGCGGCCGGCGCCCACTGCTTCCGGGTGGAGTTCGACTACTACGGCAAGGTCGGCGCCTGGGAATCGTCGGACGGCGTCGACCCGATCGACTGCCCGACGGATGCCGCCGTCGTCGCGCCGCCCGTCGACGGGAGCGTCGTCCCACTCGTGTCGGCCAACGCGCGCGAGGTGACGACAACGGTGCTTCGCGAGCAAGCGCGGATGGGCACGCGGGCGACCGTGGACGCGATCATCGCCGCGATCTCCGCACAACTCGATCCTCCGACCGGAGAGTTCGAGACTGCGGCTCCGCCCCGAGTCGTCATAGAGGAGGACAGCGCCGGGGATCGGATCGGCGTCGCCTTCGGCACCGCGGACGACTGCGTGCTGGTCAAGAGCGAGAACGGGACGGTCGAGGACGTATACCCGCCTCCGGTCAAGCTCCAGCCGGGCGAACTGGGGTGCACTCCCGAGACGGCGCTCGCTGATTCCGATCAGCTGCGGTCGCCGCACTGACGTGAGACGCCCCGACCTTCCGCCGGCGGCCCGGAATTCAGGAGAGCATCTCCGCTAAGACGCTTCTCTCGTTCGCTGCGCCACCCATCCAGAGGCTGCGTCGATCTCGCTCCGTTCCACCCCGTGTCCTCCGGGCCGCACGATCCGGTCGACCCGCGCCCCGCCGCCGCGGAGTGCGCCCTCGAGAGCGTCGACGCTTGTTGAGGGGGCCATCGGGTCGTCGGCGCCGTTGAGAAGCAGCACCTCGAGACCGGCCAGCGACGTGAGTTCGAGTTCGAGCAACGGATGCATTCCTGAGAAGCTCACGACACGGTCGAGGCGTTCCGGGTGCAACATCGCCGTGGCCAGGGCGATGTTCGCGCCGTTCGAAAGCCCGACGGCGACGATCGAGCGAGAGCCGAGATCGTACGCCTCTCGTGCCGAATCGATGAAGCCGGCGAGTGCATCCGCCTCCTCGATCACGCTCTCGCGGTCGAAGACGCCCTCGGCGAATCGCCGGAACCAGCGGCGCATCCCGTTCTCCTGCACCCGGCCGCGAGGCGAGAGCACGTCCGCGGCGGGAGCGATGAGATCAGCCAGCGGAGCGATCTGACGCTCGTCACCCCCGGTTCCGTGCAGCATGAGGAGCACCGGGCCGTTACCCGAGCGACGCTCGAACAGGTGCGGCCACTCCGTGAGGCGCTCAGTGGTCATGACGCCACCGCCGGACCAGTGGGCCGGGAGCTGTTCAGTCCCGGGTTGTTCTGAGCGGGCACATCGAGTCTCGCTACTCGCGCCTCGATCGCCTCGCGCGACGGCTCGAGCCAGGGCGGCAGCTTGAGCGAGCGGCCGAGCTCGAGCAGCGGCTCGTCGATCGCGAACCCGGGGGTGTCCGTGGCGAGCTCGAACAGCACCCCGCCGGGTTCACGGAAGTAGATGGAGGTGAAGTACTCGCGGTCGAGGATCTCGGTGACACCGTATCCGTGAGACGCGAGTTGCTGGCGCCACTGTTCTTGGACTGCGCGGTCGGGAACGCGGAAGGCGATGTGATGTACCGTCCCGCCAGCGGTGAGGCCGTCGGGTGTCAGTGAGGTGCCGACCACGTCGACCACATTGCCCGGCGCGCCGTTCCCGGCGGCCAGCCGAGTGGTAGAGCCTCGCTGATCGATCACCTTCAGACCGAGCTCGTCGGTCAGCACGGCGATCGTGCCGTCCGGGTGCCGAACGGTCAGCACCGAGGAGTGTTGACCGCGGATGGCGTAGTCGGCAGGAACCGACGCAGAGTCCCACGGATGGCGCGGGTCGTGGAGCGATGACGCGACGAGCTCGATCTGGAGGCCGTCAGGGTCGCGCACGCTCAGCCGCTCCTCCTCGGAGGATCGTGAAGTGATGGAGGTCTCGATATCGAGCGACGAGAAGTGCTCGGTCCACCAGCCGAGGCTCCCCGCGGGTACGGAGAACGCCGTCGAGGTCGACTGGCCCGCGCCGATCCGACCCCGGGGCACGCCGCGCCAGGGGAAGAACGTGATCAGCGAGCCTGGACTGCCCTGCTCGTCACCGTAGTACAGGTGGTAGGTGCCCGGATCGTCGAAATTGACGGTCTTCTTCACCAGTCGGAGCCCCAGGGCGTCGACGTAGAAGTCGAGATTCCTCTGGGGGTCGCCGGCTATCGCCGTGACATGGTGCAGACCGGATGTTGCGGACATTCGTGAGCCTCCTCGGGTCGGATCCGACCTGCGGATCATGTCCATGCAAACGCATTAGCCGACGATTTGTTCCCGTCGAGCGTCTGCCGTGGTGTCGGCGGCATCGGCCAGACTGGATGCATGTGCGGACGATTCGTGGTCGCCGGTGAGCGACGTGACCTGCTCGGCTTGTTCGAGGTCGAGATCGAAGCCGACGACCTCCCGCCGAAGTCGTGGAACGTCCGTCCGACCGACCCGATCGCCATCGTGCTCGATTCAGTGAAGAAGACCGCTTCCGGCCGGTCGCCGGATGAGAGCACAAGAGTCCGGCGTCTCGAGTCGGCGCGATGGTCGCTCACCCCGTCGTTCTCGAAGACGCTCGCGATGCGCGGGCCCACCTTCAACGCCCGCTCGGAGACGGCCGCGACGAAGTCCATGTTCGCCAGTGCCGTGAAGTCGAAGCGAGCCATCATCCCTGCCTCGGGGTACTACGAGTGGAAGACACAAGGCAAGACCAAGACGCCGTTCTACATTCACCCGGGTCCCGGCGGCGCAGGGGAGGACACCATCGCATTCGCGGGCCTGTACTCCTGGTGGCGGGATGCTGCGAGGGCCGACGATGACCCCGCCCGGTGGGTGCTGACGGCCACGATCTTGACCATGGACGCGATGGGTCCACTGCGCGACATCCACGATCGCACTCCCGTGACGCTGCCGAGGAGCTGGTGGGACGACTGGCTCGACCCGTCGATCGAGGGCGATCAGACCATGGTGGACGCCGCTGTCTCCGCGTCGGTCGCCGAAGCGCAGCAGCTTCGAGTCCACGAGGTCGCGCCGGTACGCGGCGACGACCGGGCCGGGCTGATCAACCCACTCTGATCGCCGCACTCTGATCGCCCCACTTCGATCGCCCGGTCGGCTGACCGGCGGGCGGACCGTCGGGTGCGACACAATGGAGTACCGCACGGACCAGGAGGACGGATAGCCATGGCCAGGAAACCGAAGCGTGATCAGCTCAGCGTCGTCGGACTCGTCTCGGCGATCCTGCGGGGTACCGCTCAGCAGCGTTCGCTCGCAAAATCCAAGGAGCGGAAAGCGAATAAGCGCGCCGAGAAGGAGCAGAAGAAGCGGGAGAAGGCGGCCAAGCCCAAAGACACCCGCACCCCCGAGGAGATCGGTCGCACAATCGATTCCACGCGCACCCGGCTGGTGGGCACCGTCGACGCCGTCAAGTACGACCTGGATGTCCCTGCGCGAGCCCGCGACCTCCGTAATACTGTCGCCGCCCGGATACCACGTCGCTGGCGGGGTGAGCCCGGCGGAATGGTCGTCGGCGCCGCCGTGCTGGTGGTCGGATGGGGCGGACTAGCCCTCGCCGCGCTGTTCTCGACTCGCGGCCGATCGGCGCGGTGAGTCGCCGCTAGTCCCTTACCGTGGCGGTATGACGCCCGCTGATCCGGCAGGGGGTGACCCGAGTCCGAACGGCGAGCTTCCGCACGTAGAACCGCTGACGCGTTCCCTCCCTCCTCCGCCGCTGTACGAGGCGTCCGACGAGATCTCGCTGGAGGACCCGGAGGTCGAAGCGACCGACGAGGTCGACTCCGGTGTTTCCGCGGACTCGGATGCCCGGTTCACGGGACCAGAACCGTCGCGGACTCCGACGCCTCAGGGGCAGCGGATCGGCAGGCCGTTCAGAGTCGGATGGATGTGGTTCGGCGCCAACGCGTCGCTGTTCGGCGTCGTGGTCGGCGGACTGCTGTTCTCCATCGGCATGGGGCTCGCGCAGGCGGTGCTCGCCGCGGTGATCGGAACCGCGATCGCCGGTACAGTGCTGGGCATCGGAACCGCGGGCGGCGCGCGGACCGGGCTGCCCGGTGCCTCGGTCGACTCCGAAGGCGTCGCGGCGAGACTCGCGGCGGGTGTGCTGCTGATCGCCAGGGTCGGAGCAGGTGCGACGCTTCTCGCCCTGGTCGCGCGATCGGTCGGCGATTTGCTGGGCTCGGAGCCGGCCGCGCTCGCAGTACTCGCGGTCACAACTGCGGCGACGGGCGCCCTGGCCGGGATCGGTTATCGCGCGCTGGTGCCCGCACTTCGGATCTCATCGGTGGCGGGTGCGGCGTTCGTCGTCGTCTTCGCGCTCGCGACCGTCGGACGGATCGACCTCAGAGTGGCTGCGACGATCGGCGCCGGACCGCCGGTGCTGGTGGTCGCCGGCGCGGTGATCGTCGTGTCGCTGGTGAGCGGGTACTGGTTGCTCAGCGGGGACGACCTGGGGCGATACCAACGGACTCGCTCAGGATCGCCACTGGGCACCGGTGCCGCCTCGGCGATCTGGGCGGTCATCGGGGCGGTCGTGCCGACCGTCGTGATCGTGGCGTACGGCGCCGTCCTCGTCGCCAGCGACCCTGGGACCGCGCAGGAGTTCCGTGCCGCACCGGTCGCAGCGATGGCAGCCACACTGCCCGCTTGGTACACGCTCCCGTTCGTCGCCTCCATCGTGATCGGGTCGACCGTTGCCGTCGCTCTGGCCACATACTCGGCGACCTTCGCGATGCTGTCCGTCGCTCGCTCGCTCCGCCGCCCGCTCGCGGGTGTGGTGGTCGCCGCCGCCGCCGGATTGCTGGCAGCAGCTCTGGTGATCGCCGGGGTCGGGTTGGATGACCTCGTGCGCGACGTTGCAACGTCGATAGCCGTCCCGGTCGTCGCATGGGCGGGCATCCGCAGTGCCCGGACACTGCGCTCGAGGAGCGCCCGACCTCTCGGTGTCCGACCGCGCGACCTGATCCTTCTCGTCGTCGCCATAGCGATCGGCTTCGGACTTCTCGGGGCCTCGCTGCCGGGGCTCCAGTGGCAGGGGTACCTCTACGCGCTCTCGTCGGCGTCCGTCGACGACGCAGTCGTCTCCTCCGACCTCGGAGTGTTGGTGGCTTTCACCGTCGGACTCGTCGGCGCCGCGATGTTCCGCGACACCGACCGACGGCGCGGTGCGGGAGGCAGCCACCGCGGTGGTCCAGCCCGGGGGAGGACCGCAGACAAGCCACCTCCGGCCGAAAGCTAGACTGGCGCCCGTGTCGGTGGCGCTCGCAGAGGTACAGTCCGTCGTCGAACGACTGTGGCCGGCATCGGGGACCGAGTCGTGGGACGCGCCGGGCCTGATCTGCGGAGACCCTCGCTCCTCCATCGGGTCCATCCACCTCGCGGTCGACGCCGTCGACGCCACCGTGTCCGAGGCAATCGAGGCGGGTGCCGATCTACTCCTCGTGCACCACCCGCTGCTTCTCCGTGGTGTGACCTCCGTTGCCGAGGACCGCTACAAAGGAGCGCTTTTGTCGCGGTTGATCCGCGCCGGCGCTGCCCTGCTCGCTGCGCACACGAATGCCGATGTCGTCGCAACGGGTACATCGGCGGTGCTCGCCGCGAGACTCGGGCTCACCGGGGTGCATCCGATCGTCTCCGCGGATGATCCTGTGAACGGGCTCGGGCGGGTGGGCACCCTGCCCCGGGAGACGACGCTCGGTCGACTCGCCGGCGAACTCGCACGCATCCTCCCTGCCACGGCGACCGGCGTCCGCGTCTCTGGTGATTACGACGGCGTCATCCGTACCGTGGCCGTCTGCGGCGGAGCGGGCGACTCGCTGCTGAGCGCGCCGGCGGTACTCGGTGCCGATGTGTACGTCACCTCGGACCTGAGGCATCACCCTGCGTCCGAGGCGCGTGAGAACGCCCTTCTGAACGGCGGACCAGCTCTCATCGACATCTCGCACTGGGCGAGCGAATGGCTGTGGCTCGAGACGGCAGCGCACGAGCTGCGCGACGCCATCCCCGGCCTGATCGTGACCGTGAGCGAGTCCCGCACGGATCCCTGGGACTTCGTCGTCACCCAATGAGTCCCTCACCGATCCTCCCGCAATCGTGATCGATTCCTCCGCGGGTGTCCCCGATTCCACCCATCTCGAACGGATCAGAGCACCATGGCACTGAAGGCATCACCCGACGATCAAGCCCGTCTGCTCGACCTGCAGGCGCTGGATACCCTGCTCTCCCAGCTCGACCACCGCGTCAAGAAGCTGCCGGAGCTCGCCGCGCTTGCAGCTCTCGAGGTGGACGCCGAACTCCTCCGCTCTCGACGAGCGGGGGAGACGGGGCTCCTCGAGGACGCCCGCGCCGAACTCGCGAGGGTCGAGGCGGACGTCGGCGTCGTCGAAGCACGAATCGCGCGGGATTCGCAGCGACTGCAGGCGTCGTCATCGGTGAAGGATGTCGCCGGTCTCGAGAGCGAGCTCATTGGCCTCCGACGCCGACTCGGCGAGCTCGAGGAGATCGAGCTCGCGGTCATGGAACGGATCGAGGCGATGGAGGCGACGGCGGCGGCCACTGGTGCGGAGCACACAGCGCTGGCGGATCGAGTCGCGTCGACCGAGAGCGCCCGCGACGCGGCACTGGCGAAGATCCGAGCCGACCGTGACAACGCGGCCGCGGATCGGTCGGCGATCGCCGGGGCACTTCCCGCCGACCTGCTCGCCCTGTACGACCGGCAGCGTGCGCGGTACGGATCCGGCGCCTCTCTCCTCAGGGGCGGCGTGTCGAGCGCGAGCGGTGTACGCCTACTCGAGAACGAACTAGCGGTCGTGCGCGCCGCCGCGTCCGACGACGTGCTCATCTGCCCTGACAGCCAGGCCATCCTCGTGCGCACCGAGGAGTCCGGCCTCTGACTCAAGCGGCCGGATCCGCGTAGTGTTGCGGGAGCGAATGGGTCGACAAGACGGTCGCGTCGTCCATCCGGGTCTGAAAGGATGCGGGTGGATGCCGAGGAACGTCCGGGCTCCATAGGGCAGGACGGTGGGTAACACCCACCCGGAGCAATCCGCGAGACAGTGCAACAGAGAGCAGACCGCCGCCACCTCTTCTGAGGGGGCGGTAAGGGTGAAACGGTGGTGTAAGAGACCACCAGCGATTCGGGTGACCGATCGGCTAGGTAAACCTCGTCCGGAGCAAGGTCAGACAGGGAACGTCGAGGCTGCCCGCCGAGTTCCCGGGTAGGCCGCTGGAGGGCTGTGGTAACGCAGTCCCGAGATAGATGACCGTCACCGCCGGCACGCGCGTGCCGGGGGGACAGAACCCGGCGTACCAGTCGGCCCATTCGCCTCCCCGCGCGCTGCCTAGTCTTGGGCGATGGTCACCTTCCGGCAGCGGATGACGGACGTCGCGGCGCGCGTCACCGCGCGCACCGGCGTCGACCCGCTCGACCTGAGTCGATCGATGGCGGTGACCTCCGACTCCCGGCTGGAATTACTGCCCGCCTCGGTCGGGATCGGCGCGGGGCTCGTGTCCGTCGCCGTCGCCGTCGTCGGCCTCGGCATCCTGATCGGTCCGGATGCGGACGATGGCGCAAGCCTGGGCGTCGGCCTCGGGCTGATGTGCGTAGCCCTCGTATTCGCGATAGGAGTGGTGTCCACCGTGGTGACAGCTCGCGCGGCGCGGGGGCGCCGGCCCATCAACGAGCTCTACGAGGACGCGTGGGCGAGGTTCGCCGTGGAACTCTGGCCTGCGCCGCGGTATCAGGGCTACGGGACGTTCACAGGCTCAGCAGCGTCGTACTCACGCACGGAATTCCTCATCGCCGTCCGCGACGGCGCCGACCTGGAGCGGTTCGCCCGGCACGCGCCATTCACCCGGAACCCCTGAGTCGGCCGATCTCGTCAGTCGGCCGGTCTCGTCAGTCGGCGACGTCACACTCCCGCGGCGAGAGCGGCGGCACCGAGGATGCCCGCGTTGTTCCTCAAGGTGGCGGGCACGATCGGCGTGCGGATGTCGATCAGCGGCAGGAACTTCTCCGCATGCTTCGACACTCCGCCGCCGACGATGAACACCTCGGGGTAGAGGTACGCCTCGAGTCGCTCGTAATAACGTTGCAGCCGGCCCGCCCAGTCTGACCAGGAGAGGTTCTCCCGTTCCATCGCCGCGAATGAGGCACGGGTCTCCCAGTCGACGCCGTCGATCTCGAGATGTCCGAGCTCGGCGTTGAGCACCAGCTTGCCCCGGTTGATCAGCGCGGTGCCGATGCCGGTGCCCAGGGTGGTGACGATCGCGAGGCCTTTGATCTTCTTGGCGGCGCCGAATCTGCTCTCGGCATACCCGGCGGCATCCGCGTCGTTGATGAAGTGGATGTCGCGGTCGAGCGCTTCCTCGAACAGCTTCTCGGCCTCAAGCCCAATCCACCGGTCGGAGACGTTGGCCGCCGACATAGTCACGCCATCGACCACGGCCGCCGGGAAGCACACACCGACGGGAGTCTTCTTGTCGACGCCGCCGAGCTGATCGACCAGCTGGACGACGATGTCCACGATCGCCTCCGGTTCTCCACCGGCAGGGGTCGGCAATTTGATGCGGTCTACCAGCAGTTCACCCGACCTGCCGTCGACCACCGCGCCCTTGATGCCCGTGCCGCCGATGTCGATGCCAACCGCCCGTGTCGTCATGTACCCCAATCTAGTTCCGCGGCAGGTTGTGATCTCGCGGCAGAAGGTCGAGCCTGGTTGGGGGATCCGCGAGCGCGGGCACCGAGGGAGGCAGCATGACCGACTGGTTCTACAACCGCCGGACCGGGGAGGTCGAGGAGGGCGCGCAATCGCTGCGTACCGACCTCGACGGTCCGTTCGCCACGCGGGATGACGCCGCTCGCGCGCCGGAGATCATCGCGGAACGAGCCCGCCGGTGGGCGGAGGAGGATGCCCGGAACGGGCGCTGAGGCCTACTGCTCGTACTCGTGTTCCGGGGCAGGGTAGCTGCCGGCAGCGACATCGGCGATATACGACTTCGTCGCCTCGGTGAGCACGCCGGCGAGGTCGGCGTACTGCTTCACGAACCGCGGGATGCGTCCCGTGGTCAGTCCCGCCCAGTCCGTCCAGACCAGGAGCTGGCCGTCCACGTGCGGACCGGCACCGACGCCGATGGTGGGAATCGTGAGTTCACCCGTGATCCGTTGAGCGATCGCCGACGGCACCATCTCGAGCACGACGGCGAATGCTCCCGCGTCCTGCACCGCGTGCGCATCGCGCACCAGTGCCTCGGCGCCCTCGCCTCGACCCTGGATGATGTGCCCGCCGAGCCCGTGCTCGCTCTGCGGGGTGTACCCGATGTGCGCCATCACGGGGATGCCGGCGGAGACGATGCGGCGGATCTGCTCCGCACTCCGCACGCCGCCCTCGAGTTTCACCGCGTGCGCCTGGGTCTCCTTCATGAACCTGAAGGCGGTGTGCAGAGCCTCGTCCGGTCCGGTCTCGTAGGAGCCGAACGGCATATCGGCGACGACGAGGGCGCGCGTGACTGAGGAGACGACAGCCCGAGCCAGCGGGATGAGATGGTCGATGGTCACCGGAAGGGTGGTGTCGTAGCCGAATACGTTGTTGCCGGCGGAGTCGCCGACGAGGAGGAAGTCGATCCCCGCAGAGTCGAACACGGATGCCGTCAGCTGGTCGTAGCTCGTCAGCCCGGTGATCTTGATCCCCGACTCCTTGGCGCGCTGGAAGTGTCGCGTGCGCACGCGCTTGGGCGTCTCTTCGGCCATGGTGGGCTCCTGCCTTCGGGCTTGTAGTATCCGGGCGTCGGGTGTGCGTGGCGGGCCTACTGCGTGGGCCGGTAGGTGATCGGCAGCCGGCGATCACGTCCGAACGCCATCCCCGAGATCTTCGGGCCGATCGCGCCCTGGCGGCGCTTCCATTCGGCGCGGTCGACGAGCGTCGTCACCGCACCGACGGTCGCGGCGTCGTAGCCGAGCGCGATGACGTCGTCGTGGCCGAGGGCCCGCGCGATGTAGGCGTCGAGGATGCCGTCGAGCACGTCGTACGGCGGAAGTGTGTCCTGGTCCTCCTGTCCGGGGCGGAGCTCGGCTGACGGAGGCTTGCTGATCGAGTTCTCGGGGATGGGCTCCACCTCGCCCCGCTCGACTGCCGCGGCGTTGCGCCAGCGTGCGAGCTCCCATACCAGTGTCTTCGGCACGTCCTTGATCGGTGCGAATCCACCGACAGAGTCGCCGTAGATGGTCGAGTAGCCGACGGCGAGCTCGGTCTTGTTCCCCGTCGTGAGCACGAGGTGGCCGTGCAGGTTCGACAGCGCCATCAGGATGACCCCGCGCACGCGTGCTTGCACGTTCTCGGCCGCGATCCCCTCGAGTTGGAGCTGCTCGTCGAACCCCCTGACGAGATCCGCGATCGGTTCCGTCGAGTAGTGGAACCCGAGCCGCTCCGCCATGTCGTCGGCGTCGGAGCGGGAGTGATCCGAGGACCACTTGCTCGGCATCGACACCGCATTCACGGCATCCGATCCGAGTGCGTCCACCGCGATCGCGGTGACCAACGCCGAATCGATCCCTCCGGACAGCGCGACGATCACGCTGCGGAACCCGTTCTTGACCACATAGTCGCGCAGGCCGGTCACGAGCGCGTTCCACACCTGCTCACGGTCATCCGGAAGGACGGCGACATCCGCTTCCAGCGGTGTGATCTGGCGTTCGGACAGAGCGAGTTCGACACGTGAGACGCCCTCGGGCAGCCGATCGCCGGCCGCTGCCGCAGGGTCGACATCGACGACGAGGAGGTGCTCGACGAACTGCGGTGCGCGAGCCAGGATCTCACCCGAGCCGTCGACCACGACGCTGTCGCCGTCGAAGACGAGGTCGTCCTGACCGCCGACGATGTTCACGTAGGCGACGATCGTGTTCGACTCCTGAGCCCGTCGCGTGACCAGCGGCAGCCGCACCTCGTCCTTGTCGCGTTCGAACGGCGACGCATTGATCACGAGCAGGAGACCGGCGGAGGCATCGAGCACCCTGGCGACCGGACCGCCGTCACGCCACAGGTCCTCGCAGACGACCAGCCCGACATCCACGCCGCGGATGCGCACCAGCAGGAGCTCGTCACCGGGGATGAAGATGCGGTACTCGTCGAACACGGAGTAATTGGGGAGGTGGTGTTTGGCGTACCGCGCTTTCACGTACCCGTGGTGGAGCACGCTCGCCGCGTTCTGGGCGATCGCGGTCGGCGCGTTGCTGGTGCCCAGTAGCCGCGGCTCGAGCGGCCCCTCGGGATGCCCGACCACGACGACGAGCTCGCCGAGCCCGTCATCGAGCAGCCGTTTCGCGAGTGTCGGGACTGCTGCAGACGCCGTGGAGAGGAAACTCGGCCGCGAGGCGAGGTCTTCGATCGGGTAGCCGGACAGTGCCATCTCGCCGACCATGAGCAGGTCCGCACCGGCATCCGACGCGCGCTGCGCCGCCTGCACGATCTGCTCCGCGTTGCCGACCAGATCGCCGACCACCGGGTTGGTCTGAGCCAGAGCCAGGCGGAGTCGGGGCATAGCCACTACCCTAATATCGGCCCGGGACGCCACCGCGGACACCCAGGTGGGTCACCGATGAGGAGCACATGGACAAGCAGCGCGACTTCGTTCTCCGCACGATCGAGGA
>CAXTLO010000046.1:0-14218 GCA_964244965.1 uncultured Marisediminicola sp.
CCGGATAAGGACGCGGACGGTCTCCACCCCACCAACCTCGGCCGACTCGTGCTGGGAGTCGCCGGCGAACTGCACTCGCCGCTACCTTGCACACCCGCCGGCATCGTCGAACTGCTGCGACGTCACGACATCCCGATCGCGGGGCGCCGGGTGGTGGTGATCGGGCGCGGGCTGACCGTCGGTCGTCCGCTCGGGCTGCTGCTTACCCGCAAGGGGCTCGATGCCACGGTCACCCTCGCGCACTCGCGCACCACCGAGCTCGCGGACGAGGTACGGCGGGCGGACATCGTCATCGCGGCCGTCGGTGTGCCCGCGCTCATCGGCCCGGACTGGGTGAAGCCGGGAGCCGCCGTCATCGATGTAGGCATCACCCGCGTGGTCGACCCCGATACAGGCAAGGCGAGGTTGCGCGGCGACGTAGACCCGGCGGTGGCGGATGTCGCGGGGTGGCTGTCACCTGTCCCGGGTGGCGTCGGGCCGATGACCCGGGCGATGCTGCTGTCGAACGTGGTGGCAGCGGCCGAGCGGGACGCTGGCTACTCGCCCTGATACCCGGTGCCGCAGGAGATCCCGGTGCCCACTGCGCCGTCCTGCCACCCCTCCGTCGCGCCGATGTCCTCGCGTCCGAGCTCGGTGATGGTCACGACGCAGGATTCGAGGGTCGCGCCGGAGTCGACCGGCACGGTGAATCCGTAACTGCCGAACACCCACTGGGTCGGATCAGCGTCGGAGGTGCCGGTCTCGTAGTTCGCGACGAAGCCACCCGAGCCCGACTCGGTCAGCTGGTACCGATTCAGGCAGGTCTCCGTCGAGCCGACCGATTGCAGACCCTCGCCGTCGCCCACAAGAGCGAAGTTCTCGATCCCCACGATCGCCTGTACGGGAGCCACCAGCGGTTCACCCTCGGGGGTAGCCGAATATTCGATCCGCATGAGGCTGCTGCCGTGCTCGGCGAGCGACTGCTCCGACACCTGCGTACCCGCCTCCGAGATGCTGGCGCCGCCGGCATCCAGGCACGCGGTCAAGAACTCGTCGCGCAGTTCGGAGGACTCCGGATCCGTGGACACGATCGGCTGGTAGCCGATCAGCGACAGCGCCAAAGTGGTTCCGTCGACGGCGCGTGCGGCCGCATCCACCGTGAACAGCACCGTGTCGGGCTCGACGTCCTCCTCGACCGGATCCTCGGGGGACGGTGCAGCGCTGCTCGGCGGCGCCTCCGTCGGCGAGGTCGCCTGCCCGCCCGCGCAGCCGCTCAGCATGAGCGCGACCAGCACCACAGGACCGAGAACGAGTTGAGCCGGTCCCGGCCGCCAAGAACCACACGACGACATCGCGAGCGGATGCTGTGCCACGTGCTCTCCTGACCCTGGTGCGCGTCAGTCGCGCCGCGCGCCGCCGGCGGCGGTGACGACGAAGGTGTCGGGTTGCGCCATCCCGTGTTCGGCGAAGGCGCCGTCGATCGCGACGAGCACGCGAGAGACGTCATCGGTGGGCACTAATGCGATCGCTGCCCCGCCGAACCCTCCGCCGGTCATCCGTGCCCCGATCGCACCCGAGGACTGCGCCGTCTCGACTGCGAGGTCCAGCTCGGGCACGGAGATCTCGAAATCGTCGCGCATGGAGCGGTGCGACGCGTCGAGGAGGTCGCCGATCGCCTGCGCGCCCTGCTCGCGCAGAGTGCGCACGGTGTCGAGCACGCGCTGATTCTCCGTCACCACGTGCCGCACTCGCCGGAACGTCACATCGTCGAGCACCGACTTCGCCCTCGGCAGGTCGTCGACGGTCACGTCGCGCAGCGAATCGACGCCGAGGGTCTTCGCACCCAGTTCGCACGAGGCACGTCGTTCGGCATACCCGCCCGTCGCATGGGAGTGGCTCACCCCGGTGTCCATGATGAGCAGGGAGAGACCGGATGCCGCAAAACCGAGATCGACGACCTCGGCATCGAGGGTCCGGCAGTCGAGGAACACGGCGCAATCCTCCTCGCCGAGAAGCGATGCCGACTGGTCCATGATCCCGGTCGGAGCTCCCACGGCCTTGTTCTCGGCCAGCTGGCCGACTCGCGCGAGCGTCTGACGATCCAGTCCCAGCTGCCAGACGTCGTTCAACGCGACGGCGACCGCGCACTCGATCGCGGCCGAAGATGACAACCCTGCTCCGACGGGCACGTCCGAATCGATGAAGATGTCGAAGCCGGGGACGGCGCCGAGATCCGCGCCGTACTCGCCGAGCGCCCAGGCCACGCCGAGGACATAGGCGGACCAGCCGGTGAGGTTTCCTGGCGACAATTCGGCCAGGTCGAGTTCGATGAGCTCGTCGGCGAATGCGCTCGCGACGCGGAGCATCCGGTCCTCGCGGAGGGTGAGAGCGAGGATGGTCCGCCGGTCGATGGCGAACGGCAGCACGAAGCCCTCGTTGTAGTCGGTGTGCTCGCCGATGAGGTTCACCCGGCCGGGCGCCGACCACACCCCGTCCGGTTCCGTGCCGAAGGTCGAGGTGAAGTCGCGCCGCACCTCGCTGCGCATGTCGGTTGGGTGGTGGTCCGCCGGGTGGTGGTCGGCCGGATGGTGGTCGGCCGGATGTTGGTCGGCCGGATCACGGTCGGTCGGATGACGGTCGCTCACAGGCTTGATATCCCCTCGCGGATAGCTGTCGCGGCCTGCTCCGGAGGCACATCGCCGATCCACGCGCCCATCGCCGATTCGGAGCCGGCGAGATACTTGAGCTTGTGCTCCGCTCGCCGCGGGGAGGTGACCTGCAGCATCAGCCTGATGTCGTCGTGTCGCTCGCGAACCGGGGCTTGATGCCAGGCGGCGATGTAGGGGGTCGGCGTCGGATAGAGCTGGTCGATGCCGCGCAGCAGTCTGAGGTACATGGTCGACAGCTCGTCGCGTTCCGCGTCATCCGTGGCGGCGAAATCGGGGATATGGCGGTGCGGCAGCATGTGCACCTCGATCGGCCAGCGGGCGGCGAACGGCACGAACGCCGTCCAGTGCTCCCCGCTCAGAACCACGCGGTCGGAGGAGCGTTCCGAGTCGAGGATCCGCTGGAACAAATCCGGTCCAACCGCGTCGAGCGAATCGATCACCCTCCGGGTCCGAGGCGTCACGTATGGGTACGCGTAGATCTGCCCGTGCGGATGGTGCAGCGTGACGCCGATCGCCTCGCCGCGGTTCTCGAAGGGGAACACCTGGGCCACGCCGGGCATCGCCGAGAGCGCCGCGGTGCGATCCGCCCACGCCTCGATGACGGTCCGCGCGCGTGACGGGGTGAGCGAGCCGAAGGAGCCCTCGTGTTCAGGGCTGAAGCACACGACTTCGCATCGGCCGATGGACGGATGCGTGCGCTCGAGGCCGACTCCGTCTATGTCCACTGCGCCGAGCTCCGGACCGAATGACGGCGACCGGTTCTCGAACACGGCGACGTCGTACTGATCGGGGATCTCGGACGGATTCGACTCCGTCGCGGGCGCGAGCGGGTCGAGGTGCGCGGGCGGGAGGAACGCGCGATTCTGCCTGGCCGCGGCGATCGAGATCCACTCGCCGGTCAGCACATCCTGACGCATCGTCGCGGTCGGCGGGCGGGCGTCGAGCACACGGGCGTCCGGCTTGCGGTCGGGATCGAGCCGGGTGTCGGCATCATCGAAGTAGATGAGCTCGCGCCCGTCGGCGAGCACGTGTTCGCGCTTGGTGATCGGGGGCATGGTCCTTGCGCTCTCGGGGTCGCCGACCCGGTGGTCGCCGGGCCGCTGACGGGGCGGTGATCGTGGTGGAGCCCGGATGCCATGATCCGGTGGTGACGGCTCCGGAATCGTATCGCAGTCCGGAGCCGACCCTGTGGTCCGCCCCCGTATTCGCGCCGACACGCTCGGTAGGCTGGTCGGATGATCTCGCGAGCGGTGACCGGAGAGCAGTTCCACCTCACGCTGGCCGGGTCGGATGGCACCCGCGCGACCATCACAGAACTCGCTGCCGGGCTCCGCGCCCTCGAGGTGCGCGGCACCGCGATCGTCGAGACCTACCCCGAGACCACGCTTCCGCCGTACGGGTCCGGCATCGTCCTCGTCCCTTGGCCGAACCGGGTGGAGGACGGGCGCTGGGAGCACGACGGTGCCGAGATGCTGCTCGATATCACCGAACCCGACAAGCACAACGCGATCCACGGTCTGCTGCGCAACACCGCCTATCGGGTGGTGGCGCGGGAGGAGTCCGAGATCACGCTCGGCGCGTCGGTCTTCCCGCAGCACGGCTACCCCTTCCACCTCGACACTCGGGTGACCTACCGGCTGGTAGCCGACGGCATCGTCGTCACCCACGAGATCGTCAACTTCTCGGATGCCGCGGCACCGGTCGCTGTCGGGGCGCACCCGTACCTGCGCGTCGGCGATGCCCCCGTGGCCGACGTGATGCTCGAGCTGGCGGCATCCACCCACTTCGAGGTGACCGACCGGCTGAACGCTCGGGAGCAGCACGATGTGACCGGCACCCGCTTCGACGTGCGCGCCCCGCACCGTATCGGCGACCTCGAGCTCGACGACGGGTTCGGAGGTGTCGCTCCGGGGAGCGTGCACCGTCTCACCGCACCGGACGGGCGCACGGTCGAACAGTGGAGTGACGACGAGTTCGGCTATGTGCAGGTGTTCGCGAACCGCAAGTTCCCGAACTCCGACGGGATCGCGCTCGCCGTGGAGCCGATGACAGCACCGGCCAACGCCCTCAACACCGGCCTCGGACTCCATCACCTGGAGCCGGGGGCGACGTGGACGGTCTCGTGGGGTCTCCGGTACACCGACGACCGCACACGCATCGCCTCCGACGGGACATGACCTCGCGCCCGCCGACATCCGCCGAGGTCAAGCGGTGGCGCCGGTACCTGGCCGACGAGCGCGCCGAAGCGGCTGTCTACCGAGATCTCGCCAGTCGCCGATCGGGTGAGGAGCGCGACATACTGCTCGCGCTCGCCGACGCGGAGGGTCGCCACGAGCGGCACTGGGTCGAACTGCTCGGCGAGCAGGCCGGTCGTCCGCTGCGCGGGGATGTCCGCACCCGGCTTCTCGGCTTCTTCGCCCGCCGTTTCGGGTCGGTGTTCGTGCTCGCTCTCGCCCAGCGCGCGGAGGCCCGCTCGCCCTACGAAGGCGACGTCGACGCCACGGCGGCGATGGCCGCAGACGAGCGCATCCACGAGGAGGTCGTCCGCGGGCTCGCCGCCCGCGGGCGGAACCGGCTTTCCGGCAACTTCCGGGCCGCCGTGTTCGGCGCGAACGACGGGCTCGTCAGCAACCTCGCGCTGGTCGCCGGCATCGCGGCGGCCGGTGCGTCGGCCGCCACCGTGCTATTGACCGGCATGGCGGGCTTGCTCGCCGGCGCCCTGTCGATGGGAGCGGGCGAGTATGTGTCGGTGCGGTCGCAGCGCGAACTGCTCGACGCGTCGCATCCGGATCCGCGCAGCCGTGGTGCCGTACCGCACCTCGACGTGGACGCCAACGAGTTGGCCCTGGTCTATCGGGCCAGGGGCATGGACGAGCAGACGGCGACCCGACGCGCCGAGGAGGTGCTCGCCGATCACACCGCGCACCCACCCGACGACACGCGCGACGAGAACGTGGCGGTGGGTACGGGGCTCGGAGCCGCCGCGGCGAGCTTCTGCTTCTTCGCCTCGGGCGCCGTCATCCCGATCCTCCCCTTCCTGTTCGGCCTCACCGGCACGCCGGCCCTCGTGCTCGCGGCCGTGTTGGTCGGTATCGCGCTTCTGGCCACCGGCGCGGTCGTGGGCCTGCTGTCCGGGGCTCCACCGTTCCGCCGGGCGGTGCGCCAGCTGGCGATCGGCTTCGGTGCCGCGATCGCGACCTACCTCCTCGGGCTGCTGTTCGGCGCCACCATCTCCTGAGCGTGGTCCTCGCAGGTGCGGGTGGGGATAATTGACGATGATCTCCACCGAACTGGCCCGTGCGCTCCGCGACTCCGGCCTGATCTGGCATCCGGCATCCGGCGACCAGTTCCGCATCGACCGGCCAGAGGTCGACGGCGACGTGTTCACGGTGAGCGAGATGACCGTCGAGGCGCACACCTTCTCGACCGGCACGGTGCTCGGATTCAACGGGACCACCGAGTGGGCTCTGGACTCGGTGGACATCGGTGATTCGCTCTGGCTGCCCAGGGAGGACCAATTGCGGGAGCTGCTCAGGGGGACCTTCCGGTCGCTCACCCGAGAAGCGGGCGAACCACGCGAAGCAGGCGACGCAGGTAACTCGAGCGACGCAGGCGCCGGGTACCGGGTCGATGCCGTCATGCACGGTGAATCCGTCGTCTTCGTCGGTAGCGACGCCGCCGATGCCTACGGTCGGGCGCTGCTGTTCTTCATCGACAGCTCGCTCGACGACGACCTCGGCATCGACGCCGAACTCGCCTCCGGACGAAACCTGTCGGGCGGCCAGCCTGAGGCGTAGGTTGAGGTCATGACTGACTCCGACCGCACAGAATCCGTTCCCGACAGTGGCGAGGCGGGCAACTTCGTCGATCCCGTCGAACGTGAAGGCGACCCCGACGTGCTCGTCGAGGGTACCGACCCCGCCGTCGACAAGGGCGACTTCACTACGTCGACCGACTTCGGCGCCGGTCAGACGACGGTACCGAATGTGTCGCGCGAGGACGGCGATTACACGACGTCGCAGTCGCACGACAACGACTCCGTGGTCGACGAGGGCGAATACACCGATAAGGACGTCGAGTAGAAGGACGTCGAATAGAACGCATCCGCTGCGCGTCAGCGCAGAAAGGGTGCGCTCGCCAGGAACGGCACCGGATCCACGTGGGTGTTGTTGACCCTCACCTCGAGATGGAGGTGCGGACCGGTGGCAGCTCCTGTGCTCCCCACGTAGCCGATGATCTGCCCGACCTCGACGCGCGCGCCCACCGGAAGCGTGGGCGGCGAGGCTAGATGCATGTACTGGCTCTTCACGTTACCCGCGTGCGCGATGACGATGGTGTTCCCCGTGCCGCTGGTCGAGTAGGAGCCGAGCGTGTAGGAGACAGTGCCCGCGGCGATGCTGCGGAGCGGGGTGCCGCGGATGCCGGTACGCGAATAGTCGGTTCCGTAGTGCATCGACCTGGCGCCGGTGATCGGATGTATGCGCATGCCGAACGGCGACGAGATGGAGGTGTAGTTCGAGAACGGCTGGACGGTCCCGGCCGAACACGACGTGATGGTCTCGGGCGACAGTTCGCCTTCGACGTACGACGCGGTGCCGGTCGCGTGCGAGATCCCCGCCGACGACTGCCAGACGCACGACCCTGGTTCGATCACGGGATCGGCGGCGTGGGCTGCGAGCGGTCGAGCGAGAAGCAGGAGGCTGACCGCCGCCGTCGCGCCGACGACCGTGCGTCTGCTCAGCGCGAGTTCGCGCGATGAATTCACTGATGCCCCCCGGCCGGTTCGTCTACCACGAGCGTATGTCACGACACGGGAGGCGGGTGTACCCACTTCGGGGGCGCTTCCCGCGACGTCGCGCTCGGAGCATCCGTGGAGAAGGTACTGACCGACCCGTGAAGACCTCTCGAGGAGCGCGCGATCATGATGCGAGATCCCGAGGGCAACGAGTTCTGCCCGCAATGATCCCTCTGAGCCAGCAAGGGTGGGCCCGGTGGGGCTCGAACCCACGACCCGCGGATTAAAAGTCCGATGCTCTACCAACTGAGCTACAGGCCCTTACGCGTCAAATCTACAGGCGCCGGGACATCCGCTCGCACGATCGCCGATGACCATGTGGCCGTCTGTCGTCCATGTGTCTGCTTGTTCGCCTCCACTGTCGACAAACACCCACGTGGATGAGGGTGAGCGGCGGCACAGGAGGACAGGGGCGTCACGTACAGTGGCTGCGATGACTGAGCAGTTCCACAAGCCGACGAAGTTCTCCGGCGCGAAGTTCGAGTCGCTGGTCGGCGGCGAGGATCCGGCGCAGATCAGCCGGGTCGCGCACGAGACCGCGCACGCGCTGCTGGCCAGAGTGCGCGAGAGCACCGACCAGGACGTCGTCGAACGGCTGGTCGCCTACACCGACGAGCACGGCATCGATGCGGTCGCCGAGCTGTGGGCACGGTCGAGCCCCCGCAGCCTGCCCGGCGCCCTCTGGCGCATCTACCTCGTGCGCGCCCTCATCCATCAGGACCCGGAGGGCGTCAGCTTCCTCTTCCAGCGCGGAACGGAGACCGTCTCGACGATCGATCCCGTGGTCGCGGGCGCGACCTCCCCGACCGGACCGGTCGAGATCACTGCGCTCGCCGACCAGATCCTCCGTGGTCTGTACACGGGTGACTTCGGGATCGCACTCGACCGCGCCGCCGCCTTCTGCAGGGTCACCTCCGCCGGGGCGACGAGCCTCGCGGATGACGCGGAGTCCACCGAGCCTGAGCGAGCCACGTCGCTCACCACCCGCGCCCTGCGTCTCTCGCAGACCGGAGCAGAGCTCAGTGCGTGCGCTCGCTCCTGGCGTAGCGATTCACTCGACTGATCGACTCGAGCAGTCGATAGCGGGTGGAGCAACGCGTAGACTCGATTCCGGCCCTCGGGCCATGGTCGGGCCGCAGTAACCCCGGGCTCCAATATTCGCCGCTTTGAGCGGCCATGCGCCGAGAGGCGTTCTGCGGTCCGGCCCACCCTGAGCTTCGATGCCCTTTCTCGCCGTCGCCGCTCGCGGCGGCGCACCCTGAGACCCTTCGATGGTGCCAGGATGCGGCGAGATGCCGGTCCGGTACCAATCCGTTTCCTGTTCTGTGGCGAATTCGTTATGTGACCCGGGAGACCGCAATCGACGGCACCCGCACCGGGCGCAGTCGGACCGTGGATGCCACGACCCTGGTGATCGTCAGTACCCGACAATTTCATACCGAGACCACTTCCCTGGGACCGCGCGAGCGGCCTGACGGGTTCTGTTCGCAGCCGAAGGCACAGATTGTTTGACATGCTTGACCGCGTGGCCGACACCTTCGATCCGATGCGGGATAACGACGCTGTCGGCGCAAGCACCTCGAAGGAGGTGCTGCTCGCCCGCATCGCCGCTGGTGATCGGACGGCGTTCAGCACCCTGTACGACGAGTTCGCCCCGCGCGTGCTCGGACTGATCCGCCGACTGCTCATCGATCACGCGCAGTCCGAGGAAGTCGCCCAGGAAGTGTTCCTGGAGATCTGGCAGAACGCTCCCCGGTTCGACCCGAACAAGGGCGGCGCGTCTACCTGGATCCTCACCATGGCCCACCGACGGGCGGTGGACCGGATCCGATCGTCGCAGTCCGGTCGGGATCGCGACGTCAAGATCGGCATCCGGGATTACGCGCTGGAGTATGACCACGTTTCAGAGACCGTAGAGATCACGATCGAGCACGAGAGGGTGAAGGAGGCGATGACGCGGTTGACCGAATTGCAGCGGCAGGCTGTCACCCTCGCCTATTACGGCGGCTACAGCCATAGTGAAGTGGCGCAGCTGCTCAGCGTGCCGATCGGCACGGTGAAGACCCGCCTTCGCGACGGCATGATCCGTCTGCGTGACGAGATGGGAGTGGCATCGTGACCGAACGCGATGAGCTGCACCTGCTCAGCGGTGCGTACGCACTCAACGCGCTCGAGCATCAGGAGAAGACCGAGTTCGAGGCGTTCATCGCCGACTCGGAGGAATTACGGACGGAGGTGACCGGATTGTCAGATACCGCGGTACTGCTGGGACTGTCTTCGCGACCGGTGACCCCGTCACCCGAGTTGAAGTCCACCATCATGGATCTGCTCGCCAGCACACCTCAGCTGTCGCCCGAGCCGGCGCTCCGGCCCGTTGCGGCCCTCGACGACCAGCGCACCATCGACCGCATCGCGTCGGGTGCCCACGTCGCGCCGCGTCGCGCATCGGGTCGAGCGTCTGCGCGCTGGTTCACCCGCACCTCGACCGTTCTGCTCTCCGCCGCTGCGGCCGCCGCGCTCCTGGTGGGAGGAATCGCACTCGGCTCGCTGCAGACCGATCCGCTGGACCAGCTCGCCACCGCATCCGACCTGCAGACCGAGGTGACGGATGTCGCGGGCGGAGGCACTGCGACGCTGATCTGGTCGGATGACCAGCGCAGGTCCGCCATGCTGCTCGAAGACCTTCCGGAGCTCTCCGCTGACGAGGTCTATCAGCTCTGGTACATCGACGGGAGCGGGGCGACGTCCGCTGGAGTGATCGCCGCGACCGGCGACCGGCTCCAGCTCCTCGAAGGCGATCGCAGCTCGGATGACTCCGTCGGGATCACCGTCGAACCGCGCGGCGGCTCCGAGGCGCCCACGACGGATCCGATCGTCGTCATCGGCGAGGCCTGACGGTCGCTAGGCCTCCCACCCGTCGGGGTGCGGTGAGAGCCGGGCGTTATCCGAACTTCCCCGACACGTAGTCCTCCGTCGCCTGCACGCTCGGCCGGGAGAACATCGTGTTGGTGTCGTCGTACTCGATGAGCTTGCCGGGCTTGCCGGTCCCGGCGATGTTGAAGAACGCGGTCTTGTCCGACACTCGGCTGGCCTGCTGCATGTTGTGGGTCACGATGACGATCGTGTACTCCCGCTTGAGCTCCTCGATGAGGTCTTCGATGGCGAGGGTCGAGATCGGATCGAGCGCGGAACACGGTTCGTCCATGAGGATGACCTGCGGCGAGACGGCGATCGCGCGGGCGATGCACAGTCGCTGCTGCTGACCGCCAGACAGTCCGGAGCCGGGGAGGTTGAGGCGGTCCTTGACCTCGTTCCACAGGTTCGCTCCGCTGAGGGAGCGCTCGACCAGTTCGTCGCCGTCGTTCTTGGACATGCGGGTGTTGTTGAGCTTCACGCCGGCGAGCACGTTGTCGCGGATCGACATGGTCGGGAACGGATTCGGGCGCTGGAACACCATGCCGACCTGGCGGCGAACGAGCACCGGGTCGACGCCCGGACCGTAGAGGTTGTTGCCGTCGATGAGCACCTCGCCCTTGACGTAAGCGCCCGGAACAACCTCGTGCATACGGTTGAGGGTGCGCAGGAACGTTGTCTTGCCGCACCCACTCGGACCGATGAACGCGGTCACCGTGCGGGGTTCGATCACGATGTTGACGTCCTCCACGGCTTTGAACTTGCCGTAGAAGACGTCGAGGTCATTTACTTCGATGCGTTTGGACACGGGTCTTCCTTTGTTCCGGTGACGACGTTATTCGAGGTGAGCGTTGATATCGAGACTGTCAGCGCCCGAGTTTGGGGGAGAACGCGCGAGCGATCAAGCGTGCGATGAGGTTGAGCGCCATCACGATGATGATGAGGGTCAGGGCTCCGGTCCAGGCGCGCTCGAGGTAGAGTCCCGCATCGGTTCCCGGAGACGCGTACTGGTTGTAGACGAACACCGGCAAAGTCATGATCCGGCCGTCGAAGATGTCGTAGTTCATGCTCGTGGTGAACCCGGCGATGATCAGCAACGGCGCCGTCTCGCCGATGACTCGGGCGATGGCGAGAGTCACGCCGGTGGTGATGCCCGCGAGCGACGTGGGGATGACGACCCTGAGGATGGTCAGCCACTTCGGCACTCCGAGGGCATAGGAGGCCTCACGCAACTCGTTCGGGACGATGCGGAGCATCTCCTCGGAGGACCTGACGACGACCGGGACCATGAGCAGCGAGAGGGCGATGGCCCCTCCGAAGCCGAATCGGATGCCGGGTTCGTCGAAGATCAGCGAGAAGAACGCGTAGGCGAAGAGCCCGGCGACGATGGACGGGATGCCGGTCATCACGTCGACGAAGAAAGTGATCGCCTTGGCGAGGGTTCCGCGGCCGTACTCGACCAGGTAGATCGAAGTGAGGAGGCCGACAGGAACCGAGATGAGTGTCGCCATGCCTGTGATGAGCAGGGTGCCGACGAGCGCGTGCAACGCGCCGCCGCCCTCGCCGACGACGTTCCGCATGGACTGCGTGAAGTAGGTCAGATCGAATCGCGCGGAACCATTGGTCACCACGGTGAAGAGCAGGGAGATCAGCGGCAGCAGCGCGATGATGAACGCCGTCGACACGAGTGAAGTCACGAAGCGGTCGGTCGCCTTGCGACGTCCCTCCACGAGCACCGAGACGACGTAGACGACGATGTTGAACACGATCGTGCCGAGGAGGATCGCTCCGACGATGTTGAGCGGCTGACCTGTGGCCGTAGCCATGATCGCGAAGATGATGACGAAGACGGCGATACTGGCGCCGAGGATCGCCCACGGGGCCCACCTCGGCAGGCGACCGGCGCTGAGTGAATTCGCCATCGGAGTGGAGCGCTCGCGGGTGATCGTCGCGGTCATCAGTTGGCTCCCGAGAATTCTTTGCGGCGGTTGACGATGTAGCGTGCGATCGAGTTGATGATCAGCGTGATGATGAACAGCACGAGCCCCGTGGCGATCAAGGCACTGACGTCGGTGCCGCTGGCTTCGGGGAAGCTGAGGGCGATGTTGCCCGCGATCGTGTTGGGGTTCTGCGACCCGGTGAGCACGAAGTTGATGACCAGCGCCGGCGACAACACCATCGCGACGACCATCGTCTCACCGAGGGCCCGTCCGAGCCCGAGCATGGCGGCCGACACGACGCCGGGGCGACCGAACGGCAGCACGGCCATCCGGATCATCTCCCATCGGGTGGCCCCCAGAGCGAAGGCGGCCTCCTCGTGCAGGGTCGGGGTCTGAAGGAAGACCTCTCGGCTCAGGGCCGTGATGATCGGGATGATCATGACGGCGAGGACTATCGCGACGGTGAAGATGGTGCGGCCGGTACCCGAGGCAGGCGCAGCGAAGAGCGGGAACCAGCCGAAGTTGCCGACGAGAAAGGCATAGAACGGCTGCACCAGCGGCGCCAGCACCGTGGTGCCCCAGAGTCCGTAGACGACCGACGGCACGGCGGCGAGCAGATCGATCACGTAGCCGAGACCTGCTGCGATGCGCCGCGGCGCGTAGTGCGAGATGAAGAGGGCGATGCCGACCGAGATGGGCAGCGCCATCAGCAGCGCCAGAGCTGCCGCCCACACGGTGCCGAAGGCGAGAGGTCCCACGTAGGACAGGAAGCTGTCGGGAGATCGCGGAAGGTCAGACGCCGGGATGGTGAGAGCGGGGATGCTCTCGACGATCAGGAACAACGCGACCGCCGCGAGGGCGACCAAGATCAGGATGCCCGCGATCCGCGCAGTTCCCGAGAAGATGATGTCCGCTGGACGGAAGCCTGACTCCCTCCTGGTGGCGGGGCCTTTGGTGGGAGCACTCGACATTCAGCGGTCCTCGCTTCCGATCGGGATGGTGGGGAGGTGGGTGGAGCGAGTGGGGGCCGTGCTCCTCGGGTGCAGGATCACGGCCCCCTCAGCGGATCAGCCTCAGCTGATGGCGTCGATGGCGGCCTGCGCCCGGTCGTACAGGTCGGCGGAGATCGGCGAGGAGCCGGCTGCGTCGGCAGAGGCCTGCTGTCCCTCATCGCTGGCGATGTAGGAGAGGTAGGCCTTCACCAGTTCGACGTTGTCGGACTCGGCGTAGGTCTCGCAGGCGACGAGGTAGCTCACGAGCACGATCGGGTAGACGCCCGCCTCTTCGCTGGTGCGATCCAGCTCGATGGCGAGGTCGTTGGTACCGCGTCCCTCGACTGCGGGGCTCGCGTCGACGATTGCTGCTGCGGCCTCGGGCGAGTACTCGACGAAGTCCTCGCCGACCTGGATGGCGACGGTTCCGAGGTCACCGGCGCGCGAGGCGTCGACGTAGCCGATTGTGCCGTTGCCGTTGGTGACTGCGTCGACGACGCCGGACGTCTGTGCGGCGGCCTCTCCGCCGAAAGCGGCGGGGAACACGTCTTCCGCTTCCTCGGTCCAGACGTCGGGCGCGGCCTGGAAGAGGTAGTCGGTGAAGTTCTCGGTGGTTCCCGAGTCGTCCGAACGGTGCACCGCGGTGATCGCGAGTCCGGCGGGCAGGGTCGCGTCGGGGTTGAGCGCGGTGATCGCGGGGTCGTCCCATGAGGTGATCGCACCCGTGAAGATGCCGGCGACGGTCGCCGCGTCGAGGTTCAGCGTGTCGACGCCCTCGAGGTTGAAGATGATGGCGATCGGGGAGATGTAGAGGGGGACCTCGACGATGTTGCTATCGGCGCAGGCGCCGAACTCGCCGGCAGCGATCTCCTCGTCGTTGAACGCGCGGTCGGTGCCGATGAAGTCGGCCGATCCCTCGACGAACGCGTC
>CAXTLO010000047.1:0-14084 GCA_964244965.1 uncultured Marisediminicola sp.
CCAGGAAAGCCGCCAATTTCCTCGAGCAAGCGGTGCACATCACAGGTGTGCACGCGATCTCATGCGGCATCGACGCGTCGCGCTACACCCCGGACTTCTCCCCGCGCCCGGAGAACCGCGTGCTGTTCGTCGGCCGCGTGACGGGGGAGAAGAGCATCGATGTGCTCCTCAAGGCAGTGAAGAAGTTGGATCCGGCGCTCGACGTCAAGCTCGACATCGTCGGGGGAGGGGACCTGCTCAACAATCTCCAGCAGCTCGCCGCCACCCTGGGGCTGGCCGACCGCGTCACCTTCACCGGGCACGTGAGCGACGCCGAATTGCGTGCCGCCTACAAGCGGGCCAGCGTGTTCGCGATGCCGTCGATCGCGGAACTCCAGAGCATCGCGACGCTCGAGGCGATGGCATCCGCGCTTCCGATCGTCGCGGCCGACGCGATGGCGCTGCCGCACCTGGTGCACGACGGAGAGAACGGCTACCTGTTCCAGCCGGGCGACGTTGATGACCTCGCCGACAAGCTCACTCGTGTGCTGAGTGCGGCGCCGGCGGAGGTCGATCGGCTCAGGCGGGCGAGCCTCGCCTACATCGCCCCACACGACATCGAGCGCACCCTGTCGACATTCGAGAGCCTGTATCGTGGGGAAACGGTGAGCGATCCGGTCACCGAGATGTCGCTGAGCGACCCGGCCAGAGCGGCCGAGCATCGCTCCGACACGGCGAAGTAGTCGCGGGGCGGTAGCTCAGCTGGTTAGAGCAGCGGACTCATAATCCGTCGGTCACGGGTTCAAGTCCCGTCCGCCCCACCCTCTCCCGCGCGCATGGCGTCGTGGCATCAGCCCCGCCGACTCGTGCGCCCGGGTCCCGCCTCGACTTCCTCGACCGGCGCGTCGAAGCGGCCTGCGGCTCGCCACGGGTTCGACGTCGTGTCCAGATCGCTGCGGTGCAAAAATTCAGGACAATCGCACGTTCAACCTCGTGCGACAACGACCTCCGGCGTCACTGTTGCCCGGTTCTCCTGAGTTTCCGCGTCGTTAGACCTCGTTCCCGCTTCGTGCGGCCCCGCTGACCCTCTGCCAGCGGGCTAGCGCCCACCGCCTCACCGCCCTTCGATCTTCACGCCCCGCACATCGTCGGGAGCTTGGAAATTCAGGAGAAGTGCAGTGCAACCCGCTGCGTGGCCCGGATCGTGGGTCGGTGCTGACTGGATTCCTGAATTTCCGTAATGGGCGCGTCGTCCACGGGCGCCGATCGGGTCCTGCCGTCCCTCAAGCGTCGGCAGCACGCGATCGTCGTCGCGCAGGGAAGTGTTCCGCGAGGCACGTCGTTGTACCGAGCGACATCGGGAAGGATGTTCAGATGACCGCCACCGCTACACCTGAGAATCAGCTCGAGGTATTCCGATCCCGACGGGAACAATCCGTCGTGCAGCCGAAGGGCAATCTCGCCCTCGTGAACACGCAGTGGATCGACTCCGAGCAGCCCGTCTACGGGGTGCCCGGCCTCTGGGCCCCACTGCCGGTCGGCGAGTCCGGCCTGAAGGTGACCGCTGCCGCATCCGACGACATCACGGTCGATGGCGAGATCGTCGGCGGCGAGGCTATCGTGCGTGGGAAAGACGACGACGCCCCGAGCGGTGTCGTGTTCAGCGATACCGTCACCGCCTTCGTGATCGGGAGCGAGGAGGGCACCTACGCGCTGCGGGTCTGGGATGCGGAGTCGGAGGGGATCCGCGACTTCGGCGGCATCGACGCCTTCCCGTACAACCCGGACTGGGTCATCCAGGCCAGATGGACCGAGATCGAAGGGGGCGCCACGGTCGGCATCGAGCACCTCAAAGACGAGGGGAAGCCGCGCGACAAGGTCGTTCCCGGGGAGATCACGTTCTCGAAGGACGGCGTGGAGTACAACCTCGCGGCCTTCAAGGAGGGCCGCGCGCTGTTGCTCGTCTTCGCCGACGCCACGAACGGCGAATCCACCTACAGCGTCGGTCGGTTCCTCATGGTCGCGCCCAATCCGGATGGATCGATCACGCTCGACTTCAACCGCGCATACATCCCGCCGTGCGGCTTCAGCTACAACTTCAACTGCCCTCTGCCCCCAAAGCAGAATCGATTCGCGGTGCCGATCGAGGCCGGAGAGAAGAACGTTCTGAACAAGGCGGGCGAGCTGCTGCACTGAGCGTCCGACGGCCAGAGCAGGTGTACATCGTCCTGAGCCGCGCCAGCGGCGCGCTGACCTGTACCGACGTCGGTGACGACGGCTCGGTCTCGGATCCGGTGCGGGTGGATGACATCGTGCGGTTGGTGGGTGCGAGGGAGCGCGAGGGGCCACGCTGGGTCTGGGACGACACAAGCACCTGGTACCCCGAGCTCCTGGAGGCGGGTGTGCGGGTCGACCGCTGCGTGGACCTGCGGCTGTGCCGCGCCATCCTGCGGAACTCCGTTCTGACCTCGACGTCGGCTCTCGCGGGTGAGGAGCCGGGGCCGTGGGATGCCCCCACCGAGTCACGCACCCGCGCACGAGATGACGCGCTCTTCGACCTCGACGGTCCTCAAGGTCCTGATCCGGTGGTCGAACTGATGTCGCAGCGCGATGCGGTGGCCGGCAGCCCGGAGCCCGCCCGGATCGCGCGCCTCCTCGCCGCCGAGTCTGCCGGTGCTCTCGCGGCCGAGGAAATGCGGCACGCTGGGTTGCCGTGGCGTCGCGAGATCCACGAACGACTCCTCGAGCAGACGCTCGGGATCCGGCCCGTGATCGGGCACCGCCCCGAACGGATGCAGCGGGTCGCCGAACAGGTGCGACGAGCGCTCGACGCGCCCACGCTGAACCCGGACTCGCCACAGGAACTCCTCGCGGCCCTGCAGGGCGCCGGGATCGCCGTGCAGTCGACTCGGTCCGGTGAACTCGAGCGCGTGAAGCATCCGGCCATCGCCCCGACGCTCGAGTACAAGAAGCTCGCCAGGCTCCTGAATGCGAATGGGTGGCACTGGCTCGACGTCAACATCGTCGATGGGCGCTTCCATCCAGAGTACGTGCCCGGCGGTGTGGTCACAGGGCGATGGGCCAGTCGCGGCGGCGGGGGAGCGTTACAACTGCCGAAGCAGGTCCGCGGCGCTGTGGTCGCAGATGTCGGCTGGAAACTCGTCGTCGCCGATGCCGCCCAATTGGAGCCGCGGATCCTCGCGGCGATGGCTGGGGACCGCGCCATGATCGAGGCGGGCTCGGCAAGCGACCTCTACGCCGGCATCGTGGCCAGCGGAGCGGTGCCGTCCCGGGATCAGGCGAAGGTGGCGATGCTCGCGGCGATGTACGGCGCCACCTCCGGCGAAGTCGGACGTCTCCTCCCCGCCCTGGCACGTGCCTACCCCCGCGCCATCGGCATGGTCGAGCACGCCGCTCGAGCTGGGGAACGAGGCGAGGTGGTCACGACGCGTCTCGGTCGCAGTTCCCCGCGCGGCAGCACCGCGGGGTACGACGAGACCGCGGACGCGGCTCAGCTCACCCGAGCGAGAGAGCAGGCTCGCGCACACGGTCGGTTCACCCGCAACTTCATCGTGCAGGGCACTGCCGCGGAGTGGGCGCTGTGCTGGATCGCTGGACTCAGGACCCGGCTCCACGAGCTGTCGGTCGACCACGCCGGCGACGGCGTTCCGCACCTGGTGTTCTTCGTGCATGACGAAGTCGTGGTGCATACGCCGGCGACGCGCGCCGCCGAGGTGGAGCGTGCGATCGTCGACGCCGCGGCGGAGGCCGGTCGTCTGCTGTTCGGGCAGCTCCCCGTGGTGTTCCCGGTCGTCGTGGCGACGGTCGACGACTATGCCAGCGCGAAGTAAACGGTCAGCGCGAGCTCAGAGCGTCGCCTCATCCGCTGCGGGTCGTGGGCGTCGCCCTCTCCTCGGCCGATCGGCGTCGAACGGAGCCGCGGCCGCCGGATCGGCCAGTGCATCCGATGCGTCCGCGATCCATTCCAGGACGCTCCGCGCGTGCGAGCGACGGGCGAGAAGCGCGAGTCGTTGGGTCGCCGAGCTCGAGGACGCGATCGCTGAGGTGACGTCGCCGACCTCCTCGGTCCACAACGCCCGGTGGCGTCGAGCCAGTTCTCCGGCTGCCGCGGGATCGACGGAGCTGGTGATGAGCAGCTGGTCGAGCAGCTCGGTCCAATCCGGGAGGGGATCGCGCCCAGGGGTGGTCATCCACGTGAGTGCCGCCGCCGAGCCTGACTCCGTCAACGCATGCAGGGGGAGCCGGTCGTCGGTGGCTCCCGCGGATTCGACCAGTCCCTGCTTGCCTAATCGTTCGAGTGTCGAGTAGATCTGCCCGACGTTGACCGGCCCCCGATGAGGAGCCCTGACGGTGAGTTCGGCGAGGATCTGGTGACCGTAGGCCGGTCCGATCGTCAGGATGGCCAGGATGCCGTCTCGCACCGACATTCCGCCTCCTCGAGCGCCTAGTCGCACCAGTTTAGGTACGGGCACGGATCGGTGAATCACACGCTTGTGATTTCGCCGGCCCCTCCGTCATAATGAGGCCCACGGCATGTCCGTCACAATTACATAACCGCAGGGTCTCGTCACGAGGCGCCGCTCACCAGGTCGATGGGGAAGTCGCACCTGATCGAACGGAGTAATCGTGGCTGCAGCAACTGCTCGCGGGGTGCTTTTCGTGCACTCCGCTCCTCGCGCGCTGGCGCCCCACATCGAATGGGCAGCCGGTCGCGCTCTTGATCGCGCCGTGAACTTCGAATGGGCCGATCAGCCGGTGCTCAAGGGTGCACTACGCGCGGAGTTCTACTGGGAGGGAGCGCCGGGCACCGCGGCGGTGCTCGCATCGTCGCTCCGCGGGTGGGAGCATCTGCGCTTCGAGGTCACGGAAGACGCAGGGTTCGGATCGGACGGCGGCCGGTGGTTGCACACGCCGGATCTCGGTATCTTCTTCGCCCAGACCGACACGGTCGGCAATGTGGTCATCCCCGAAGACCGGATCCGGTACGCGATGGAGATCGCCGGATCGAACGCGCTCGAGCTGCACCGCGAGTTGCGTCTCGCGCTCGGGCAGGCATGGGACGACGAACTCGAGGTGTTCCGCCAGGCCAGCGACGACAACCAGGTGGTCTGGTTGCACAAGGTCGGCTGACCTTCGTCGCACGGCGTCAGCCTGCTGCGGCCGGCTCCCCGATCGCCTCGTGAAACAGCGCGACGGCGTGGGTCGCGTAGCCGCGCGGGCTGAACTGCGCGCCGTCCATCGCAGCGCCACGTGACAATCCGGCGATGATCTCCGGCTGCTCGACCAGGGTGACCAGCGCATCCGCGAGACCCGGGACATCGGGTGACGGAGCCAGGTATCCGGCGTGGAGCAGGCCCTCGCGGAGCTTCGGGTCGCAGTAGAGGATGCCTCGCTCTCGACTGACAGCCTCCGCGATGGTCATCGGCTGGTTGTCGAAGCCGACCGAGCTGAGGACGACCACCGACGCCTCATCCATCATCGCCAGTACTTCCCGGTGCGAAAGTGATCCGCAGACGCGGATTTGCGGATGTCCGTTTACCAGCTTCTCCAAAGCGGCCCGTTCGGCACCGTCCCCGACGAAATCGACGTTGAATCCGCCGTCCGTTCGACGCAGGGCGGCGATCGCGGCCTCCGCGAACGGCAGCGGACGCTTGACCGCCTCGCATCGGGCGACCCAGAGGAATCGCGGTGGTGCGTCGGGTAGTGGCGCTGGAGCACTGCCGGATGCGTCGATCGGATTGGGCACCACCCGCACTTCCGACACCACCCCTGCCGCTGCGAGGTCGCGGGCCTGGTGCGCCGAGGGCGACACCACGATATCGGCGCGCTGAGCCATTCCGAGCGTCAGGTTGCGCAGGAGGTTGTCGACCGGACGGTCGGACAGCGCGACTCTGGGCAGACGGCGTCCCGCGATCCGTTCGACTATTCGACGGATGACCGGCGCCAGTGGCGCGTGCCAGGAATCGTCGCTCGCCCAGTAGAAGGTATGCACGGTGTGCACGACGGGCAGTCCGAGCTCCGCCGCCACATCGGCCGCGGCGTTCGCGAGTCCGAACTCCGTCTGCACGTGGACGACGTCGACGCGCTCATCCTGGAAGAAGCGGCGGAGCGTGCGACGCGTCCGCTCGATGTTGGGGACCACCGGCAGCTCGAGCCCCGGCAGGGTGAAGACCGGGGTGATGGTGATGCCATCGGCCATGGGCCGGACTCGTGCGCCCGTTCCCCGAGCGGCTGACACCATGAACACCTCGTGTCCCGCGTCCTCGAGGGCGAGCTGCTGCTGCCGCATCGATGTCTGCGCGCCGCCGACGAAGTCGAGGAAGTAGTCGCAGACGATGGCGATGCGAAGTGGCGCGTCGACGATCAGACGCTCCGGAACGCTGCGACGGCGTTGTGTCCGCCGAAGCCGAAGGAGTTGCTGATCGCGAGCTTCGGACCATCGGGGAGCTCACGGGGCGAGGTGACGACGTCGAGTTCGATCTTCGGATCCTGATTGTCGAGGTTGATCGTCGGCGGCGCCGTGCGGTGGTGGAGCGCGAGGATGGTGAAGATCGCTTCCAGCGCGCCGGTACCGCCGAGTAGATGCCCGGTCGCGCCCTTGGTCGCCGATACCGCGATCGACTCGAGGTGGTCGCCGAAGACACGGCGCATCGCGTTGTACTCGGCGATATCGCCCACCGGCGTGCTCGTCGCGTGCGCGTTGACGTGCATGACGTCGGTGAGTTCTGCTCCCGCCTGCTTCACCGCCGCGATCATCGCCCTCGCCGCGGCAGATCCTTCCGGGTCGGGTGCGGTGATGTGGTACGAGTCGCTCGTGATCGATCCGCCCGCGAGTTCTGCGTAGATGCGAGCACCACGATTCAGCGCGTGTTCTTCTGTCTCGAGCACGATGGCGCCTGCGCCCTCGCCGAGCACGAAGCCGTCGCGGTCGACGTCGTACGGGCGGGATGCGCGCACCGGGTCGTCATTGCGCTTGGACAGCGCCTGCATGGCCGCGAACGAGGCGATGGGGAGCGGGTGGATGGCTGCCTCGGTGCCGCCGGCGATGATCACGTCGGCGAAGCCGGACTGAAGGTGGTCGTAGGCGTTGACGATCGACTCGGTGCTCGAGGCGCAGGCGGACACCACGGTTCGTGCACCACCGCGTGCGGAGAGATTCATGCTGATCGCCGCGGCGGGCCCGTTCGGCATGAGCATCGGCACCGTCATCGGCAGGACCCGACGCGGTCCGCGCTCGCGCAACGTGTCCCACGCGTCGACCAGCGTCCAGATTCCCCCGATGCCCGTAGCGAAGTCGACGGCGATCCGCTCGGGATCCACGTCGGGAGTGCCCGCATCCGCCCAGGCCTCCCTCGCCGCGATCAACGCGAACTGGCTCCCAGGGTCGAGGCGCTTGATCTCCACGCGCTCGAGGACCTCGGATGCCGGCACTCTCGCTTGAGCTGCGAAGGTGATCGGGAGGTCGTAGGTCGTGACCCATTCCTGCTCGAGGGGCCGCGCGCCGGATTCTCCGGCGAGCAGAGCCCTCCAGCTGTCGGCGACGTTCCCACCGAGGGGTGAGGTGGTTCCGAGGCCGGTGACGACGATTCTCTTGGGAGTCATTCGGATGCCTTCCTCTTTATTGGCGTGCGGCCCGACCGAAGAGCAGGCTACGCACGGCGTGCGGCGGCGCCGCCGGTCCTCACCGGACGACGGCACCTACCGGTGCGGTGCGGAAGCTCAGTCCTGCGCGTTGGTGATGAAGGTGACCGCGTCGCCGACGGTCTTGAGGTTCTTGACCTCTTCGTCGGGGATCTTCACGTCGAACTTCTCCTCGGCATTGACCACGATGGTCATCATCGAGATGGAGTCGATGTCGAGGTCGTCGGTGAAGGACTTGTCGAGCTCGACCATGTCCGTGGCGATGCCCGTCTCGTCGTTGATCAGCTCGGCGAGTCCGGTCAGGACTTCTTCGGTGGACAGTGCCATGGTGTTAGCTCCTTGGTTCGAGGTCGTAGGGCGGGGACAAGTCTAGGGAAGAACGACAACCTGGGCGCCGAACACGAGGCCGGCGCCGAAGCCGATCTGCAGGGCCAGACCCCCGCTCAGTTCGGGGTGTTCGGCGAGCAGGCGGTGGGTCGCGAGCGGGATCGACGCCGCGCTGGTGTTACCCGTCGTCTCGATGTCGCGTGCGATCGCGACGGACTCCGGAAGGCCGAGCTGCTTGGCCAACTCGTCGATGATGCGCATGTTGGCTTGATGGGGAACGAAGGCGGCGAGGTCGGATGCCTCCACCCCGGCTACCTCGAGCGCCCGTCGTGCGACCTTGGCCATCTCCCACACCGCCCAGCGGAACACGGCCTGCCCGTCTTGGCGCAAGGTGGGCCATTTTACGTCGCCGTCCCGGAAGTCGACCAGCGTGGCGTTCATGCTCACCGCATCCGCCTTGGAGCCGTCCGATCCCCACACCGCGGCGGCAATGCCGGGGGTGTCGCTCGGACCGATCACGACCGCGCCGGCCCCGTCGCCCAGGAGGAACGAGATCGAGCGGTCTGTGGGGTCCACGACGTCGGAGAGCTTCTCCGCCCCGATCACCAGTGCGTAGTGCGCCGCTCCGGCGCGGATGAGCGCGTCAGCCTGGGTGACCGCGTAGCTGAAGCCCGCGCATGCCGCGTTGGAGTCATAGGCCGCCGCGGGATTCGCGCCCACCCTGTCGGCGACGACCGCAGCCATCGACGGAGTCTGCATGACGTTTCCGATCGTGGCGATGATCACCAGGTCGATCTGATCGGCCTGCACGCCGGATTCCGCGATGGCCTCGCGGGCAGCGTCCGTCGCCATGTCGATCGCGAGGATGCCGGCAGACGCACGCGTGCGGGTGATGATCCCGGTGCGCTGTCGGATCCACTCGTCGCTCGAGTCGATCTGGGCGACGAGGTCGTCATTGGGCACCACGAGATCGCCGCGCGCGGCGCCGTAGCTGTAGATGCGGGTGAACTGCACACCGTGGGATTGGCGGAGGGTCGGAGAGGTCATGTAGTCCTGTCGATCATGTCGATGGCGGCGGGCAGATCGTCTGGGGTCTTGATCGAGATCGTCGGCACGCCGCGGAGGCCGCGTTTGGCGAGGCCCGCGAGCGCACCGCCGGGAGCGAGCTCGATCATCCCGGTGACGCCTTCGGCGGCAAAGGACTCCATCACCCGGTCCCACCGCACCGGCGCGCTGACCCGGTCGACGAGCAGGTCGATGAAGCGGGCGCCGGACGCGACCGCGTCGCCGTCCGCGTTGCTCCAGATGCGGGTCGTCGGATCATCGACCGAGAGCGATGCGGCGTACTCACGCAGCCTCTCGACGGCGGGCAGCATGTAGCGGGAGTGGAATGCGCCCGCGACCTGGAGGGGGATGACTCTGGCGCGGGTCGGGGGATCTGCGGCGAGGGCGGCGAGGGCGTCGACGGCCCCGGCGACCACGATCTGCCCGCCGCCGTTGAAGTTCGCCGGCTCGAGATCCAGTTCGCCCAGGCGGAACAGCAGCTCGCTCTCATCCGCCCCGATGACCGCGCTCATCCCTGTTGCTGTGCGAGCGGCGGCGTCGGCCATGGCGAGACTCCGCTCGCGCACCAGGGTCATCGCGTCGCCCAGGCTGAGTATCCCGGATGCCGCGGCCGCCGTCACTTCCCCGACGGAGTGTCCGGCCACGCCCCCGATCCGGGCGCCGCGCCCATCGGCCAGGAGCACACTGAGGGTGAGGAGGCCCGCGGCCACGATGAGCGGCTGCGCGACGGTGGTGTCACGGATCGTGTCCGCATCCGACCTCGTACCGTGCTCGACCAGGTCCACTCCGACGGCGTTGGACATTCCGATTAACTGGTCGCGGTAGAGATCATGCTCGACCCAGGGGGCGAGGAAGCCGGGGGTCTGGGAGCCCTGACCAGGGCAGACGACGACGATCACGTCACCAGTCTGCCAAGCTTCCGGACCTCTCGCTGTGCGTGGCCCACGTTAAACCGACCCACGCGTTGTAGTGATCCACCTACACCGGGCGGCGCGGCGTGGTCGGCGCGCTTCGGCGCTGACTGGTCGCGCGGGCGGACACGCGTCGCGCCGAGCCCGCCGCATCCGGCTCGGCGATGGACCCGAGGATCAGGGCGGCCTGCAGGATGAGCGACTCGCGGGCGCCGGTGGCGTCCCATCCGATGACTTCGGTCACCTTCTTGAGGCGGTAGCGGACGGTATTGGGGTGCACGAACAATTCGCGCGCCGTCCCCTCGAGCGACCTGCCGTTGTCGAGATAGCACCACAGCGTCAGAAGCAGCTCGGGGGAGTGCGCCTTGAGTGGGCGGTAGATGCGGTTGACCAGCGTCGATCGGGCGAGCGGATCGCCGGCGAGGGCACGTTCGGGCAGGAGGTCGTCCGCCATCGCCGGTCGCGGAGCATTTCGGAGCGACCGCGCTACGGCGAATCCCGCCAGCGCCGACTTCGCGCTGCGTGACGCGTCCACCAGGCTCGGCACCTCGTCGCCGAGGATGAGCTGCCCGTCACCGAAGCCCGGCTCGAGGGCGCGGGCGATCTCGGCGAACGGGCGCAGGCTCTCCTGCTCTTCGCCGTCCGGGTCGCTGGGATGCGCGCGACCGATGACGAGCACGAGGCGCCCGCCCTGCACGCCGATGAGGACGTCCGCGTCGAGATGTCTCGCGGTGCGGCGCAGCATGTCCACATCGAGCATCTGCGGCGCAGTGCCGACGAGCACCGACACCTCGCCGTGACCATGCCATCCGAGTGCCGCGATCCGGGACGGGAGCTCGTCGTCGTACTCGCCGCTGAGGATCGAGTCGACGACGAGTGCCTCGAGCCTCGCGTCCCAGAGGCCGCGCGCTTCGGCGGCTCGAGCGTAGACATCGGCGGCGGCGAACGCGATCTCCCGCGAGTACAGCAGGATGGCCTCGCGCAAGGACTCCTCCCGCCCCTTCATCCGCTCTTCGACGACCTCGACGGTGACCTTGATCAGCTGCAGCGTCTGCGTGAGGCTGACCGACCGGAGCAGCTCCCGTGGCGCCGCTCCGAACACGTCTGCGGCGATCCACGGCGTCGACCTCGGATCGTCGAACCACTGGATGAATGAGGTGATGCCGGCCTGCGCGACCAGTCCCACGGCCGACCGCCGCCCGGGTGGCATGTCGCCGTACCAGGGCAGGGTCTCATCGAGCCGTTTCAGCGTCGCCGACGCGAGCTCCCCGCTGACCGTCTTGAGCCAGGCGAGCGTCTGTGCGCGTGACCGCACCGGAGCGCCCGCCGTGCGGCGCTCGGTCGCTCCCGCGGACGTCATGGGCTGAGCGCTGGCGTCTTCCAGGTCAGCTCTCACCTCCGGCGTTCCCTGAGGTCCCGGCCGTCACGTCGTGCAGCCGATACCTGTCGATCGCCTGCTGGGGGACCGAGGCATCGATCTTGCCCTGCGCCACGAGCGACTCGAGCGTGCGCACCACTATCGAGGGACCATCGATGGTGAAGTAGCGCCGCGCAGCCGGTCGGGTGTCGGAGAATCCGAAGTCGTCCGCTCCGAGGGTCGCGTAGTCACCGGGAACGAACTGGCGGATCTGATCGGGCACGGCATGCATGAAGTCGCTGACGGCGACGAACGGGCCTTCCGCACTCTCGAGCTTCCGTGTGACGTACGGCACACGCCGGTCGGCGTCGGGGTAGAGGAAGTTCTGCTGGTTGGCATCGATGCCCTCGCGACGGAGTTCCGTCCACGAGGTGACGGACCAGACATCCGCTGAGACGTTCCAGTCCTGTGCGAGGAGGTGCTGTGCCTCGAGTGCCCACGGCACCGCCACCCCGGAGGCGAGAAGCTGTGCCTTCGGACCATCGGAGTCACCGGGAGCGAGCAGGTAGATGCCGTTCAGCACGCCGTCGATGTCGAGGTTCTCCGGCTCCACGGGCTGCACGATCGGCTCGTTGTACACCGTGAGGTAGTACATGACGTTCGGGTCGTTGTGTCGTCCCCCGTACATCCGCTCGAGACCCGCCTGCACTATGTGACCGATCTCATAGCCGAACGCCGGATCGTACGAGACGACGGCGGGGTTGGCGGATGCCAACAGGGGCGAATGTCCGTCGGCGTGCTGCAGACCCTCACCCGTGAGAGTGGTGCGCCCGGCCGTCGCGCCGATGATGAACCCGCGCGCCATCTGGTCGCCCGCAGCCCACATGGCGTCGCCGGTGCGCTGGAATCCGAACATCGAGTAGAAGACGTACACGGGGATGAGCGCTTCGCCGTGGGTGGAGTACGAGGTACCCGCCGCGGTGAACGCCGCGAATCCGCCGGCCTCGTTGATGCCGACGTGCAGGATCTGACCCTGGGGGCTCTCCTTGTACGACAGCAACTGCTCGCGGTCGACCGAGGTGTAGGTCTGGCCGCTCGGGTTGTAGATCTTAGAGGTGGGGAAGTAGGCGTCCATCCCGAACGTACGAGCCTCATCCGGGATGATCGGCACGATCCGGTGACCGAAGTCCTTCGATCTCAGGAGATCTTTGAGCAGGCGGGCGAACGCCATCGTGGTCGCGATCTCCTGCTTGCCCGATCCACGCTTGACCACGTCGTAGGTCGTGTCTGCCGGCAGATTCACCTGCGTGAACCGCGAGCGCCGCTCCGGCACGTACCCGCCGAGGGCCTGGCGCCGTTCGTGCAGGTACTGGATCGCCTCGTCCTCGTCGCCCGGGTGGTAGTACGGCGGCAGATAGGGGTCTTCCTCGAGCTGGGCGTCCGTGATCGGGATCCGCATCTCGTCGCGAAACTGCTTGAGATTGTCGAGGGTGAGCTTCTTCATCTGGTGCGTGGCGTTACGGCCCTCGAACGACGGTCCGAGTCCGTAGCCCTTGACCGTCTTGGCCAGGATGACCGTCGGCTGACCCTTGTGCTCCGACGCCGCCTTGAACGCCGCGTACACCTTGCGGTAGTCGTGTCCCCCGCGCTTGAGGTTCCAGAGGTCGTCGTCGGAATAGTCCTTGACCAGCTCGAGCGCACGCGGATCACGCCCGAAGAAGTTCTCGCGAACGTAGGCGCCGGATTCCGCCTTGAAGGTCTGGTAGTCCCCGTCCGGCGTGGCGTTCATCAGGTCGCGCAGCGCCCCGTCGGTGTCCCGGGCGAGCAGGTCGTCCCACTCTCGTCCCCAGATCACCTTGATGACGTTCCAGCCGGCACCGCGGAAGAAGCTCTCCAGCTCCTGGATGATCTTGCCATTGCCCCGCACCGGTCCGTCGAGTCGCTGGAGGTTGCAGTTGATGACGAAGTTGAGGTTGTCGAGCCCGTCGTTCGCGGCGAGCTGCAGTGCGCCGCGGCTCTCGACCTCGTCCATCTCGCCGTCGCCCAGAAAGGCCCAGACCTGCTGGTCGGCGGCATCCGTGATGCCACGATCGGTGAGGTAGCGGTTCGACTGGGCCTGGTAGATGGCGTTGATCGGGCCGAGGCCCATCGACACGGTGGGGAACTGCCAGAAGTCCTTCATGAGGCGCGGATGCGGGTAGGAGGACAGGCCGCCTGCCGCGTGCGACTTCTCCTGGCGGAAACCGTCCAGCTGCTCGGTGCTCAGGCGCCCTTCGAGGAAGGCCCGGGCGTACATGCCAGGGGAGGCGTGACCCTGGTAGAAGATTTGATCGCCGCCGCCGGGGTGGTGCTGCCCGCGGAAGAAGTGATTGTGTCCCACTTCGTACAGGGCCGCGGATGACGCGTACGTCGAGATGTGTCCGCCGACGGAGATCCCCGGCCGCTGAGCGCGGTGCACCGTGATCGCGGCGTTCCATCGGATCCATGCGCGGTACCGCCGCTCGAGCTCTTCGTCGCCGGGGAAGGCCGGCTCGTTCTCGGGCGCGATGGTATTGAGGTAGTCGGTCGTCGGCACCATCGGTACCCCGAGGTGCAGCTCCTTTGAGCGCTTGAGGAGGCTGAGCATGATCTCGCGTCCCCGCTCGTGGCCGCGCGCGGCGACGAGGGCGTCGAGAGACTCCTGCCACTCGGACGTTTCCTCCGGGTCCTGATCAGCGTTGTGCACCGAATACGGATCCTGGTCGTTGACCGTCACCCTTGACCTCGTTCTTCTCATCAGCTCG
>CAXTLO010000048.1:0-13851 GCA_964244965.1 uncultured Marisediminicola sp.
CCTTCGAGATCACCTTGCCACCGGTTATTGCACCAATTAGTGTCCCGGTGGCTCGTCCGGCGAAGTCCGCCCCTTCGTGGTATCGGCTTGGGGGTGTTCCGTTCACACACGCCGCATACGGTCGCGGCTGGCCGAAGCGTCCGCATCCGCTGGGAGCTGGAAATTGCCCAACGGGCCATACATATCCGCCGCTTGCCAACGCTGCCTCAGGGGAGACTGCGAACTCGGCGAGAAGCAGGCCCGAGGCCACCGCCGACGCCATCAAGACGAAGTTTCGTCTCGAAATGCCAGCTCGGTCTTCGGGTGAAGGTGCGACGAATGGACCGCATCCTGTATCCGATGGAAAACTCAGGTCCGTGAAAACTTCATCTTCGAATGACACAAGAGAAGCGTTACACGCAGCAACCGAACCTTCTACCCCCCCTCCGATCGCGGACAAGTGCGAGCCCGTACGTGGCAAGCGGCGCTACCTCACGCTGATCAGGTCGGAGTTGTGACGCATCGGTTCGAGCGGATATTCCCTCTGACACTGTCCTCTTCAGCTCGCCCCACGGCCAAATCATGCGATCCGGGAACTTCCGCCGCAACGTCTTCAATCGTGCCGTCACTGCGCTTCGAGAGCAGTACCCGGAGTTACCGTCGATCACCCCGCACTCCCTGAGGCACACCGCGGCGTCTTTGGCGATCTCGTCCGGAGCGTCTGTCTTATCTATCCAGCGGATGCTCGGCCACGCGTCTGCCGCAATGACGCTGGACGTCTACAGCGACCTTTTCGAAGACGATCTAGATGCCGTTGCTGCGGCACTGGATAACCGCGCCCGAAATACGAATGTGGGCAAAATGTGGGCAAACCGCGCTTCCGAGAGCGTCGTTGAACCGAACAAGACCCCTGCAGGTCAGTAACGACGGCGATTTCGTGGAGCCGCCTGTCAGAATCGAACTGACGACCTTCTCATTACGAGTGAGATGCTCTACCGACTGAGCTAAGGCGGCGTACGACCGGCGGGGCCGATGGCACAGCATGGAAGCCTAGCCGATCATCCGATCTGCACCGGTGTGAGCAGATGCCGTAGGCCGTCGAAGGCGGAGTGGATGCGATCGCCGAGCGGACCGCGTCCGCCCGACTCCGCCCAGCTCGACCAGGCATGGCGGATCGCGCCGATGCTCACGAGTGTGGCGAGCCGCGCGCGGTCTCGGAGGGCAGCCGGATCGGCGGCGAGCTGCGGATCATCGCGACTCAGACGTTCCTCGACCACCGCACTGAGTTCGTCCTCGAAGGTGCGCATGGACGCCATCCGCATCGCGAAGAGCTGCGGATGCGCGTGCATGATGTCGCGGCGCAGATGCAGCAACTCGACGTCGTCGTCGAACGTGGCCACCGCAGCCTCGATCAGCCGGGCGATGCCGGACATCAGGTCCTCCTCGGCGCCGCCGGCGAGAAAGCTCGCCATCGCCGTATCGTCCTGGAGCGCGGGAGCATCGCCGATCGCGGCCGACTCCTTCGACGGGAAGTAGTTGAAGAACGTCCGCGGCGATACGTCGGCCCGTGCGCTGATCTCCTCGACCGTCACCTTGTCGAAGCCACGCTCGGACGACAGGCTGAGGACAGCCATCTGGATGGCGCGCCTGGTCGCGAGCCGCTTGCGCTCCCGCAGGCCGGGCTGCTCGATGGTCACCCGACTATTCTTGCAGATTCTGCAAACTTGCGCGGGGGAGCAGTCAGCAGAGCGGATCGGTCTCCGGCACGGTGCCCTCGATGAGGAAGTCGTCGACAGTGTCGTTGATGCACGCGTTGGATCTGTTGTAGGCGGTGTGTCCCTCGCCGTCGTACGTAACCAGGTGACCGTTCTCGAGTTGCGACGACATCGCCTCCGCCCACACGTACGGCGTCGCAGGATCATTGGTGGTACCGATGACGAGGATGGGCTCGGATCCCGCCGCCGCGATCGTCTCACGCTCACCAGTCGCGGGCACCGGCCACGTTGCACAGATGTTCGGACCATTCGCGAGCGACGGGCCGAACACCGGTGCGACTCGCTCGAGTTCTGCGGCATCGGCCTGCGCGGTCTCCGGGGTCGAGGTGGGCACGTAGTCGACGCAGTTGATGGCGGTGAACGCTTCGAACGAGTTGTCGCTGAAGGTACCGTCCTCCTCTCGGGAGTAATAGCTGTCGGCCAGCGCGAAGGCGATCTCAGGGTCGCCGGCCATGACGGTGCTGAACAACTCGGTGAGGAACTGCCAGTTCGCCTGGTTGTACAGGGGGAACACGATCGCGTAGAACATCGTGCCGCTGCCGAGTTGTCTCCCGTCGGCGGCTCGGAGCGAGCTCTCGTCGAGACGATCGAGGATCGAGCGGATGTCGACCATCGCGTCGTTCACGTCGCCGGAGAACGGGCATCCGTCTCCGGCCAAGCATTCTGCGAGGTACGCGCGCAGAGCGCTCTCAAATCCCTGCGCCTGGACTGCGCTGACCTCCAGGTCGGATGACGACGGGTCCACCGCCCCATCGAGGACCAGGCGCCCCGTCCTGGTCGGGTAGAGCTCGGCGTAGGTGGCGCCGAGCAGCGTGCCGTAGGAGAAGCCGAGGTAGTTGAGGGTGTCGTCGCCGAGAATCGACCGGAGCAGATCGAGGTCTCGTGCGGCGCTCTCGGTGTCGATGTAGCCGAGGAGCTCGCCCGTATTGTCGAGGCACGCCTGCGCGAACGCGGCTGCGCGCTCCTGCGCCTCCGCACGGTACTCCTCGGTGCCTCGTGCGCCCGTCGGGATGTCGAACAGATACGAATCGAGCTCGGCGGGATCGGAGTAACACGAGACGGCGGACGAGCGGTTGACGCCGCGCGGATCGAAACCGACGACGTCGAACTCCTCCTGGACTCGGGCCGACACCGCGTAGTCGATGCTGTCGCGCACGAAGTCGTACCCGGATCCGCCGGGACCGCCGGGATTGACCAGCAGCGATCCCCGAGGATCGCCGTTCGCGGTCGAGCGGATGAGGGCGAGCTCGATGCGGTCCCGCCCGGGGTCGGCCCAATCGAGGGGCGCCGCGGCCGTCGCGCACTGGAACGCGCCCTCGCACGGCGACCACTCGAGCACCTGCGAGTAGTACTCCGAAAGCTCGGGTGCGACGTCCTCACCTGTCGGTATGGACGTGCCGCTATCCCGCGGTGGCACGAACAGCGACACGCATCCGGTCAGCATCACCACCACCGAGAGAAGGGCGAGGGCTGTCAGCACGACACGTCTCATGTGCGTCGCACAGCGGAGACGAGCACGGCCTCGAGCGCGAGGGCGGGCGCCACGTTCCCCTCGATGCGTTCCCGAGCGGTGGCGATGGCGTCCAGCGTGCGGAGGGTCTGCTCGGGGGCCGACTGTCGTGCTGCCACGACGAGGTCATGCTGCATACCGACGTTGATCACGGTGTCGACGACGCCGAGCTGAATGAGCAGGATGTCCCGGTAGAGCGACATCAGGTCCACCATGATGCGGTCGATCCCGTCGCGCAGGCTCCGGGTAGCCCGCCGCTTCTGATCGTCTTCGAGGGATTTGATCTGGCTGCGGAGCCCCGCCGGGACGGTGCCGCCGGGCTCGACGCCCAGGGAACGGAGTGCACGCTCGCGTTCTTCCGCGTCACGTTCGAGAGTGATGGCCTTCGCGTCGTCGGAGGCGAGGGCGAGCATGGTCGCCGCGGCCATGACCGCCTCCGATACGGTGCGGATCTCGATGGCCGCGCGGAGGGTCTGATCGCGCCGACGCCGGGCGTCCTCACTCGTCGCCAGCCGATGCGCCATGCCGATGTGACTTTGCGCCTCGCGTGCCGCGCGGGTGGCGCGGGCGAGGTCGACGCCGTCTCGGCGCACGAGCAGCTGCGCGACATCATCCACACCCGGCACTCTGAGGCGCACACTTCGCACCCGCGAGCGGATCGTGGGGATCAGGTCCGCCTCGCTCGGGGCGCACAGGATCCACACCGTGCGCGGCGGAGGTTCTTCGAGCGCCTTGAGAAGCACGTTCGACGCGTATTCGTTCATGCGGTCGGCGTCTTCGATGACCATCACCCGGTATCGCCCGACCGACGGAGAGAAATTGGAGCTCGCGACGAGTCGGCGCACTTCGTCGATGGTGATGATCACCCTCTCGGTACTGAGGACTCCGAGGTCGGGGTGGGTACGCGCATCGACTTGGCGACGCACCGCGTCGTCGCCCTCGGAGCCACCCGGACTCAACAGAGCGGTCGCGAACGCGAACGCGAGGTTGGACCGGCCGGAGCCCGGCGGACCGGTGATGAGCCAGGAGTGTGTCATCGCGCGACTCGGCGCTCCGCCGGCGGACTCCTCGGAGGCGGCACGTAGCAGCGCGACGGCCTCCGATTGGCCGGTCAGATCATCCCAGGCGGACACGTCGTCAGCTTAACCGCGGTGGCCGACAGGCTCGGTGGGGAGCAAGCCTTCGACGCGCGAGCGGATGGTGTCGGCTATGCGCTCGACGGGGGCTGCCGCGTCTACCACCAGGAATCGCGTGGGCTCGGCATCGGCTAAGGCGAGATAGGCGTCGCGGACGCGAGAATGGAAGTCCGCCTCTTCCGCCTCGAGGCGGTCGTATCTCGCGGGCCCGGCCTCGAGACGCGCACGCCCGACAGCGACGTCGAGATCGAGCAGAATCGTGAGATCCGGCAGCAGCCCGCCCGTCGCCCAGAGCGACAGATCGCGGATCTCGCCGGTATCAAGGGTTCGCCCCGCGCCCTGGTAGGCGACCGAGGAGTCGAGGTATCGGTCTTGGATCACCACGTCGTCTCGAGCGATCGCGGGCCGGACGACGGTGGAGACGTTGTGTGCTCGGTCGGCCGCATAGATCAGCGCCTCGGCACGCGGGTCGACATGGCCGCGACGGTGCAGGATGATCTCGCGGAGCTCTGAGCCGAGCTCGGTGCCGCCCGGCTCGCGCGAGTGCACGACCGTGTGACCTGCGGCCAGCAGCCAGTCGGTGAGCAGGCGCGACTGGGTCGACTTGCCGGATCCGTCGCCGCCCTCGAAGGTTATGAAGAGGCCGGTCACGTGCCCGCTGGCGCCCCGGCCGATGCTGATTTCGGCAGACCCGTCTTGGCCGCCGACGCCCTCTTGGCGGCGGGTTTTTTGGCGGCGGGCTTCCTGGTCGTCGTCGTGGTCGTCGTCGACTTCTTCGCCGCCGTCTTCTTCACTGCTGGTTTCTTCGCCACCGGTTTCTTCGCCGCGGGCTTCTTGGCAGCTGTCTTCTTCGGCGCCGGGCCCTTCGCGCGCTTGTCCGCGAGCAGTTGCACGGCACGCTCGAAGTCGACGTCCTCGACGGTCTCTCCGCGCGGGATCGTGGCGTTGGTGGTTCCGTCGGTCACGTATGCGCCGAACCGGCCGTCCTTGATGCGGATGGGCTTGCCGCTCTCGGGATCGGCGTCGAACTCCTTGAGCGCACTCGACGCCCGCTGAGCACCGTATTTCGGCTGCGCGAACAGCTCGAGCGCCGCGGGGAGGTCGACTTCGAAGATCTGATCCTCCTCGGTGAGCGACCGGGTGTCGGTGCCCTTCTTGAGGTAGGGGCCGTACCGGCCGTTCTGCGCCGTGATCTCGGCACCCGTCTCGGGATCCGGCCCCACCACCCGAGGAAGAGCAAGCAGGCGCAGAGCCGTATCGAGGTCGATGGACGCGAGGTCCATGGACTTGAACAGAGAGGCGGTGCGGGGTTTGTCCGCTGTCTTCTTCTTGGGCTTGTCCTCGATGACCTCACCGGTTGTGGGGTCGACGACCGGCGCCGGTTCGGGATCGAGCTCGGTGACATACGGACCGAAACGCCCGTCTTTCGCCAGAATGTTCTTACCGTTCTCCGGGTTCACGCCGATCACCCGGTCCACGATCACCGGCGCGTCGACGAGTTCCTGCGCCTTCGCCGCGGTGAGCTCGTCGGGGGCCAGCTCGAGCGGGAGGTTCACCCGCCGCGGGGTGGCGTCCGGCTGCGTGTCATCCGTCGCCACCTCGAGGTACGGGCCGTACTTGCCGATCCGCAATGTGATGTCGTCGGTGAGCACGATCGAGTTGATGGTGCGCGCATCGATGTCGCCCAGGTTGTCGATGACATTGCGCAGACCGCGATGCTTCGCGCTGCCGAAGTAGAAGCTCGTCAGCCAGTCGACACGATCCTCCGCGCCGTCGGCTATGCGATCGAGATCGTCCTCCATGCCGGCGGTGAAGTCGTACTGCACCAGATCGGTGAAGAACTCCTCGAGCAACCTGACCACGGAGAAGGCAATCCAGTTCGGGATGAGCGACTGCCCACGGGGGGTCACGTAGCCACGGTCGATGATCGTGGAGATGATCGACGCGTAGGTGGAGGGGCGGCCGATACCGAGTTCCTCGAGTGTCTTGACCAGGCTCGCCTCGGTGTAGCGGGGCGGCGGAGAAGTCTCGTGGCCGCGCGCCTCGACGGCGTCCACCGTCAATCGCTGACCGACGGTGAGGGGCGGAAGCTTGGCGTCGGCTGGCTCGGCGTTCGCGTTGCGTTCCTCGTCGCGTCCCTCCTCGTAGGCATGCAGGAAGCCGCGGAAGGTGATGACGGTGCCGCTCGCGGTGAACTCGGACACCGACGGACCCGTCGTGCCCAGCTCCGCGATCGGGGACGGGACGGTGGCGGAGATCACGACCGACGCCGTCGATCCCTTCGCGTCTGCCATCTGCGAGGCGACGGTGCGCTTCCAGATGAGGTCGTACAGCTTCCAGTCGTTGCCGCGGAGCGTGCCCTCGAGCTGCGACGGCGTACGGAACGCGTCCCCGGCCGGCCGGATCGCCTCGTGCGCTTCCTGCGCGTTCTTGTTCTTGCCGCTGTACATCCGGGGCTTGTCCGGCACGCTCTCCGCGCCGTAGAGCGACGCCGCCTGCGAGCGCGCGGCGTTGATCGCCTGCTGCGACAGGTTCGGCGAGTCGGTACGCATGTAGGTGATGTGCCCGTTCTCGTACAGCGACTGCGCGACGCTCATGGTCTGACGGGCGGAGAAGCGGAGCTTGCGGGCCGCCTCCTGCTGCAGGGTCGAGGTGGTGAATGGAGCGGCTGGCCTGCGCGTGTAGGGCTTGGAGTCGACGGATGACACGGCGACGGTCACGTCGTCGCGCCCGAGTGCTGTGGCGAGGGCTTCCGCGCCGGCTTCGTCGAGGATGCGGGCGTCGGCCTTCAGTGCGCCACGGTCGTCGAAGCTGCCGCCCTGCGCGATGCGCTTGCCGTCGACTCTGGCGAGCCGAGAGTCGAATGCGCTGCCGCCGCCCGCCGGCAGGAGGGACGCGGAGAGATCCCAGTAGCTCGCCGCTGTGAATGCGAGCCGTTCCCGCTCTCGATCGACCACGAGGCGGGTGGCTGCGGACTGCACCCGGCCCGCGGAGAGGCCGGGACCGACCTTGCGCCAGAGTACGGGCGAGACTTCGTAGCCGTAGAGCCGGTCGAGGATGCGCCGGGTCTCCTGAGCATCGACCAGCGCGGTGTCGATGTCACGGGTGCTGTCGCGGGCGCGCTCGATCGCCTCCTTGGTGATCTCGTGGAACACCATCCGCTTGACGGGGACCTTCGGCTTGAGCTCCTGCAGGAGATGCCACGCGATCGCTTCGCCCTCGCGGTCCTCATCAGTGGCGAGGTAGAGCTCGTCGGCGTTCTTCAGCGCCCGCTTGAGGTCGGCGACGGTCTTCTTCTTCTGGTCGGAGACCACGTAGTACGGCTCGAACCCGTTCTCGACGTCGACCGAGAACTTGCCGAGCGACCCCTTCTTGAGGTCTGCGGGAAGATTCTTCGGCTCGATCAGGTCGCGGATATGACCGACGGAGGCCTGCACGTCGTATCCCTCGCCCAGGTACTGGGCGATCGTGCGCGCCTTCGCGGGCGACTCCACGATGACCAACTTCTTCGTGCCAGGCACGTGACTCCTCTTGATCCGACAGTGCGATGTGCGGCTGGTGTGCGCGACGACTGTGCGCTCGACGTCTGTGCGTCGGCTGCGCGTCAGGTGCGCCGCCACTGTCAGCGACACCATACACAGGTCAGCCAGGCGCGGCCCTGTTCGCGGCACCCGCGCACGATCACGATCTCCTTCCTCATATATAGGAAGCGGGTGCACGTGCCTCATATATAGGAAGCGCGTGCACGTGGGGAACGCGCACCCGCGTCGCACACGACGGTGGATACACGTCATCCAGCCGCTGTATGAACGATCGCTCCGTCCATCACGGTGGAGGACCCGCCGTCGCGACGGCTGCGATCGGGAGGACGCCGCGGACGATCCGCACGCCGACAGTCACGATCACGCCGTCCACCACACACGACGTCAGGCCGGCGCCGTTCGCCGACGACACCACCTCCGCGGCTGCACACGGGGACCCGCCCCGGATGCCGATCGCCACATCGGCCGCGGCGAGCGCCGCCGCATCCGCTGCTCCCGCCGCGCGCTGCCGATCCGCGAGGACCGCGCCGATGGGAAGGCACAGCCCGACCGCGAGTATCAGTGCGGCGATGACGGCTACGGTCACGACGGACCCAGCGCCCGCGTCGGTGGACCACCCTCGGCGACTCCGCGAGATCAGGATCGACCGGGGGCCAGATTGCCCGCCCCGGGTCATCGACCGGATCATCCGAGACTCGACGGCGCACAGCTCCGCCCACTCAACAGCACGCCGGCGAACGGGCCGGGGCCGCCGGACGCGATCACGGTGGCGCAGACGAGCTCGCCACGCGTCTCGATAGAGAGGTCGGCGCCGGGCACCAGGCTCCCTACGAGCCCGGCTCCCGCACCCGACTCGCCTCGCGCGGTCACCCGCGCTGCGAGGGCCGCCGCATCCTGCACTCGCACCTGCACGGTAGTGAGGTGCAATGCGGACAGGCAGAGCGCGAGCAGGACGATGACGGCGGGGAGCGCAGCGGCGAACTCGGCGGTGACGCTCCCCCGGTCCGCCGACATCGCCAATACCGCCCGGCTCCGCAGATCACCCCGCGAACGTGAGCGCACGTTGCACGAGGTCGGTCAGAATGCCACGCACCTCGTCGCTGCGCATGATCACGACGAGGAGTCCCGCGAAGCCGACCGCGGCCATCGTGGCGATGGCGTACTCGGCGGTGGCTGCTCCCTCGTCATCGGTGCGGAATCTGGCGAAGAGGTGTCGGATGCGGTTTCCCATGGTTCTGCTTTCTCGTATCGGCTCGGTGCCAGTGTGCCGAGCCCGCAGAGGCGGTGGTCGTCGTACGAGCGATCCGCGCGGTGGATCAGAACCGCGTCACTGTGGAGGAGATGACGGAGATGAGCAGCGGCGCGACCCCGAGCAGCATGAAGGCCGGCAGCACGCAGACCCCGAGGGGGATCATCAGCGTCACCGCGAGCGTTGCCGCGCGACGCTCTCCCTCGCTGCGGGCGATCCGGCGCTGCTCGTCCGCCTCGCTCCGCAGCAGACCCGCTGCAGGGACCCCGGCCCGGTGGGACAGAGTAAGGGCCTCGTCGACCGCAGAGGCGGCGAGGTCGAAGGTGATGCCGCACGCGGCGGCGGCGGTCGTGACCGCCTTCTTGGCCCGGGGGATCGAGGCGCCGCCCGATACGGCGATCGCCATCAGGTCGAGTTCGAGACCGGGCGTCAGATCGGTCGGCTGCGCTGCGGCGACGAGGTGACGGTTCCAGGCCCGGCCAGCCAGGAGCAGAACGCACCCGAGAACGAGACAGGCGATGCCGAGCGGATTGCCGACGAGAGTCCCGACTGTGTCGAAGCCGAGCGCCAGCCCGAACAGCACGCCGACGGCGGGCAGAGCCATCACCATCCGTGCCGTCGCGATGGGACCGGCGAGCGCCGAGACGACCTCGCGCTGGACCTGGGCGAGCCCGCGCAGCGACCCGGCCAGCTCCATCAGCGTCGGCGCGAGCGGAGCCCCCGCATCGGTCGCGACCTGCCAGGCGGCGGCAACCCCCCGCCACGCGGAATCACTCCCGTCGGGCAGTCCTGCGATGCCGGCGATGATCCCCGGTGGTACCGGGTCACCGATGCTCGCGGTTCGCGCGACCTCCATCAGCACGGGGGTCGCCGGACCGGTCGGCTGATCGGCCAGGTACTGCCAGCTGGAGGCTGGGGCGACACCGGCCGCAAGCAGTACGGCGAGGCGTTGGACGACGGATGCCACCGGCTCCAGGGACGGCGGAGCGCGACGGCCTCGGCGACCGGCCCCGTGTGCACGGGTCTGCGCGCCCAACCGCCCGCCCGACCGCCCGACCGACCGTGTGCGCCGTCGGTGCGTACTCCGGCTCGTCACCGTCGTGCCCTGCGCCCGCTCGATCGGCCGGGGCGACTCTCTCCGAGCGGCGTGACGACCAGCCTGTCTCGATCATCGAGAGCGAACCCGCCCACCTGAGCCAACCGGCGCACGCCGTCGCGTCGTTCGAGGTGGAGCACCGCGTCGATCGCGCTGATCGTCTGCCGTGCGATCGCCGTCGGATCGAGTCCCGCGAGCGCGCCGAGGGCTTCGATGCGCGCAGGTACGTCTCCGAGCGAGTTCGCGTGCAGGGTGCCGGCACCGCCGTCGTGCCCGGTATTCAGCGCCGACAAGAGCTCGCGGATCTCGGGCCCGCGGCATTCGCCCAGCACCAGGCGGTCCGGACGCATCCGCAGCGCCTCTCGCACGAGCCTCTGCAGCCCGACCTCCCCCGCGCCCTCGAGGTTCGGTTGGCGGGACTCCAGCGCCACGAAGTGGGGATGATCGACCCGGAGCTCGGACACGTCCTCGATGGCGATGATTCGATCGCTGTGATCGGCGAGACCGAGGAGCGCGGCCAGCAGTGTCGTCTTGCCGCTTCCGCCCGCACCGGACAGCAGGATGTTCCGTCGTTCGCTGATCAGCGTGCGCACGAGATCGAGCGGTACTGCATCGAAGAATCCCTCGGTCTGGAGCTTCTCGAGGTCGAGACCGGCGACGCGGGGAAGTCGGATCGACAGGAGCGTTCCGTGCGGTGAGATCGGCGGGAGCACCGCGTGTACGCGGATGCCATCGTGCAGTCTCACGTCGACGCACGGCGCGGCTTCGTCGATATGCCTCCCTCCGACAGAGATCAATCGTGTCGCGAGGGCTCGCAGGTCGCCCTCCGCGAAGTCGATGTCCGGGTGCCGGTACAGTCCCGCTCCCCGATCCACCCACACACCACCTCCACCGTTGGCGAAGATGTCCGTGACGTCGGGGTCGCGAGCCAGGTCGAGAAGCGGACCGAACTCTTCGAGAGCGGATGCTCCGGGACCGCCTCGGCGGGGGGAAGCCGGGAGTGCGGCGACGTCATCCGGATGTCGTCGAGCGACGAATCGTGGGAGGTCGTCAGGCAGCATCCGGCCACTGTCCCAGGAGGGCGGGGTACCCGCGTCCGCAGCCCGGCATATCCGTGCATCGAGTGGAAGCGATCGGTCCGGGGAGGACTGGATGTCCTCGACCCGGTTGGAGCAAGTAACGGGCGCTCGAGCGATATCGACCGTTCGAACACCGACCGTTAAAGAGAGAGGGGCGGCACCGGTTGGGGGGAACTGGTGCCGCCACAGCAGTGCCGGATTGGGGGGAATCGCTGGCACCACTAGTCGAACGAATCGACTGCCTCAGTGTAGCCCAGTCGGTTCTTCTCGCAAGTGGGAATCCGCCGCATGTGCACAACCCGATTGGCCGGAGTCGGTGCCCCGCTCAGGTTTAGGATCATCGCAGATGACCATCGTGCCGCGCGGCCGAGATCGAAGAGGATCCTATGTCCAGCACCTCCATCGACAGCCTCCTCCGCGAGGAACGCCGCTTCCCCCCGTCGAGCGAATTCACGGCGCAGGCGGTTGCTTCCGCAGATCTCTACGCCGAGGCTGAGAGCGACCGGATCGGCTTCTGGGCGAAGCAATCGCGCGAGCTGCTGCACTGGCATCAGGACTTCACGCAGACCCTCGATTGGACGAATCCGCCGTTCGCCAAGTGGTTCGCCGACGGCAAGCTGAACGTCGCGTACAACTGCCTGGACCGGCACGTGGAGGCCGGTAACGGCGACCGCGTCGCCATCCACTGGGAAGGCGAGCCAGGAGACAGCCGCGCCATCACCTACGCCGAATTGACCGCAGAGGTCAAGCGTGCGGCGAATGTGCTCACCGCTCTCGGCGTGGAGGCAGGCGATCGGGTCGCGATCTACATGCCCATGGTTCCGGAGGCTGTCGTGGCGATGCTCGCCGTCGCCCGCATCGGCGCGGTGCACTCGGTGGTCTTCGGAGGGTTCAGCGCCGACAGCCTGCGCACCAGGATCGACGACGCCGAGGCCAAGCTCGTCATCACCGCCGACGGCGGCTGGCGCAAGGAGAAGATCCTGCCGCTCAAGCCCACGGTGGATGCCGCGCTCGCACGAGGGGGCGCTCACTCCGTGACGCACGTGCTGGTGGTCAAGCGCGGCGGTAATGACATCGAGTGGACCGACGGGCGCGACCTGTGGTGGCACGAGGCTCTGGCCGATGCTGAAGCCGAGCACGAGGCACAGCCGTTCGAAGCCGAGCAGCCGCTGTTCATCCTCTACACCTCTGGCACCACCGGGAAGCCGAAAGGCATCCTGCACACCAGCGGCGGCTACCTCACCCAGGTGGCGTTCACTCACAAAAACGTGTTCGACCTGCATCCCGAGACCGATGTGTTCTGGTGCACCGCGGATGTCGGCTGGGTCACCGGGCACAGCTACGTCGTCTACGGACCGCTCGCCAACGGCGCGACCCAGGTGATGTACGAAGGAGTTCCGGATGCCCCGGCGCCCGGGCGCTGGTGGAAGCTGGTCGAGAAATACGGCGTCACCATCCTGTATGCCGCGCCGACCGCGATCCGCACCTTCATGAAGCTCGGGCGAGAGATCCCGCAGGCGTCGGACCTGTCCAGCCTGCGCCTGCTCGGGTCGGTCGGGGAGCCGATCAATCCCGAGGCGTCGGTCTGGTACCGGCAGATCATCGGCGGCGAGTCGACCCCGATCGTGGACACCTGGTGGCAGACCGAGACCGGGGGGATCATGATCTCCGCGCTGCCTGGAGTGACGACACTCAAGCCGGGTTCGGCGCAGACCCCCATCCCGGGCATCAAGATCGACGTGCTCAGCGAGGACGGTACCCGGATCGACCCGCCCAACGGCGGACTGCTGTCGGTTTCGGAGCCGTGGCCGGGGATGCTCCGCGGAATCTGGCGTGATCCCGAGCGGTTCGTCGACACGTACTGGTCGAAGTTCCCCTCAGAGGGCGGCCCGCGGTACTTCGCCGGAGACGGCGCGCACGTCGACGAGGACGGCGACATCTGGCTCATGGGGCGCGTGGACGACGTGATGAACGTCTCTGGGCACCGCCTGTCGACGACCGAGATCGAGTCGGCGCTCGTCTCGCATCCGATCGTCGCCGAGGCGGCGGTCGTCGGCGCGGCCGACGAGACCACCGGTCAGGCGGTCGTCGCGTTCGTCATCCTCCGATCGAAGCAGGCGGCGAAGCAGACCGCCGACGAGGCGTCCAGCCTGTTGCGGAAGCACGTCGCCGACCAGATCGGTGCCATCGCTCGGCCCAGGCAGATCTTCATAGTGACGGAGCTGCCGAAGACCCGATCGGGCAAGATCATGCGCCGCCTGCTTCAGGATGTCGCGGAGGGACGCGAGGTCGGCGACACCACGACCCTCGCCGACACGACCGTGATGACGGTCATCAGCGAGAACTTCAAGTAGCGGTACGCCGTCGATCGAGCTTGTCCTGAGCTGATCGAGCTTGTCGAGATCGCGGGAGGCTCGATCGGCGGTTATGGCGTCAGGCGAACTCGAGGATCAGCTCCACCTCGACGGGCGCGTCCAGCGGGAGC
>CAXTLO010000049.1:0-13837 GCA_964244965.1 uncultured Marisediminicola sp.
TGTTCCCGGCGATCAACGTGAACGACTCGGTGACGAAGTCGAAGTTCGACAACAAATACGGCATCCGCCACTCACTGCCCGACGGCCTCAACCGTGCAACCGACGTGCTCATCGGCGGCAAGGTCGTCTTCGTCGCGGGCTACGGCGATGTCGGGAAGGGTGCCGCCGAAGCGCTCCGCGGCCAGGGCGCGCGCGTCATCGTCTCCGAGGTCGACCCGATCTGCGCGCTGCAGGCCGCGATGGACGGCTATCAGGTCACCACCATCGACGCGGTGATCGGCGATATCGACATCTTCGTGACCGGAACCGGGAACGAGAACGTGATCACGGTCGATCATCTGCTGCGGATGAAGCACCAGGCGATCGTCGCGAACGTCGGGCACTTCGACAACGAGATCGACATGGCCGGACTCGAGCGGCTCGACGGAGCGACACGCGTCGAGATCAAGCCCCAGGTGCACGAATGGATGCTGCCTTCCGGGCGCAGCGTGCTCGTGCTCTCCGAGGGACGCTTGATGAACCTCGGGAACGCCACCGGGCATCCGTCGTTCGTGATGAGTACCTCGTTCACCAACCAGGTGCTCGCCCAAATCGAATTGTGGACGCGCACCGACGAGTATCCGCTCGGCGTATACGTGCTGCCGAAGCATCTCGACGAGAAGGTCGCCCGCCTGCACCTCGACGCCCTCGGCGTTCGGCTCACCGAACTCACTGCGGAGCAGGCGGCGTACATCGGTGTCGAGCGCGGTGGCCCGTACAAGGTCGACCACTACCGCTACTGAGCCGCGCCTAACGCCCCTCTGCCGACCCGCGGGGCGTCAGCGGTCGGGGAAGCCGTGCGGCACGCCGCCGAGCACGGGCTCGAGCTGCCGCATCCGCTCCTCCTGCAATCGGAGCGCGGTGAACTCGCGCTCGCGGCGGACAGCGGTGATCGCGAGGAGGAGCTCCTCTGGATGCGCATCGGGCACCGGACTGACGTACTGGGCGACCTCGCCCGCGAGTTCGGTGGCGACCCTGGCCCTCGCGACAGGCGACATACCGCTCACCTGCTTGATGAACTGGGAGACGCGCCGGGAGAGCCGGTCGGGGAGTCTGGCGACGTCTGCGGTAGTGGCCCACTCCTCCAGTCGCGGTGGAACGGGAAACGTCGGCTCCACGATGCGCGGCACCCGCTCGTACTGGCTGTAGGTTCCGGCGAGCAGATCGCCGAGGCGCTTGGACCGGGAATTCAACAGCGCCACCAGCACGGCGAGGCCGCCGAAGGTGATCACGATCTCGAGCATGCCGGTGAGGGCGCGGATGAAGGCGTGCCGGAAGCCGATCGCGCCGCCGTCGTCACGGACGATCCGGGCGCCCACGGCGAGCTTGCCGAGCGACTTGCCATGCGTCAGCGTCTCGACCGTCGTCGGCACGACCACGACCAGCACCACGATCAGTGCGATGGTGATCGCGGCGAACGCCGCCTCGTCGACGACGAACCCGAGGGCCTCGCTGCTGAGGAGCGTGATCGCCCCGAGGAGCAGCAGTACGGTCACCGCGAAGTCGATCGCGGCGCCCGCGGCTCGGAGTACGAAACCCGCGGGACGCAGGTCGAGCGCGACCGCCTCACCGGTGACCAACTGATCGTCGTCGCCCGCGTACTCGGACCGGTTCGTGGAAACGTCCGGCGACTGCGGGGCCATGTCTAGTATCTAAACAGATGGATCTCGACGCATACTCCGCCGCCCACCGCGATGAATGGGAGCGCCTGGCCGCGCTCGGACGCCAGTCCCACCTGAGCGGGGCGGATGCCGACGAGCTCATCGAGCGCTATCAATCCGGTACGGCGCAGCTCTCCGCGATCACGACCGTCGCCGGGCAATCGTCACAGGGCGACCGACTCTCGCTGTACCTGAGCCGCGCGCGACTGCGCTTCACCGGAGCGAGCGCGAACCTGCTCAGTCAGCTTCCCGCGTTCTTCCTGCTGCAGTTGCCGGCGGCGCTGTACCGCATCCGCTGGCTGACCCTCGCCGTCGCCGTCGTGACGGTCGTCATCTCCGCGATGACCGCCGTGTGGTTCATCCAGAACCCCGCTCTGCTCGAACAGCTGGGACCGGAATCCAGTCGGCGTCAGTACGCCGAGGAGGAGTTCATCGGCTACTACTCGAACAATCCTGAAGCGTCCTTCGCCGGCCAGGTGTGGACCAACAACGCGTTCATCGCAGCGCAGTGCGTCGCCTTCGGCATCATCGGGGTGTGGGTGCCGAACGTCATCGTGCAGAACGCGATGGGGCTCGGGCAGTCGGCTGCGGTGATGAACGAGTTCGGTCGGCTCGGCGACTTCTTCCTCTACATCTCTCCGCACGGACAGCTCGAGCTGTACTCGGTGTTCGTCGCGGCGGCGGCTGGGCTGCTCATCTTCTGGGCGTGGATCGCGCCCGGCGCCCGTACGAGGGTGCAGGCGCTCGCCGAGGACGGGCGCGCTCTGTTCACGGTGGTGATCGGGCTCGTGCTGTCGCTGCTCGTCTCGGGGATCATCGAGGGCTACGTGACGCGACAGGATTGGCCGTGGGTGATCAAGATCGGGATCGGTACCGTGGCGCTGGTCGCCTTCCTCCTGTACCAGTGGGTGATCGGGCGCCGCGCGCACCGTGCCGGCGCGAGCGGCGACCTCGATGAGTTCGAGGCGGGAGCGCGGCAGCTCGTCGCCGGCTGACCCGGCGCACTACAGGCGGCCAGCGCGCTTCAGGTCGATGTACCGGTCCGCGACGGCCGGCGGGAGGTCCGCGGGGGTGCCCGTGACCACGTCTCCACCGAGTTGACGGATGGCGGAGGCGACGCGGGTGGTGTCCAGGAGCGCACGCTCCGCCGCGGCCGCGCGGTACACCGAGGTCCGGTCGCCCCGATCGAGCACCGCAGCCGTGGTGTCCGGGTCCGTCACCGATGCCACGAGCACCAGGTGCTTACGGGTCAGCTGCGGAAGCACCGAGAGCAGTGAGCGTGCCCCTCCCGGAGTATCGATGGATGTCATGAGTACGACGAGCGCGCGGCTGCTGGTCACCGATCGGACCAATGACGGGACGACCGACCAGTCCATCTCGATGAGCTCGGGCTGCACCGGCGCCATGGTCTCGACCATCCGGTTGAGCAGTTCCGCTCCACTCGCTCCCTGCACGCGCCCGCGTATCCGCCGGTCGTAGATCAGCGTGTCGACTCTGTCTCCGGCACGCGAGGCGAGTGCGGCGAGCAGCAGAGCGGATTCGAAGGAGGTGTCGATGCGCGGTTCGTCGGCGATGCGGGCGGCGGAGGTGCGCCCGCTATCGATGACGATCACCACCCGTCGGTCGCGCTCGGGCCGCCAGGTTCGCACGGTGAGGCGCATCCCCGTCGGATCGGAACGTCGAGCGGTCGCCCGCCAGTCCAGCGAGCGCACGTCATCCCCGCGCACGTAGTCGCGGAGGCTGTCGAACTCGGTGCCTTGGCCGCGCACCTGCACGCTCGTGGAGCCGTCGAGTTCCCGGAGTCTGGCCAGTCGCGATGGCAGGTGCTTGCGAGCGTTGAACGGCGGCAGCACGCGGAGTACATCGGTCGAGGCGATGGTCGCCTGGCGCGCGACCAGTCCCAGGGGACCGAACGATCGGATGGTCACGTGCGCCGCCCGACGGTCACCGCGCCGGAACGGGGTCAGCGACGTCGTGATCGTGCGCCGCTCCCTAGCGGGGATCGACAGTCGGGTACGTGTGCGCGCAGCCCCGGCGGACGGCGGCCACCCGTCCCGCACGAGCCCGCGGATGCGACGGCTGCCGGTGTTCGTGATGGTGAGCACGCTGCGTGCCGTCTCTCCGAGTCTCAACCGCGAAGGGAGATCACGACTGAGTGTGACCGTTCGCGGCGACCCGGCGAGCGCGAGGTCGACGCCGCCGAGCAGCACGACGACGATGAGCCAGGCGAGCAGCGCCGTCGCATCCGCGAACAGCACGATCGGCACCACGCCGACCGCGACCAGCAGCACGAACCAACCTGAGACGGCCACTACGTGGCCGTCCTCGGTCGCAGGCTCCCTCGGCGCTGGGGTCGCACGATCGCTGGCGCGATCGCCATAGCTCCACCGCGCACTAGATGGGCACCTGCACCTGGCTGAGGATGGAGCGCAGGATCGTGTCGGGCGAGACCCCCTCGAGCTCCGCCTCCGGCCGCAGCTGGATGCGGTGCCGGAGCACGGGCAGCACCATCGCCTGGATGTGGTCGGGCGTCACCCCGGTCGATCCGTTCAGCCACGCCCACGCCTTCGCCGCTGCGAGCAGCGCCGTCGATCCGCGCGGGGAGACGCCGAGGCGCACCGACGGGCTCGATCTGGTCGCGCGGGCGAGATCGACCGCGTAGCCGATGACGTCTGAGCTCGCGCCGACACGGGCGACGTCCGCCTGCGCCTCCGCGAGCTGGGCGGCGCTGAGCACCGGTCGCACGCCGGCCGCAACGAGGTCGCGCGGATTGAAACCCGCCGCGTGACGCCGCAGCACCTCGACCTCGACCTCGCGCGCGGGGAGGTCGAGCACCAGCTTGAGCAGAAACCGGTCGAGCTGCGCTTCGGGGAGCGTGTAAGTGCCCTCGTACTCGATCGGATTCTGCGTCGCGGCGACGAGGAAGGGGACCGGCACCTTCCGGGAGGCGCCGTCAACCGACACCTGTCGTTCCTCCATCGCCTCGAGGAGCGCGGATTGCGTCTTCGGGGGCGTGCGGTTGATCTCGTCCGCGAGCAGGATGTTGGTGAAAACCGGGCCCGCCCGGAACTCGAAGTCTCCGCTCTTCGCGTCGTATACGAGGGAGCCGGTCACGTCGCCGGGCATGAGGTCGGGGGTGAACTGCACCCGCTTCGTGTCCAGGCTGAGCGCCTGGCTCAGCGAGCGCACCAGAAGGGTCTTCGCCACACCAGGCACGCCCTCGAGCAACACGTGCCCGCCGGCGAGCAGCGCGATCAGGAGACCGGTCACCGCGCCGTCCTGCCCGACCACCGCTTTCCCGACCTCGGCGCGTACCTGCCCGAAGGCCGCTCGGAGACCCGCCGCACCCTGAGAGTGCTCGGCACTGGATTGCTGCGCTCTCGTATCTGGCGCGTTCGCACCCTCCGCGGTCATAGCGGGCGAACCGGGTGCCGCGTCGTGCTGGTCGGAAGAGGTCATCCGTCGCTCCTGCTGTCGTCGTGGGATTCGGTCAAGGTCGGGCCGCCGTGGTCGCTGCCGCTTCGAGCTCGAGCAGTCGGTCGCTGAGGCGTACCAGCTCCGCGTCCGATGCAGGGTCGTCGTCGACCAGCAGAGAACGGATGTCGCGGGTGTCGCGTCTCAGGAGAGCAGCGAGCGATCCCACGATCTCGTCGACACTCGCGGACCCTGGCAGGCCGAGCGTGCGGGCGAGCCGGCTGATCGTTCCGAGGCGGAGGGCGTCTAGTGCGCGCAGCCGTGCCGACGATCGCTGGTACAGCCTGGCCCGACCCTCCATCGTCTCGCTCGCGCGTACCACGACGGGAAGGTTCTCGACGATGAGCGGACCGAATCGGCGACCGCGCCATACGGCTGCCGCGACGACGACCAGCGCGGCGAGGGCGATCACGGGGGTGAGCCACCCCGGGGTGAGGGCGGAGAGGTCCTCGCCCGGTTCGAGAGAGTCGGCGACCGAGGGCAGGTACCAGACCAGCCGCTCCCGCTCGCCGAGCAGCGTGAGGGCGAAGACGGCATTGCCGTCGTCGAGCACGGCGCCGTTGGTGAGTGCGTCGGTCGCACCGAGCACCGTCACCGTGGTGCCGTCCGTCTCGACGCGGATCAGCGAGAAGGCGTCGTCATCGCTGTCACTGTCACTGCGCAGACAGGTCTCACCATCCGACCCGATCAGGCGGTAGGAATCGCCACCCGACGAAACCGACCCGGCCTCAACCACTGCCGGAATCGTGCAGGAGGGCTCGAGCGGGTCGTCGTCCGGCATGCCCGCTTGCCGTACCTCCGGCGCGACCGCGGCCAGCAGCCCGGACGGCGGGTCGAGCACGATGAGGTCTATCCCGAGCTCGATCAGCTGCTGGTGCCCGTCGTCGGCGAGATTGTCGAACTCGTCATACACGACCAGGGTGGTGTCGGAGCCGTCGCCCACCGCTTCGATCGTCTCAGCCAGTACGTCCGTCGCGGTCACCTCGACCCCCTGGTCGCGCAGCACCTCGGCGACAGCCCGCGCGCCGTCGGGTGCGGCGCTGTCCGCAGATAGTCGCGGGAGGTCCTCTGCGGCGCCGACCACGGCGAGCGACCCGAGGGCGAGCAGTACCAGTACCAGCGCCATGGCGAACCAGAAGGAGAGCCGGCGAGCGGTGCGCCCGACGGTGGCGGTGAGGATGACCGGCGCCGCGGTATCCGTTCCCCGCCGATCGACGACCGTCACGCGCCGACCGCGTCGAGTGCCGGCCGACGTGAGCGGACCGTGCGCTCGAGCCCGGTCACCCGGGAATACCCTTCGGCTGTGCCGTCCCGGCCGAGGTATCGCACGGCGTCGAAGTCGCCGGCGGTGGCCGTGAACTCGGCGGCCAGGTCCGGAAAGCACCGCGATGCGCCAGCGGCGAAGCCGCTCGCGGTGGTGCCGGGGGTCGTCGTGAGGATGGCGCGTTCGGTGAGGGATCGCGCCATCGCCCGGAACATCTCCTCGATCGCGAGGTCCCAGTTTCCGGCCGCGGCCGCGTGCTCTGCGGCTAGGCGGATCGCCGCCGCATCCCGATCGTCGTCGTCGCCGAACAGTGCTCCGTCGATCCGACTCCGCCGGTTGACCCTGGGGGCGCCGAAGATGAAGTAGGCCGCCACCACCAGGCCGGCGACGACGACCACCGCGACGACGAGCAGTAGAACCGGTGGGCTGCCCGCCCCCACACCGAGCAGATCCTCGAGCCACTCGAGCACGCCCGATACGAGGGAGTCGAACCAGTTCGGCTCGGCCTCGCGGTAGGCGGGGTTCGCCAGCTCCCGCGCCAACCAGTCCCGCGCCTGCTCGGAATCCGGCTCGACCGGGGCATCCGCTCTCATGCCCTCGCCCGGGTTCGATCGGATTCGTAGGGATCACGGATGCCGGCGGCGCCCGCCTGGCGCGCGTCGACGTACCGCATGAGGTCGAGGTCCAGTCCCTCCCGGCGGATGCGCTGATCGACGTAGAGCAGCGCCGTGGTGGCCGACTGTACGACGAGCGTGATGGCCGACACCACCAGCGAGATGACGATGGTGACGCCGTAGGTGCCGATGAGGATCCCGACCACCGCGTCGTCGTCGCTACCGGTCGGAAAGGCGAGGCCGACGACGATTCCGGCGATCAGACTGATCGGGGTGGTTACCAGCTGGCTGGCGAAGCCGAGCATCACCGCGACCAGCACGATGGTACCGAGGATGCGCCAGAACGAGCCGCGCGTCAGTTGCCAGGAGCGGGCGATCGCGCCGCCCAGACCGAGTCGCTCGAGCACGATCGCGCTCGGGACGAACGCGAGTTTCGTCGCGAGCGCGAGCACCCCCGCGAGTAGGGCCAGGTAGAGGACGATGACGAGGATGATGCCGGCCACGACGCCGGCATCGCCGAAGAAGAACGGCACCACAGCGATCGTGATCACGATGACGGAGATGACGCCGAGCGCGCCGAACAGGGCGAGCGAGTACCAGCCGACCGCCCACAGCCGGCCCTTCCCTCGGGACCACAACTGCGCGAAGGTCAGTTTCTCACCGAGCGTCTGACGGGAGACCTCCAGCACGATGATCCCCTGCATGATGCCGGTCGCGACGAGCGAGAGTGCGATCGGGATCAGCGCGGAGAGCAGGGTCAGTCCCAGCGCTCCGGCGACGATCTGATCCTCCTCCTCGCTCGAGGCCGCGAACTCGACCCGGCTGAGCGTGGCCCAGGCGACGAGGCCCACGACGGCCAGGGTGATGAACAGCACCCCACCCTGGATCAGCAGGCTCATCCCGAAGGTGGGCCGGGGGTTGCGCCTGAACAGTCGGTACGGAGCTCCGATGATGGTGCCGAAGGTGAGCGGTGCGAGGGGAATGAGCCCCGGCCTCGGCGGCGGTGTCCACCCGGGAGCGCCCGGCGGGGGCCCGTACTGCGGAGCGGCGGCCCCGTACGGCGCCACCTGCGGTGGCGCCCCCTGCGCAGGAGCCGTATGCGGCGACGTGGCGCCGGAGTAGGGGGGCTGTGGTGCTGCGGTGGGCGGCGCGATGATCGGCGGTGGCGGCCCGTATCCGGCCGGCAGCTCGTCGTCGGTCACGCATTTCCCTTCGCCGTCGTGGCGGACGTTACCTCATGATGCTTTCACACTCGCGGTACTGTTGTGCCAATACCTCGACGGTGCCCGCGACCCCGCGTGCACGCACCGAAGGCCCTGACCCCGGGGCACCCGAAGACGGAGACATGACAGCGCGCATCCTGGTAGTCGATGACGACACCGCCCTCGCCGAGATGATCGGTATCGTGCTTCGGACCGAGGGGTTCGAGCCGGTCTTCTGCGGAGACGGAGCGCAGGCGCTGACGGTGTTCAAGAACTCCAAGCCCGACCTGGTGCTGCTGGACCTGATGCTGCCGGGGAAGAACGGCATCGAGGTATGCGCGGAGATCCGCGCTGAATCAGGCGTGCCGGTGATCATGCTCACCGCGAAGTCCGACACCACCGACGTGGTGCGCGGACTCGAGAGCGGTGCCGACGACTACGTCGTCAAGCCCTTCAACCCGAAGGAGCTGGTGGCGCGCATCCGCACGAGGCTGAGACCCACGCCATCGGGAGCGGTCGACACCATGCAGGTGGGAGACATCACCATCGACGTCGCCGGGCACGAGGTGCGGCGCGGCGAGACGCGGATCAATCTCACTCCACTCGAATTCGAGCTGCTGCTCGCGTTGGCGATGAAGCCGCAGCAGGTGTTCACCCGGGAGATGCTTCTCGAGCAGGTGTGGGGCTACCACTACAAGGCCGACACGCGCCTCGTGAACGTGCACGTGCAGCGTCTGCGGGCGAAGGTCGAAGAGGACCCGGACAACCCCCGCATCGTGATGACCGTCCGCGGAGTCGGATATCGCGCCGGCTCGTCAGCCTGAGTTCGGCGTGCGCGGGATCGACTGGCGCACAGGGATACTCGAGGGTGTCTGGCTCGCGCGTTTCATCCGCTTCTGGCGCACTTCGCTGCAGTTCCGCACGGTCGCGATCACCGTCATCCTCTCGTCGCTCGCGGTGGCGATCATCGGCACCTACATGTCGGCGAGCATCGGCAACAACCTGTTCGGTTCCCGGCGCGACCAGATCACGGCCGAGGCGGGGTCGGCCAATCGCACCGCCCAGCAGCTGTTCGACAGCGCGCCGGCCACGGGAGGTTCGAACGACCTCGGCGACCTCGGCTTCGAGGTGCAGCAGGCACTCCTCGGGGCGACCGTCACCACCGGGCGCACGGGGATCGCCATCTTCCGCACCGAGGGTCAGAGCACGCCCCGCACCCTGCAACCGACGAGTACACGCGAGTTCCCCGAGGACGTCGTCACCGATCAGATGACATTGCAGGTCGCCGCCGACACCGGCGAGATCGAGGTGTTCGTGCAGTCGGTGATGATCCCGGGCGGCGACCCCGGCCTGGTGGCAGGCTCGCAACTGACCGTGCCGAGCGCCGGCGCGTACGAGTTGTACATCGTCTACGACCTCTCCGACGTCGAGGCGTCTCTCCGTTTCGTGCAGCAGACTCTGTTCATCGGCGGGCTGCTGCTCGTCTTGCTGATCGGCGCGGTCACCTTCATCGTGGTCCGTCTGGTCGTGGCTCCGGTGCGTGTCGCGGCCGAGACCAGCGAGCGACTCGCCGGAGGCGAACTCGAGGTCCGCATTCCGGAGAAAGGCGAAGACGTGATCGCGACACTCGCCCGATCCTTCAACGGGATGGCCGACAGCCTGCAGGAGCAGATCACCAAGCTCGCGGAGCTGTCCAGAGTGCAGCAGCGCTTCGTCTCCGATGTCTCACACGAACTGCGCACGCCGCTGACGACCATCCGGCTCGCGGGTGACGTGCTGTATGACCAGCGCGAGTCGTTCCCGCCCACGACGGCGCGCACCGCCGAGCTGCTGCACACCCAGGTCGAGCGTTTCGAGGAGCTGCTGGGCGACTTGCTCGAGATCAGCAGGTACGACGCGGGCGCGGTCGATCTCGACCTCGAGCCGACGAACCTGGTGCGACTGATCGAGGACGCGGTCGAATCGATGGAATCTCTCGCCGCCGACCGGGGGAGCGAACTGCGGGTCGTCGCCCCCGGGGGCTACTTCGAGGCGGAAGTGGATGCACGCCGCATCCGACGCATCCTCCGCAACCTGATCGGGAACGCGATCGAGCATGGCGAGGGCAAGCCGATCGTGGTCACCGTCGACAGCAACGCCAGCGCCATCGCCTTCGCGGTGCGCGATCACGGTATCGGCCTGGATCAGGGGGATGTCGAGAAGGTCTTCGACCGGTTCTGGCGCGCCGATCCCTCGCGCAAGCGCACCATCGGCGGAACCGGGCTCGGGCTGTCGATCTCGCTCGAGGACGCGACGCTGCACGAGGGCTGGCTCGAGGTGTGGTCCGAGCGCGGAGCGGGCACCTGCTTCAGACTGACCCTCCCGCGTACGCGCGGTCGTGGCATCCAGTCATCACCGATCGAGCTGCCGCCCGAGGAGACCGTCGTCGACGGAGAGCCGACCGGAGGAGCGGACTTCTCGGATGACGAGTCCTTCTCGAGGGAACGGGCGCGTGACGATGCGTAGCCGCGGGTTACGGATGCCGGCGATCGTCGGGGCGGTCGCGCTGCTGATCCTGACCGGGTGCTCGGGGATCCCGACATCCGGCTCGGTCACCGTCGGCGCGACTCTCGACGAACCGGGGGAGAGCGAGTTCGAGGTGCTGCCGCTCGGGCCGGCACCGGACGCCTCGCAGGAGGAGGTGCTGCGGGGATTCGTCGCCGCGCTTGCGGGGTCACGCAACGACTACGAGGTCGCCCGGCAGTTTCTGAGCCCCGACTTCGCCGACGAGTGGGATCCGCGATCGAGCGTGGTAGTGCGGAGCCCCGGGACCTCCGACCCCGTGTCGGTCGTCGATGGCGATTCCATGGAGTACTCGATCCAGGCCGCGGGAACGGTGGATGCGACCGGGTCGTTCCTGCAGAACGACGACGCAGTCCCGCTGACTCGCCGATTCGACCTCGTGGAGGTCGACGACCAGTGGCGCATCGACCAGACCGAGGACGGCGTCGTTCTGTCCGACGCCCAGTTCCACTCGCTGTTCCGTCAGCACACGCTGTACTTCCTCGATGTGAGCAACACCCGACTGGTGCCGGACGTGCGCTGGTTCCTCGGCGGCACCGCCGCCTTGCGCATCATCACGACGTTGCTCGAGGGACCTCCGGAATGGTTGCGGGGGGCGGTGCGCACCGCCTTCCCCGATGGCACCAGCCTGGTCGACCCCGATCTCGGCGTTCAGAGCGGGGTGGCGCTGGTCGATCTCTCCGAGGAGGCGCTCGCAGCGGACATCCGCGAACGCCAGTTGATGCAGGTGCAGCTGACAGCCAGCCTCTCGAACGTCGCCAACATCCGCGGCGTCGAGCTCTCCGTCGAGGGCACACCCCTGGCACTCGAGGAGCTCGGGAGCTCCGGACCGCAGCCCGATCCGACCGTCGACGGGCGCGCACTCGTGCTGCGCGACGGCGCGTTCGGGTTCCTCTCGGGAGATGCGGTGGAGGACGTCGGTGGTCTGAGCGGCGATGTCGTCGCTCTCGGCGCGACCGCTGCCACGCTCGCGGCCGACGGTGACGCCGTCGCGGTGCTTGGGGACGCCGGCGTCTCCATCGCCACCGTAGACGCCGAGCAGACCCTCACCGTCGACGCGAGGCCGGACCTCAGTGCACCCTCGATCGACGACGACCGCTACCTGTGGGTCTCGTCGCGATCCGAGCCGTCGTCGCTGCGGGTGTACAGCTCCGCCGGCGCCGTCACTCCGCTCGCGACCGGGTTGCCGCCGACCGCGCAGATCGTGTCGGTGGACGTCTCACGAGATGGCTCCCGCGTCGCGCTGCTGGCCACGACGCCAGGAGGAATGCGTCTGGTGGTCAAGGCCATCACAAGGGACGCCAGCCAGGATCGCCTGCCGGTGGCACTCGGGGAACCGGTGCTCGACACCACCGTCTCCGACTCCGCGGCGATCGACGCCACCTGGGTCGATGACATCTCGATCGCCACCATCGCCGAGGAGTCGGGGGAGACCGTCGTCCGGCAGTTCGTGGTCGGAGGAGAGCGCACCAGTCTCGGGACGATCACCAGCGGCGCCACCGCCATCATCGGAGGCAACGGTGAGCGCGGCATCCGGGCGCTCAGCCCCGAGGGCACGATCGTCATCCGCAGCGGGAACAGTTGGTCGGATAGCGGCGTCGCCGTGACCTTCATCGCGACCCAGCGGTGACCGCCTCCGAGCTGCTCGAGCTGCTCCTGCACAAGCGGACCCTTTCCACGGATCGAACGGGCCGACCCTGGCGCGCTCGCTTCTGGCGGATGCTTCCTGCATGCGGTTCTCCATGGTGGGTGAGGCGATCCTCGACGCTCTCGCGGTCGTCGCCCCGGTCGAATGCGCCGGCTGCGGAGCTGCCGATCGAGCCGTCTGCGCCGAGTGCCGCCTCGCTCTCGTCCCCTCCGTCCGGGTCGACACTCTGGGCGACCGCCCGCCGTTCATCAGCGCACTGGTTTACGACGACCGTGTGCGCCGGGTCATCCTGGAGCTGAAGGAACAGGGACGCACCGACGCCGCCAGGTACCTCGCGCCGGCAATGAGTGCAGCCGTCCGGTCCGCGGTCTCCGGCGCTGTCGAGGTCACCTCGGTTCCGAGCAGCCGCGCCGCCTACCGACGGCGCGGCTACGATCCGGTTCGGATGATGCTCCGAGCGGCACGGCTCCCATCCGACCGTTCGGTGCTGACGTGGGTGCGCCGCATCCGAGCCCAGAAGACCCTGCACCGCGACGGCCGCGACGCGAATCTCGCCGGGTCGATGCGCGCACGTCGACCCCTGGCCGGTCGTCGCTTCGTCGTGGTCGACGATGTGCTGACGACCGGTGCGACTCTGCGCGAGGCGATACGCGCCATCGAGGAGGCAGGCGGATCGGTGATCGCCGCCGCGACTGTCGCCCGTACCCCGCTCCGTTCGGACGGCAGGGCGCCCGCCAGTGATCCGCCACGCCGGGCACCATGACACGGCTCGGACGAGCGCACTAGGTTGGGAACGAAGAGGCGCGGATCATCGCCTGGTTCACGGGTGGTGCAATCGGAGCACGCGCCATGTGGAGGACGCCATGGATATTTCCATCAACGGACTCGGAGACGGGATACCCGATCGCATCCGTGAGTACGCCACCGAGAAGGCCGAGCGGGTCTCACACCTCATGGAGAAGGCCCTCGCCTTCGAGGTGAAGGTGACTCGACACAACGAGAAATCCGGCGGGAGCGGCGACGACCGCGTCGAGCTGACCCTGATCCGCCCCGGCCAGCCGGTACGCGCAGAATCCGATGGGTCCGACAAGTACGTCGCGTTCGACCTGGCCCTCGACAAGCTGATCGAACGCCTGAGGCGCGCTAAAGACCGCCGAAAGGTCCACCGCGGACAGCATCGACCGACGTCTCTGCGGGAGGCGGCGAGCGATGGTTTCAGCGTGGTCGACATCACGCCGGCCGAGCCCGAGGTACTCGATCGCGTCAGCACCGGTTCCATCAGCGTGGTGGACGAGAAGGAAGGCGATGACGGCGACGCCGACGGCGACTGGAGTCCGGTGGTCATCCGCAAGAAGGTGTTCGCCTCGGTGCCG
>CAXTLO010000050.1:0-13789 GCA_964244965.1 uncultured Marisediminicola sp.
CCCTGGAAGAGCGACACATAGGCGCCGGCCACAGCCTCCCAGATGGCGGCGAAGAACGCGCCTGGATTGGTGAACAGCACAACCGCGCTGACCTGCACCTCCTCGTCTGTCGCTGCGATGAGCACACCGCCCACCGCCAGAGCCAGCACTACAGCGAGGACAGCGATCATGGCGTTGCCGCCCACGATCTCGGCGAGGGTCTTCCGACTGCGTTCGCCGGCGAACCGACGGGCGTTCTCAGCGGTCATAGGGTCCCACCCTCCGAATCGGGCGGCGTCGATGTCACGGCGGTGCGCGTGGCCGTCGGGACTTCGCCGGCCATCATGAGTCCGAGGACGTCGCGGGGCGTGTCCGCAGGAACGATGGCGACGATTCGTCCGCGGTACATCACAGCGATCCGGTCGGCAAGCGCGACAACCTCGTCGAGTTCAGTCGAGACGACGATCACGGGGATACCGGAGTCCCGAGTGGCGACGATGCGCTGGTGCACGAACTCGATCGAGCCGACGTCGATCCCCCGGGTGGGTTGAGCGGCCACGAACAGGCGAAGGTCGCGGCTCAATTCGCGAGCGAGCACCACCTTCTGCTGGTTTCCCCCCGACAATCGTCCCACCGGGGTCTCGATGCCCTGCGAGCGGACGTCGAACTCGTGGGACCTCGCCGTCGCGAACTCCGCCAGATGACCGCGCTGCACGGTGCCGACGCGCACGAACTCCTTGTCGAAGGAGCGGTCGAGCATGAGGTTCTCTGCGATGGTGAACGCTCCGATCAGTCCGTCCTCTTTTCGGTCCTCCGGCACGAAACCGACCCCGGCGTCGAGAATGTGGCGCACGCCCTTCCCGCGGAGCGACTCCCCGTCGAGATGGACCTGACCGGTGACACGCGGCTGCAGCCCGAGGATCGCCTCGATGAGTTCGGTCTGCCCGTTTCCTTGCACGCCCGCGATCGCGAGCACCTCCCCACCGCGGATCCGGAAGGAGACGTCGTCGACGACGACCTGCCCTCGCGCGTCCACGACCGAGAGGCCCTCGACGATGAGGGCGTCGTCGGTGAGACGCGGCAGGTTCTTCAGTACCGTGAGTTCGACGGGCCTGCCCACCATGAGTGCCGCCAGTTCGGCATTCGACGCGGCGGGCTCCGCCTCTCCGACCACCTTCCCCAGCCGCAGAATGGTGATGCGATCGGCGACCTCGCGCACCTCGCGCAACTTGTGGGTGATGAAGACGATCGCCGTGCCAGTCGTGCGGAGATCCCGCATGATCGTCATGAGCTCGTCGGTCTCCTGCGGAGTGAGAACGGCGGTGGGCTCGTCGAATACGAGAACCCGTGCGTCGCGCGAGAGCGCCTTGACGATCTCGACACGCTGTTGCACACCGACGGGCAGATCCTCGACGATCGCGTCAGGATCGAGGCCGAATCCGAACCGGTCGCTCAGCTCGCGAACCTTCGTACGCGCGCTCGAGAGGTCGAGCCTGCCGGCGAACCCGACCTCCTCATGCCCGAGCATGACGTTCTCCGCGACGGTGAAAACGGGGATGAGCATGAAGTGCTGATGCACCATGCCGATCCCGGCGCTCATCGCCTCGCCTGGCCCCGCGAAGTGCTGGGCTATGCCGTCTACGAGGATCTCGCCTTCGTCAGCCTCATAGAGGCCGTACAGAACGTTCATGAGCGTCGACTTGCCCGCGCCGTTCTCTCCGAGAAGGCAGTGGATCTCTCCGGGCTCGACTACGAGGTCGATATGGTCGTTCGCCGTCAGAGCACCGAACCGCTTCGTGATGCCGCGTAGCTCCAGCTTCATGGATCGCACCTCGCCTTCGAGTAGTGGGATACCGGGGAAGCGCCGACCGGCCCCTCGACCGGCCGGCGCCTCGGATCAGCCCGGGGTGGACTGCGACGTGACCTCGATCTCGCCGGCGATGATCTTGGCGGTGATGTCGTCGATCTGCTGCTGTAGATCTGCCGGCACCCGGTCGGCGAAGTCGTGGAAGGGGGCGATGCCCACTCCGTCGTTCTCCAGCGTTCCGACGTACGGCTCGTTGCTGAAGTCGCCGGATTCCGCTGCGATGACGACGTCGTTCACCGTCGCGTCGATGCCCTTCACCACGGAGGTGAGCAGCAGATCCGCGACGGACGAGTCCGTCTCATAGACGTCGGCGTCCACACCGATGAGGGCCGTATCCCCTCCCTTGTCGCGGATCGCTTCGGCAGCCGACTGGTAGATCGGGCCACCGACCGGCAGCAGCACGTCGGCGTCCTGGTCGAGCAGCGACTGCGCCGCAGTCTTCGCTTCGACGCCGGCTTCGAAGCCGCCGGTGAAGACGCCGTTCTGGGACTCCTTGTTCCAGCCGACGGCCTTCACGTCGGCGCCGTTGGCCTCGTTGTAGTAATCGACCCCGTCGACGAATCCGTCCATGAACAAGGTCACTGGGGGGATCTGCGCGCCACCGAATGTTCCCACCACCCCGGTCTTCGAGTAGGCGGCGGACACATAGCCCGCGAGGAAGGCCGCTTGGGCCGTGTCGAACAGGATCGGTTTGCCGTTCTCGACGTCGGACTGCCCGTCACCGTCGGTGTCGAGCGCGTCGTCGACGATCGCGAACTGCACGTCGGGATTGGCTGCCGCGGAGGCATTGGTGACATCGGACAGGAGGAAGCCGACGGTGACGATGAAGTCGCACCCTTCCGAGACCTGCGCGTCGACGTTGGGCTGGAAGTCGTTCTCGCTGCCGGATTCGACCTGGCTGAGCTCGACGCCGAGCTCGTCGGCCGCAGCAGTGATTCCGCGCAGCGCCGATTCGTTGAACGAGCGGTCGTCGAAGCCGGCGGCATCCGAGACGATACAGGGGACGAACTGATCGCCTCCCCCCTCATCTCCAGATGCGCATCCGGAGATGAGCAGAATGCTGGCGGCAGACAATGCCGCTGCGGACCAGCCGCGATGCTGTTTGGTGAACACGGTGACTCCTTCGTCGTGGTGAGGGCGGATGAATTAGGCGAGCTGACGGACGGCGTCTTCGATGAGGGCCCAGAACCGGTCGACGTCGAGGTCGAGTGCGACTGTGGCGTTGGCGGGGCGCTTCAAGAAGTCGATGAGATCGACGCACGTCGCGCCGCGGGTTTGCGTACCCTGCACCTCGACGTCGATACGCGTGCGTACGGTGGTCGCCACGTTCTGGTCGATGAGCATGGCCACGGTGATCGGGTCGTGCAGCGGACCGTCAGGCATGTTCTCGACCGCGTCGTAAGTCGAGCAGAAGAACTCGAGCAGCTCCGCTCCGAATGACGCGGTTCGCGTTCCCACGGCGGCGATCCGCGAACGCACCTCGCGTGTGATGAGCGCCTGGTGGGAGATGTTCAGGCCCACCATCGTGAAGTCGACACCGGATTCGAGAACCACCGCGATCGATTCGGGGTCGGTCCATGCGTTGAACTCGGCGTACGCGGAGACATTGCCGCGGCCGGTCGACCCGCCCATCCAAACCACGCGTTCGATCGAACCGACGAGATCGGGATACTGCTGCACGAATAGGGCGACGTTGGTTAGAGGCCCGGTAGCGACGATAGTGATGGGCTGCTCGGAGTCGGTGACGATGTCGCGGATGAGCGTCAGCGCGTCGCGCTCGTCGAGCGGAGTCGTGACTTCTGGCAAGTCCGGGCCACCGAGCGCGTTCGGGCCGTGAATCCACTCCGCGGGTGTCAACTCCGCTACCAGCGGGCGCTCAGCGCCTCGTGCCACCGGCACTCCCTCGATGCCGGCCACCGTACAGGCGACCAGAGCGTTGTGAGTGGTGTGCTCGATACGCCCATTGCCGGCGACTGAAGTGATCCCCCGGAGGTCGATCTCAGGGTTGGCCGCGGCCAGCCAGATGGCGAAAACGTCGTCATGGCCGGGATCGCAGTCGATGATGATCGGCGTCGGCATTGCAGCTCCTTTGCGCAATTGGTGCGTAATCGTTTACGCGCTTCTTGGCTCAGGTTACACCTTTGTTGACGAGTCGCAATATACAATCGGTGTGATTCTTCGGATTGGACTCCCATCGCCTCCTCCGTCACGCTGAGCGACGTCGCAGCGCAAGCCGGCGTATCTATCGCGACCGCCTCGCGAGCTCTGACGGGCAAACCGCGCGTGTCCCAGGAGATGATCGTGCGCGTTCGCGCCGTTGCAGCGGAGCTGGGCTACCGAGTGAATCCCGCTGCTCGCGCACTCCGGGCGGGATCGAGCCGCCTTGTAGGAATGATCGTCCCGGTGATCGGGATCCCGTTCTTCGCCCGGCTGGTCGATGCGATCGAGGAGGAACTGAACGGCGCGGGTTATGAGCTTCTCCTCGCCGACTCGCACGGCTTCGTGGAGGAAGAGAGCCGCCGACTGCAGGTCTTCAGGGATCGACGGGTCGACGGCATCATCGTCATCCCCTCGGATCGGAAGGCCTCAGCAGCGGGCTTCCGACTGCTCAACGACGAGACACCCATCGTCCAGGTCGATCGCGCCACAGCGAAGCCAACCGCGGACTTCGTCGGCGTCGATAACGAAACTGGAATGCGACTGGTCGTAGAGCACCTTCATTCGCAGGGAGTCAGAACCCTCGGCTATGCGGGCGCGGACGACGCCAGCTCGAACGGGGTCGAACGATTCGCCAGCGTGCAGCGACTCGCCGCTGAGAACGAGATCACCGTCACCGGCGTGTTCAGAAGCGAGTACAGCATCGCGGCAGGCGTCGCGGCGGCCGACGCGCTCGTCGAAGGAGGTACGCCTCCCGACGCGATGGTCGCGGCCTCGGATCAGATCGCAGTCGGTGTCATCGCCCGCCTGCGCGAGCACGGTCTGGAAGTGCCGCGGAACACTCTGGTGACCGGCTTCGACGGCGGCGAGCTCGCCGATGTCTTCTGGCCCAGTCTCACCACAGTGGTGCAACCCGTCTCCGCCATCGCATCCGACGCGGTCAGCTTTCTACTCACGCGGATCAATGGGAGCAGCGGCGCCTTCCGCCGGAACCTGCTCGCGCCGTCGCTCCAGATCGGGGCATCCACCTCGCGCTAGAGAACTGCCCACGTGCGAGACCCGGGCGGCGTCAACCGGAGACGGTGCGAACGGGATCGGCGCCATCCCAGTCCACGGCCGCTTGCGAGACCACGGTTCTGAGGTCGTCGAAGCGGGGATTGCGCTGGACGAGCTCGGTCATCAAGCCGGTCGTCGAGCGGGTGTCGAGGTAGACGACCCGGACGCCACCGAGCGAGCTCTCGTATGGCACTCCCACTCCGGCCGCGCGATACCGCTTGAGATCGGCATCGATGTCGTCGGTGACGGCCCCGAGGTGGTGCGGTGCGTCCTGCCCCGCCGGGACGCTGTCGCGGTAAGCCGATGGGCGATCGTCGTGCTGCTGGATCAGCTCGATCTGTATCGAGCCGGCTTGCGCCCACGCCACACTGGTATCGAGCGGCACCACCTCGCCGTGGCGGATCACCTCCACCCCTCGCGTTCCGGGCAGACGGTAGAACGGTCCGATCTCGACCGAGTCCAACCACTCGGCCATCGCGGATTCGAGGTCATCGACGACCCAGGCCAGCTGGAAGTAGTCGCGCATCTGGCGATGGTATCCGACCCGACCTGACCCGAATTCGGGAGTTCGCGGTTGGCTGGCTGCTAGGTTCGGCGCTGTAGACGCGGTCCGCTCGAAGAGATGGTGGTCTCGCCACTGCTCAGCGAAGTCGGGACCGTCGACTCGACGATGACAGAAGACCCGACCTCCCCTTGCACGCTGAGCCCTGTCAACCAGGTGCGGACCAATTTCCTCGCGGCGTGTGCCGCACTCGATCCGTTCTCGAGGTAGTCGACGAGCAGACCGTTGCTCGCCAGTGTCGCGACGCCATGCGCGATACTCCATAACGCCGTCGCATCCTCGCCGGCGTGGACGCCCCGCGACGTGAGGTCTCGCACCATGTCTTCCAGGACGACTCGAGGTCTGTTGACCGCAGAACTCAGTTCGGGTGAGGCGGCTTTGTCGATCCCGGAGGAGAACATGAGCGCGAACCGAGCCGGCGATTCTTCGGCGAATTCCACGTAGCGCGCGGCCGTCTCGATGACGACGGCGATCGGGTCGTGCATCGCATCATCGACGTCAACGGTCAGCGCGTCATAGAGCGCGTCGAATCCGTGGGCCGACGTGGCGGTGACCAACGCGGTCCTATCGGCGAAGTGCCGATACGGCGCTGCCACCGACACCCCCGCACGGCGCGCGGCCTCCGACATGGTGAACCCGTCCACCCCCTTCTCCTCAACCAGCAGGAGGGTCGCCGCGATCAAGGCGTTACGCAGGTCGCCATGGTGATACGACTTCGCCCGCCCCTGACCGTGTTCTTCCTCTAGCGCTGTCATCCTCGCCTCCTTCGACGCAATGTTTGCATTTAACACATTAGCGAGCATACTCTTATGTAAGAGTTCATAACATTGGAGAGAGAATGACTATGAAGACGACCCTTATCGCTGGTGGCTCAGTACTGCTCGGAGCCCCGCGCGACGCTCGGTTCGAGCGTGTCGATCTGCTGATCGTGGACGGGAAGATCGCGTCGATCGGCTCCGACCTCGATCGGGAGAACGCCGATGAGGTGATCGATGCCACGGGAACGGTCGTGATCCCGGGATTCGTCGACACGCATCATCACCTGTGGGAGACGAACCTCCGCGGCATGACCGCGGGATGGGACATCATCGATTTCTCGTGGGGCATCCGTTTCCATCACTCGGCAATCCAGTCGGCCGACGACATCTACGCCGGCACGTACGCCGGAGCCCTGGGTGCGGTGGACGCCGGCATCACGACGACTCTCGACTTCAGCCACGCGATCAACTCTCCCGAGCATGCTCGAGAGGGGATACGAGCGGCGCGCGATGCCGGCATCCGCACCATCTTCGCCTACGGGCTCATCGCGGCCCCCTCCGCGTCGTCCGGCTTCGCCACCGATAACGACCGGCGCGATGATCTCCGCTCGCTACGCGCCGAGTCCTTCTCGAGCAGCGACAGGTCCGCTCTGGTGACTCTCGGAATCGCGGTCAACGACATCGGCGGGGTTCCGTGGGAGCAGACCAGGGCGGAGTACGAGCTCGCTCGCGAACTCGACCTGGTCACGACGTCGCACACCAACTCGACCTGGTCACCACAGCGCGCACCGGAGATCAGCTGGCTGCACCACGACGGACTCCTCGGCGCACACCAGGTGCACGCTCACATGAACACCACGAGCGAGCACGAGCTGCAGCTCGTGGCAGACGCGGGAGCCGGCATCGCCAGCACCCCGGAGACCGAACTCCAGATGGGCATGGGGTTCCCGATCTTCGCGCGGGCTGTACAACGAGGTATCCCCGTGGGTCTGGGCACCGACATCCAAGCAAACAACCCAGCGGACGCATTCACCCAGATGCGACTCGGGATGCACGCAGAGACAGCGCGCGCTAACCAGCCGATTCTCGACGCCTGGGGCACCGGTGCGCTGCACGGCGTGGCCGTGACCCCGGCCGAAGTCCTCCACCACGCGACCCTCGGAGGGGCGCAGGTGCTCGGACTCGATGACATCACCGGATCGATAGAACTGGGCAAGGCAGCCGATCTGATCCTCGTGCGCAGTGACCGGCTCCATCACCGTCCGATGCTCGACCCGATGGCGACCCTCGTGATGCATTCCCGGGTCTCGGACGTGGACACCGTGTTGGTGGCGGGCGAGGTGCTCAAGCGCGGTGGGACGCTCGACTCGGCGTCCTCCTCGAAGGCCGCCGACCTCGTGGATGCAGCGTGGGAACGCCTCGACCCGCAGATCGAGGCACGCGGCGGTCGACTGCCGGCCCGCCCCGACGGGCTACTCGAGCAGATGGGGCAGGCGTCCATCGCCAATGCACCCGCATGGGCGGCACAGGTCGCAGAATGACCGGGGACACCCGCTCGCACGTGATGGGAGGTGGCGGCAGCGTCGCGCTCGCGGCCGCCGCTGCGGTCGCCATCAGCACCGTCTATCTCCCGCAGGCACTGGTCGCCCCCATCGCCGCCGATCTGGAGATCCCTCTGTCGACCGCAGGGCTGGTCGCGACGATCGCGCAGCTCGGCTACGCGATCGGCATCCTTCTGCTGGTTCCGCTCGGCGACATCATCCGTCCTCGTCATCTCGTGACCGTGTTGTTCACGGCCACCGCCCTCGCTCTCACCGGAGCCGCCTTCGCCCCTTCGTTCGCTCTGCTTGCCATCGCCTTTGCGGCAGGAGGTGTCGCCTGCGTGATCCCAGCGATCCTCATCCCGCTCGCCGGAGCGATGTCGGCGCCGGCAAGCATCGGCAAGACCGTCGCCGCGGTGGGGACCGGCATCGGGTTCGGGATCTTCGGCAGCCGCATCGCAGCAGGAGCTGTAGCAGAGGTGTTCGGCTGGCGAGTGGTGCCGATCGTCTTCGCCGTGCTCGGCTTGATCCTGTGCGCCGTGCTGCTTCGGGTACTTCCGCAGCGGCACCTGCATACACCGGTCAGCTACCTCTCCACGCTTCGTCGCATGCCTCGGATGCTGGTGCACAGACGCGTACTGCGGGAGGCGGTGTGGATGCAGTTCTGGATCTTCTCCTCGATGAATGCGCTGTGGACCGTGATCGCCGTGCATCTGACGACACAGCTCGGTTGGTCTCTGGCGGGCGCCGGAGCGTTCGCAGTCGTGGGACTCGTCGCCGCCGCATGCACCCCGCTCGCCGGTCGCCTGATCGACATACGAGGTCCCCGCCTGGTACTGATCATCGGGCTCGTGTCCGCTGCCGCGTCGGTCGTGGTCCTCGCGTTACTGCCGGAGATCCCCACGGCCATGGTCGTCGGATACCTCGTGCTCACGCTGACCGCGCAAGGCTCGCAAGTCGCTCAGCAGGCTCGGATCTTCGCCGAGAGTCCTCGCGACCGCAGCGCCGTGAACACCATCTTCACCGCTTCGGTATTCGCGGGAGGGGCGCTGGGCGCGGCAGCGGGAATCCCCGTCTACATCGTGGGCGGACTACCCGGAGTCGCTGTCCTCGTCGGCGCCTGCGTTCTGCTCAGCTCGCTCGGCCTACTCCCCGTCCTGCGTGCTGATGCCGCAGCACCTCGACCAGCGTGACTGCCGGCGCGTCGGGGACCATACCGCTCCGCTCGAAAGGTTCCGCCATGCCCAACCCCGACCACGAGGTACCACCCACTGCACGCACTGTTCTGATCACTGGAACGTCGTCGGGCCTCGGCCTCGCGTTGGCGCGCGCCTTCCGCCGAGCGAACTGGAACGTCGCCGCCACCCTCCGCGCTCCCGGCAAGGCCGACCCGGATCTCGTCGACGACCCGCTAGTGGAGATTCTGCGACTGGACGTCACGGATCACACCACCATCGAGACCGCTGTGAACGCCGCTCGCGCACGTTTCGGCTCGATCGATGTGGTCGTCAACTCAGCCGGCTACAGCCAGGTCGGGGCGCTGGAGGAAGTATCTCTCGATCAGCTCCGCGAGCAGCTCGAGACCAACGTACTCGGGGCGGCAGCCGTCATCCAGGCCGTTCTTCCCGCTATGCGGCAACGCCGTTCGGGTCACATCATCTCGATCTCCTCACTCGCCGGAGTCGTCGCCGTGCCCGGCCTCGCCGCCTACAGCATGTCGAAGTTCGCACTCGAAGGACTCTCCGAGGCTCTACGAGGAGAGGTCGCCCCATTCGGCATCGCCGTCACACTCGTCGAGCCCGGCCGGCTGGGAACGAGCATCGCACGCAGTGCGCGCCCTCCGGCCACTCCCCTCTCCGATTACCACGGCCCGGATGTCGACGCGTCTCTGCTCGACCAGCTGGCGATCAGCGATGCGGAGAGCGCTGCAAACGCCATCGTGCAGCTCGCCGACTCTGCGCACCCTCCCGCGCAACTCATCGTCGGAGCCGGTGCGGAACTGGTACGCAAGAAGCTCGAAGCACGAGTCGAATCAGACCGTCGGTGGGAGCATGTCACCGCCGCCACGCTCTGAACAATTCAGCTATTGACGCTAGCCAAGTGATGAAGTACATTAGCCATAGGACGTAGGCAGTTAGCCACCACCACGGATAACGACAGCTTCGCGTCCTCATCATTTCGATCGCTCCGGCCGCGACATCAGTCCGCCGCCCGACAGCCGATCGAACCCAGACCGCGATCGAGGAGCCCGCCATGACGTTCTATCCGAATCTCGACCCGCTTTCACGCCCATCAGCCATCCAAGCCGTCGGTGCCGCCGGAGGGTCGGCCGACGATGCCTAGAGTCGGACTCAACCAGGACGCGGTCATCAAGCGAGCCGCCCAACTGATCGACGAACGGGGCACCGACGAGTTGTCTCTCGCTGCTGTCGCCGACAGCTACGGTGTGCGGGTTCCGTCGTTGTACAAGCACATCAGTGGAATGCCGGCGATCAAGCGCGGGATCATGCTGCTTGCTAAGAACGACCTCTGCAGCGCCCTCGGGCAGGCGGCCATCGGTAAATCTCGTGACGATGCCATCGCGTCGGTGGCGATCGCCTACCGCGCATGGGCACTTGCGCACCCGGGACAGTACCCCCTGGCCATGCGCGCTCCAGTGCCGGGCGACGACGAGGATTTCATCGCATCGATGGCGATCCTCAACGTGATCGTCACCATACTGGCCGGATATGGCCTCCTCGCCGACGATGCCATCGACGCCACACGGTACCTGCGCGCGGTACTCCACGGGTTCGTCGCCCTAGAAACGGGCGACGCATTTCAGATGCCGTTCGACCTCGAACGCAGCTACTCCCGCCTGGTGGAATGCGTGATCGCCGCACTCGCCACGTGGACCCGATCCGAATGACCACCACAACGTCCCGCAAACCGGGGCAAGCGCCATCAGCTCCGGTTCCCGTGCTGTATCGGGTCGAAGGAGGGGCGATAGCAGTAGGCGCAGTCGTGCTCTTCCTCTTCTTCGGATTCGCGTGGTGGTGGCTGCTGGTACTGTTCCTGGTTTTCGACTTCTCGTTCCTCGGGTACGTCGGCGGAATCCGTGCCGGCGGCATCGCATACAACATCGCGCACAACTACGTCGCGCCCTCCGTTCTGATCTCGACATACGCAGTGCTGCTGCTTGCAGGTGCGACGGTCGACTCGCTCGTGTTCATCGCCGGACTCTGGTTCTTCCACGTCGGGGTGGACCGCGCACTCGGGTACGGCCCGCGCCCCCTGTCCTGGTAACGCCTCCACAGTTTTAACACCACGAAAATCATCGAAAGGGAATCCATGAACGCCTCAGCAGGTCGGACCGAGTACAAAGACATCGCCGGTGGACGCATCGCCTACGAAGTGACCGGGGAGGGACCACTCGTCGTCCTATCCCCCGGCATGGCCGACATCCGCAGTACCTACCGCTTCCTCGCGCCGCTGCTCGCGACGGCGGGTTATCGTGTCGCGAGTGTGGACCTGAGAGGCCACGGTGACTCCAGCACCGGCTGGGACTCCTACGGCGTCGCAGATACAGCCAGCGACCTGGTGGAGATCATTCGGGAACTCGGCGGTCCAGCGGTGCTCGTGGGCCAGTCCTTCTCAGCCGGATCGGCCACGATCGCGGCCGCGACGAACCCCGAACTGGTGAGTGCCGTCGTCGAGATCGCCGCGTTCACGCGCCCACCGACCTTCAGCATGAGCGCGATGCTGCGAGACGGCGTGTACCGCCGCGGCGCTCTGCTCCTAGGGCAGGTCGCCCTGGCCGGAAATGTCACAGCGTGGGGCAAATACCTCGATGTCGCATACCCTGGGCGCAAGCCCGCCGACTGGGACACCTACCTCGGTGCGCTGCTGAAGAACTTGCGCGAACCAGACCGCATGAAAGCCGCTCGGGGCATGATCAACGCGAGCAAAGCAGAGGCGGGCGCGCGCCTGGCCGACGTCAAGTGCCCTGCCCTGGTGATAATGGGACGCAAGGACTCCGATTTCGTGAATGCGGAGGCCGAAGCCGCAGCGATCGTCGACCTGCTGCCCTCCGGTGTTGGCCGGTACCAGATGATCGAGGGCGCGGGCCACTACCCGCACGCGCAATACCCACAGGACGTCGCCGACGCGATGGTGCCGTTCCTCAGCGAACGACGCCCTGCCTCGAAATGACGAGGCGACAGCGGGGAGGGGCACCGTTTCGTCGAAACTTCCGACCTGAGCGGCACTGTGACGTGGTAGAAAAGCTGACGTGGCAAACCTCGATCCCTCAGACAACTACGTGGTCCTCATCAACACTTTCACGGTCGATCCGTCCCGATCGGAAGAACTGGTGAAGGCGCTAGCGGATGCCACGGAGCAGTCGCTAAGACAGCTGCCCGGTTTCGTCTCCGCCAATCTCCACGTGAGTGACGATGGCAAGCACGTGGCCAACTATGCCCAGTGGGCGACGCAGGCCGACCTCGACTCCATGATGGCGACCTCCGCGGCCCAGCAGCACATCAAGGCGGTAGCCGAGATCGCGGAGTCCTTCGAGCCCATCTACTACACGCTCAGGGAGTCCTACTCCGCCTGAGTTCGAGGCCCCGCGCGATGTGACGCGGCATCATCGAGCGGTGAGGTCTCACTTCGACTGACGCTGCCTCCGCAGTCGAAGCACGGGACTCAGTCGCCAGCGTCGCTGCGCCCGCGCTCTTCGCGCAGCGTGCGGAGGTGAACGGCCGCCCAAGTGCGAAACGGCCGCCACTTGTCGGCTACATCTTCCAGAGTCGCGCCCGTGCCGTATCGGTGAACGATCTCATCCGCGAGGCGACGCTCGCTCGTGGGAGCGACATCGGGCGCGTTGGCGCCCCGGATGACCACCAGTTCGGCGGCGAACGGGCCGAGCCCCTTCACCTGCTGCACCTGGTCCATCGCCTCCTGCGCAGGCATTGCGCGCAGCGCCGCCCCATCGAAAAGGCCGTCCAGTGCCGCCTCCGCGACGGCCCGTAGGTATTCGACCTTGCGCCCGGGCAGGGTCAGCTCGGCGGATCGGAGCTGGGCCGGCGAAGGGAATGCACCGTCGTCGCCGTGGTCGCGCACGAGTTCCTTGTGCAACTTCGCCGCCTGCACGATACGGATGCGCTGCGACAGCACAGACCAGGCGGCGGCTTCGTAAGGCGAATAGAAACCGCACGGCCGCAGGCCGGGTAAGCGCTTCTGCGCATCAGCGATGATGGGGTCACGTTCGCCCACCTTCGGCCAGTCCCGTCCATCGACGTCAAGCGATAGGAATCGGCTCACCTGGGCGGCGGCAGCATCGAGGTCGCCACCGCCACGCACTGTGATCCGGGCGCTCGTCCCGTGCTGCTCGACATCGACCTCGGCTCGACTCCAATCGCCCTCGACCCTGAACACCGCGTGAAGCACTTCGTCGCCACTGTCATCGACTAAGGCATTCGGAGAGAAGTTCTCCCAGAAGCGGCGGCTCGTAGAGAGCGACCACGGTCCGGCACATGAACGGTCGTCGTCGTGGTGCGCATGCTGCTCCTTGTCTGAGGAAGCGGTCCGGCGAGGCTCTTAGAAGCGTGCGGGGCCTTACCTCTGATGCGAGCCGGTCGCCTCTACGAAACCGGGTCGAGGACGAGGACCGTCCTCGGAACCGCGTAGAGGCCTTCGGTCGTCTGCAAGTACTTCTGGTAGAAGGAAAGCTGAAGGTACTCGTGGAGATACTCATTGCCGTTACGCCAGCGCTCCGACAGAACGAATGTCCCCGGTTGCCCCGCAACCTCTCCGACCTCCAAGGAGCGACAACCGGGTAGCGCGCGAGCGAGCGGCAGAATCTTGCGAATCGCTGCCAGGTATGTTTCCC
>CAXTLO010000051.1:0-13769 GCA_964244965.1 uncultured Marisediminicola sp.
CCTCGAGCTCGTCGCCGGGCAGCACATCCTGCACCAGATAGGGCGACACCTCCCCGTCGGGCAGCTCGTCGACGGCGAGCTCGATCGTGGTGCCTGGTCCGGACGACGCCACGGAATACGAGCGCACCGCCTGATAGCCGTCCTCGGCGGTGAGCCGCAGGTCGAGGTGCTGCCCGGGGAGGTTCCCCGGCCAGCCGGGCACCCCGAGCGACAGCACCCGACCGGTCGGCGTGACCGTCTCGGCGGTGATCACCTGCCCCACGAGCCATCCGCCCGGACTCACGAACCCTGCCTCACGACTGCCGTGTCACCAATACCGCTGCTCGCGCCACGGGTCGCCGTAGAGGTGGTATCCGTTCTGCTCCCAGAAGCCGGGCTCGTCGTAGTCCTGCATGACGATCCCGTTCACCCACTTCGCGCTCTTCCAGAAGTACAGGTGCGGCACGAGCAGCCGCGCCGGCCCGCCGTGCTCGGGATCGAGCGGCTCCCCGCCGAACTCGACGGCGATCCACGCCTTGCCGTCCAGCAGATCCTCGAGCGGCAGGTTGGTCGTGTAGCCGCCGTAGGAGTGCACCATCGCATAGTCGCGGGAGGTGTCGATGTCGGCGAAGACCGCGTCGAGAGACACTCCCCGCCAGTCGGTGTCGAGCTTCGACCACCGGGTGACGCAATGGATGTCGGTGTGCACGTCCTCGACGCCGAGCGCGAGCAGCTCGTCCCAGCTCCATCGGGTGTTCGCCGTCTCCGTGCGGAGTTCGAAGCTCCACGTCGCCGTGTCGAGCCGAGGAGTCGGGCCCGCCGACAGCACCGGGAAGTCCTCGGTGAGGTACTGTCCGGGCGGGAGTGCCGGATCCGACTCGCGCCGCCGCAGTCCGAATCCCCGCGAGATCACGCCCATGGTCGTTCCCCTTCGTCTGGTCGTTCGGGTGGCCGATGCGACCATCTTCGACCAGAGTGACACAGACACGCCAGCGGGAACTCGGGCGCATTCGTCCTGCACACCCGTCGCGCGTCCACAGATGCGGTCGGACCTCGTCGCCCGGGCAGCCCCGTCCGCATCATGGTGCGATGAAGCCGCCCCGCTACGACCGCGACGAGCTCGCGCCGCTGATCACCCAGACCGACATCGAACAGCGTGTCACGACGCTCATCGGGCGCGCGGCGAGGCGCCAGCTCTGGTTCCTCTTCACCGACGAGCACGGCGATCAGCTGCCGATCATGATTCCGATCCAGGACTACCCGACGCGGCCCGATGACGACGATCCGGAGCGATTCGCTCTGCTCCTCGACCATGTCGCGGATGGGGCGGGCGCCACCGGCGTCATCGTGGTGATCGAACGATTCCGGGACGCGGAGCTCACCCGCTCCGACCGGGCCTGGGCCGCTGCGCTGCACGACGCCGTGACGCGGTCGGCCCTATCGGCCCGGGGCACGCTCGTGAGCCACTCCCGAGGAGTGCGCTGGGTGGCACCAGACGACTACTTCCGCCCGGCGGCGGAGTGACATGCCACGGGCTGACACCCGAAATGGGCATACCGACGGCTGCGGTTCCGGTGGTTGACTCGACGAGCATCGGGGGATGCACGACGGTCTCGAGAGCGGGGGAAGCAGATGAGGGGCTACTCGATCGAGGGGATCATCGGTTCCGGTCTCGACCTCGCTCCGCTGCTGCTGATCCCCGCCGCCGCTCTGCTGTGTGCGATCGTTCTCACGGTCGCGATCCTCCGCCGCCGCCCGGTCGCCGCCTTCTCCTCCATCCTCGTCGCCGCCGCGGTCGTCGCGGTCGCCACGTCGCTGCGGTCATCTGCGATCGCCCCCGGGGCGGTCGACGTGCTCGTGCTGCAGGTGCCGCTCGCCATGATGCTCGGCGCGGTACCCGCAGTCGGGTGGCTCGCGTTCCGGAGCGTCCGCTCGCCTGCTCGCACGACGTCCGCCAGGACTGACTCCCCCGCCAGCGCCAACATCGACACCGATGCCGTGGTGCGCATCTCAGCAGCTCCAGCAGCCCCGGCAGCGACGACGATCGACGCGCGCCAGGCGCCCGCGCTACAGAACGCAGCCTGACGTCTCCGCGCCGTTCAAAGGCTGAGGGGTTCTCTCTAGGCGTTCGAGTCGGCGCGTAGGGTGACCGGATGGCACTGGTGCGCGAGTTCACGATCGACGTTCCAGATGCGACTCTCGTCGACCTGCGTGACCGGCTCGAGCGCACCCGTTTCTCACTGCCGATCGGTGAGGGATGGTCGGCCGGCACCGACCCGGCGTACCTCGCTGACTTCGTCGCGTCGTGGGCGCGGGACTTCGACTGGCGCGTCACGGAGCAGTGCGTGAACCGGCTTCCACAGAAGCTCGTCAGCGTCTCGGGCGCCGACATCCACGTCATCCATGTGCCCGCTCGACGGAAGGCAGGTCAGCCGCCGGCGATCCCGCTGATCCTCACTCACGGGTGGCCGAGCTCCTTCTTCGAGTTCCTTCCGGTGATCGGGCCCCTGACCGATCCATCGGAACACGGCGGCGACGCGGCAGACGCCTTCGACGTCGTGATCCCCTCCCTACCCGGATTCGGCTTCTCCACCCGCTTCCCGGGCGGTCCAACCGAGCCATCCCGCATCGCTGCAGTCTGGGTCGAGCTGATGGACGCCCTCGGACACAGGCGCTTCGGCGCCTATGGCGGGGACGTCGGCTCGCACGTGACCAACTTTCTGGGGGCCAGACACAGCGAGCGACTCATCGGCGTGTTCACCCATCATCCGAATCTCCACCCTGACATCGATCCGAGCGTCCCGCTCTCACCGGCAGAGGAGCGTTACCTGAACCGACAGGCGGCTCCGGGTGATCACGACGACGGCTATGCGGCCGTCCAGACCACGCGGCCCGATTCCATTGCCGCTGGGCTCTCCGATTCACCCGCAGGTCTCGCGGCTTGGCTGATCGAGAAGTACCGTGAATGGGGAGACAACGGCGGAGATCTCGAGTCGACGATCGACCGCACAACGTTGATGAACATCGCCACCATCTACTGGGCGACGAACTCGATCGCCACCTCGTTCCTCCCCTACTACTACGACGCCGAGACCCCGTCACTTCCGCCCGTTACCGCTCCTGCAGGGCTAACTCTCACTCCCGAAGACGCCGACTACCCACGCGAGTTCGCCGCCAGGACATATCGAGACATCCGTCTGTGGCGAGGGCCCGAGCCGGGCGGCCACTTCCTCTCGCTCGAACGACCCGACCGCATCGTCCGCGACCTGCGCGATTTCTTCCGCCCGCTGCGCGCGTCCACCTCTGTGCCGCCACTCGACTGAGCGGGACGCTCACAGGATCCGACCGGCACAATCGAGGGGCACCCGCGACACGCCGCGCAGGTGGTCGCCGCCGTGCGGCGCGTCGCCTCGGCCCTCGGTTATGACCGGGTGCGCGCGAGCGCATCCGTCTCAGCCGACTTGATGGTGGTGGCTTCGCACGAGTGGGTCGCGCTCGACCGAAGGCGGGATGATCACCAGGTCGGGGCGAGGAAACTTCGGATCGCGGCCGCGAGATGGGCCGGATCATCCGCACCGCACAACTCACGTGCGGAATGCATCGACAGCAGCGGAAGTCCGACATCGAGCGTGCGGATGCCGAGGCGGGTTGCGCTCAGTGGTCCGATCGTCGATCCGCACGGCACCGCGTTGTTGGACACGAACTCCTGGAACGGCACGCCCGCGGCCCGGCAGGCGCGAACCCACTCTGCGGCTCCGACTGCATCGGTCGCGTATCGCTGGTTCGCGTTGATCTTCAGCAGCGGGCCACCGTTCACGACTGGACGGTTCACCGGATCGTGGCGCGACGGGTAGTTCGGGTGCACCGCGTGACCCGCGTCGGCCGAGAGCAGCCGCGAGCCGGCGAACGCGCGGAGCAGGTCCGATGTCGTCGCATCCGCCTTGATCCGGTGCAGCACATTCTCGAGGAACGGGCCGCTCGCACCCGAGGGCGTCGCCGACCCGACCTCCTCGTGGTCGAAGGCGGCGAAAACGACGATGTGCTCGGGGGCATCCGGAAGCTGCAGCAGGGCGGTGAGCCCGGCGTGCACGGATGACAGGTTGTCCAGCCGCCCAGCGGCGAACAGCGCTCCATCCAGCCCGAACCGCGCCGGGGCGGCGGTGTCGGCCACCGACACGTCGTAGCCCGCCACCTCGGAGCCGCGCCGCCCGGCGAGCTCCGCGAGGTGATGCACGAGGTCGGCCTTGTCCAGCTCGCCGACACCGATGACGGGGTTCATGTGCTGCTGCTTATCGAGGCGGAGCCCGTCGTCGTTCACTCCGCGGTCGAGGTGCACGGCGAGCTGCGGGAACCGCAGCAGCGGTCCGGTGCGCACGAGCTCGGTGCTGCCATCGTCGAAGGCGAGGCGTCCGGCCAATTCGAGCTCGCGGTCCAGCCATGAGTTCAGCAGAGGCCCGCCGTAGATCTCGACTCCCGCCTGGAGCCAGCCGAACGCCCCGGTGGTCGGCTTCGGCTTGAGCTTGAATCCGGGCGAGTCGGTATGAGCGCCGACGATGCGGAAGGGCGTGATCGCCGTAGCAGCAGGGGGGTCGATCCAGGCGATGACGGCTCCGTCGCGCACCACGAAGTTCTTGCCGCCGCCCGGCCACTCGTCGCTCTCCTCGACCCGCGCGAACCCGGCTGCCGCGAGTCGGCCGGCAGCGACATCCACCGCGTGGAACGACGACGGTGATGCCTGGATGAATCCGCCGAGATCGGCGAGGTGGTCGGCAGGAGAGGTCACCGCTCCACCGTAGCCACCTCTGGGCGCCCGGTCGGAGGATGGTGTTCACGGGTGGCGAGCGCGACGGACTCGTGGATGCCGTCGCTCGACGGCCGCGCCGCTATAGTCTGCGCGTCAAGGCGAGACCGGAAAAGGCGGCATGAAGCATGCGCAAGCGCGAGGAGTCGTCGGGCATGGAACTGATCGCTGTCGCGAATGTGAGTAATTCGTCGATGGTCACAACCGGATCGATGCTTCCGGCCTGCTGCGCCCGTTTCAACAAACTGGTGCCCGCGTCGCTTACGACGTGATGGCAAGTTGCATCAGCGGTCACCGAGGGATCGTCGGCGAGTTCCAAAGCCGCGGCGAGGCCTCGCGTCGCGGCGATGGTGTCGGTGAGGGCAACGAGCCATTCCTCGAGCGCTCCGGCCGGGTCGTGCGGTGAGAGAGTCTGGGATAACGAGGCCAGACCGTCTACGCGCTCCTTGAAGATCGCCTGCAGCAGTCCCCAACGGGTAGGGAAGTGGCGATGCAGGGTGGCAGATCCAACCCCAGCCACGCGCGCGATCTCCTCGAGCGACGCTGACGCGCCGTCTCGAGCGACCACCTCCTCAGCAGCCGCCAGCAGCCGCGTTCGACTTCGCATGCCGTCGGCGCGCATGGGTCGCGGCCCGTTCCGGCTGGCGGTCATCAAAACTCCCTCGAGAACGTTAATGGGGTGCCACCCCGTGTACGGTGGCTCGTACACCAACCGGGGCGTCCCCCCGTATAAAAAGAATACGGGAGAACTGGATGGTTGTTCAGCTCGAAGTTGAGACCTTTTGGGGCCCCCAGCGCGATCTGTGCCGACGGAGCCCGTCGCACAGTCACTCGAACACCCGTTCACGACCGAACAGAAAGACCCCCAGAAAATGAACACTCCCACGATCGACCTCGAGACTCGATTCGCAATCACCGACCTGCTTCACATGTACGGCACCGCGATCGACACCCGCGACTGGGCGCTTTTCCGCAGCATCTTCGCCGACGACGCCCACATCGACTACGGTGCCGCCGTCGGCGTTTTCGACGATGCCGACGCGTTCACGGCGGTCATGCAGCAGGGACACGAACCGCTCGGCCACACCCTGCACCGGGTTGGGAACATCGTGATCGTCCCAGGCTCCCCGATCCGGGTGCGCAGCTACGGCGACAACATCAACCTGATCGCGGACAACACCAACGGACACCACGGCGCCGCCTACTACGACGATGAGATCGTCGCTACCACCGACGGATATAAAATCTCGCGCCGCACGCTCACCATGGTGTTGTTCGAGCCCATTTCCATCAACCTCGCTGCCCCCGCCTCATCTTGAGTACCGGCTGGCCCGTGCTACAAGTGGCGGCCAGCCGGTAACGCGATTCGGCTCGGATGCGGGCGGCTTGTCACTTCTCCTCATTCCGCCTACATTCGGGCCAGCGGCAATGTGGCCGCCACACGCCCACCGTCGAGATCGAGGATGCCAGTGCACACCCAACCACACAGCAGTGGTCAGAGCACCGAGGGGCAGGCGTGACCGCCGTCGTCGGCACGCGAGGCCCATCCGCGGAATCCGGCGAAGCCCCGAAGCGACGGGTCGCCAAGAAGTACAACCGGCGCGAGGCGATCGCGGGGTACCTGTTCATCACCCCGTGGATCATCGGGTTCCTGATCTTCACGCTCGGCGCGATGATCTACAGCTTCTTCATCTCGTTCAGCGACTACCGGCTCGTCACCAACTCGGCGACTCCAGTTGGGTTGGAGAACTACGCTCGCCTCTTCGACGACCCGAAGGTGATGCTGTCACTCGGCAATACCCTGATCTACGCGATCCTCGCCGTGCCGCTCGAGATCGCCTTCGCGCTGGCGCTCGCGATCATCCTCGACCGGGTCGGTAGCGGCGCCGGATTCTTCCGCACCGTGTTCTACCTCCCCAAGATGACGCCGACCGTCGCCACCGCATCCGTGTTCCTCCTGCTGCTCAACGGCAACTCCGGCGCGATCAACGAAGGACTCGGACTCATCGGCATCGACGGGCCGCAATGGCTCATCGACCCGGACTGGGTCAAGCCGTCGATCGTGCTGATGACGCTCTGGACGGTCAGCGGCACCATGGTGATCTTCCTCGCCGCGCTCAAGAACGTGCCGCGCGACCTGTACGAGGTGGCCGAGCTCGACGGCGCGGGCCCGCTCCGCCGATTCTGGAGCGTCACCGTGCCGATGATCTCCGGCGCGATCTTCTTCAACGTGATCGTGCTCACCATCGCCGCACTACAGGTCTTCGACCAGGCGTACCTGCTGTTCTGGCGGGATCAGTCGAACGCGTCACCCGAGTCGTCGCTGTTCTACGCGGTCTACCTGTTCCAGCAGGCGTTCCAGCAGTTCGACTTCGGCCTCGCTGCCGCGATGGCCTGGCTGCTGTTCGTCATCATCATGATCATCACGTTCATCCAGACAAAGGTCGGCAACAAGCTGGTCTACTACGAAGGGGATCGGGACTGATGGCCATCACCGAATCGTCCAGACCCGGTGAGACGGATGTCACGGCTCCTGCCGCGGCCGGAGCCGCTGCCGCGCAGATCCCCGCTCCGCCCCAGCTCGACAGGCCGACCCGCTCGATGCGTCGGCGACGTAAGCCGATCACCATCGGACGTGTGGTGCTCTGGGTGGTGCTCACCGGCTTCACGCTGCTGTTCATGTATCCGTTCGCATGGCTGCTCGCGGCGAGCCTCAAGCCGCGTGGGGAGGTGTTCGACAACCGGCTCATCCCCGAGACCTTCGTGTTCGACAACTACGTCGAGGTCTGGAACCAGCTCCCCCTGCTGAGCTGGGTGTTCAACAGCATCGCCATCGCGTTGCTCGCCGCCGCGTTCGTCGCGATCTCGAGCTCCGCGGTCGCATTCGGATTCGCCTACTTCAAGTTCCCCGGCCGAGGCATCCTGTTCGCTCTGGTGCTCGCGACGATGATGCTGCCAGGGGCGGTGACGATGGTGCCGCAGTACCTGATCTGGCGGAGCACCGGGTTGATCGGCACCTGGGTGCCGCTGTTCGGTATGAACCTGTTCGGGTCGGCGTTCTACATCTTCCTGCAGCGCCAGTTCTTCCTCGGGCTGCCCAGGGAGCTGTTCGAGGCGGCACGGATCGACGGCGCCACCTACTGGGGCCTGTTCACGAAGATCGCGATGCCGCTGTCGATCCCGTCGTTCATCATCGTGTTCATCTTCGAGTTCCAGGCGAGTTGGAACAACCTGCAGTCGGCGCTGATCTACCTGAACGCCGGCAGCGTCGAGGGCTTCACGGCCCCGCTCGGGCTCGCCTACGCGATGACGAAGTTCAGCCCGACCGCGGGCGGGCAAGGCGACTACCAGTACGTGATGGTCGCGGCCCTCGTCGTGACCCTGCCGCTGCTCATCCTGTTCACCTTCGGTCAGCGCTACTTCGTGGAGGGCGTCGCGACTCAGGGCCGTAAGGGCTGAGGTCCGCTGCCGCTGCCGCTGCCGCTGCCGGATCGGCCGGTCAGGAAGCGAGTCGATTGCGATCCTGCACGAGGGGATGGCGCACATCCTCGGACCTGAGGTGCTGCGCTGTCTCGACAAGTCCTGCGAGCGCGGGCAGCCGGGAGCCGGTCGGCCACGCGATCGACGTGGTGACCAGGGGGGCGTCGAGAACGGGAACGGCAACGTGCTCCCGCCACTGCCAGGCGCGACTCGATGTAGGAAGGACCAGCAGCGTCTTGCCCAGAGCGACGAGTTGGGCCAGCTGCGCCTGACTGCGCACCTCGGGTCCCGGACCAGGCGGGTAACTGTGATCCTGTCGCGGCCATCGAGCGATGGGCAGATCGGGGACGTCGCTCACCTCGGCCATAGTCACAGAGGTGCGCGCGGCGAGGGGGTGAGACCCCGGCACGATGGCGACCTGGCTCTCCGTCAGGATCCCGACGCTGTCGAGGCCGGTCATCACGTCGAACTGCGCGTGCATGATGGCAGCGTCTGCTCGACCATCGCGAAGCAGTTGACCCTGCTCGCCGAGCTCACAGAGCAGGATCTCGATCTCGACCGCCCCCGGTCTGGCCGCATACGCATCGAGCAGTTGTGTCAGCAGCTCATGAGAAGCGCCCGCTTTGGCGGTGAGCACGAGAGGCGATCGGCCCGACGCGGCGCGGCGAGTGCGGCGGGAGACCGCGGCGACGGCATCGAGTGCCACGCGCGCCTCGATCAGCATCGCCTCGCCTGCAGCGGTCAATGACACGCTGCGGCGATCCCGATTCAGAAGAGAGACACCCACGCGGCGCTCAAGCTGTTGAATAGCGCGAGACAGCGGTGGCTGCGCCATGTTCAACCGTTCGGCGGCGCGACCGAAGTGAAGTTCCTCGGCCACCGCCACGAAGTACCGCAGCTCCCGCGTCTCCAACTCGTCCACGGCACCAGACTACGACTGATACCACTCGGGTATCAGGGCGAACCGAACCGATCTTGGACACAAGCGCCCGTGCGCCGCACGATTGATTCACGACCAGCACGCACATCTGCGCGCTCGACGAAAGGCAATCACGTGAGCACGAACTCCTCTTCCCTTCCGGGAGGCACCTGGGTCATGGGCGATATGACCGTCACTCGGTTCGGCTACGGTGCGATGCAACTCGCCGGGCCGGGGGTGATGGGGCCGCCGGCTGATCGTGCTGGTGCGCTGGCTGTCCTCCGTGACGCCGTCGACCTCGGGATCACGCACATCGACACCGCTGACAGCTACGGCCCTCGCGTCACGAACGAACTGATCCGCCACGCCCTGCACCCGTATCCCGAGTCGCTCCATGTGGTCACGAAAGTCGGAGCAGTCCGTGACGAGCAGGGCGGATGGCCGGCGGCCCGGCGGCCCGACCAGCTGCGCCGAGCGGTCGATGAGAACCTCGAGTCTCTCGGTCTCGAGGTTCTGGACCTAGTCAACCTGCGTGTGGGCAACGCCGAGGGCTCCGTAGCTGGCTCGTTGGCCGACGCATTCGAAACGCTATACGACCTGCAGCAGCAGGGCCTGATTCGGCACCTCGGCGTGAGCAACGCCACGGCTGAACAGGTTGCCGAAGCCCAGGCCATCGCGCCGATCGTGAGCGTGCAGAACATGTACAACCTCGCCCACCGTCACGATGACGAGCTCATCGACCGGCTCGCGGCGGAGAACATCGCTTTCGTGCCGTTCTTCCCGCTCGGCGGCTTTGCTCCACTGCAGTCCGAAGCGCTGTCAGCTGTGGCCACTCGGCTGGGCACCACCCCGATGTCCGTCGCGCTCGCCTGGCTTCTGCAGCGATCGCCGAACATCCTGCTCATTCCCGGCACCTCGTCGACGACGCACTTGCGCGAGAACATCGCCGGCGCGGGTCTGCCGCTAACGGCGGAGGATGTCGACGAGCTGAACGCGATCGGTGAGTGACCGCCCGCTACCAGCGCAGGTCAGCGGTGAGCGTCCGTCCGTTGAGCGGTTGGGTCGGTCGCGAGTCCCCGTCGGGGAACAGGGTCTGGAAGTTCCTGATCCCCTCCGGTGAGACGGTCTTGGGGGCGGTGAGGAACCACAGCACCCCCTCGGTGTACGGCGCGGTGGTCAGTGAGCCGGTGTACCGGACAGTCGACTCGTTCGCCGGTATCAGAGCACGGAGATTCAGGTGCTCGATCTCGATCTCATCCGCACACTCGCCCGGTAGCTCCCGGAGGATGCGATCCGGCTCGCTTGCTCGTCCGGCGACGAGGAGAACGCCGACGACGAGTCGAACACCGGATGCAGACTGGTGCACGAGGTGCATCTCGAGAGGCGCGTGCCGTCCTTCGACCGTGTGTTCGGAGGGTGTGTGGAAGTGGAACTGCAGCAGGTCGTAGCGCGTACCGGCGTAATCGATCCAGCCGGCGCCGGGTTCGACGTCGACCTCTTCCGTCTCCTCGGCTCCACGCTGCGAACACCCGTCAGCGGAGGCGTCATCACGTCGCACATACCGCACGCTCACCGCTGTATCGGTCGAGTAGTGGACAGCGAGTTGAGGCAACCCGCGGCGTCGCCTTACGTCACGCACTCGAATGTCGATCGGGCTCTGCTGAGGAAGCGCGGTTCGTGTATCGAGAACCGATGAACCCAGAGTGGAGAAAGCTGCCACGACGGACATCGTGAGCACGGATCGGCGATCGAGGAGCACGGGTCTCTTTTCTTCACGAAGTCATAAGAAGTGGAGAGGCCGATTCACCTGCAGAAGACCCGCATCCGGAACTCGGGTCACAGCCCTCCGGTGGGTTCACTCAGCGTACGTCTACGGCCCGCTCGAGCGATACCCCGCGTCGGCGTACTCCTGTGGCATCAGCGGACCGACTGCTCGTAGGAGCGCACCGCCGCATCCTGTGCGTCCGCGAGCGCCTCCTCGGGCGTCTTGTCGCCCAGCATCGCGGAGGTGACCGCGTTCTTCAGCTCGGTCTGGATCTCCTGCCCAGCCGGAGACGCCCCGAACGACTCGCCCTCGCCGACGATCTCGTAAAACGTCGCGATCGCCTGGTCGAAGCCGGCATCGCCGCTTTCTCCGACGAACTCGGCGCGCACGGCCTCATCCGCTTCGGGGGAGCCGGTGAACAGCCCGGTGTTGATGGCACCCGGTGTCTCGGCGATGGTCTCCGCCCGCGCCTCGCCGGCTACCATCCACGCCTCGGCCGAGGTGAGGTTGAGCATCCACGAGCAGGCGGCGGCGGGGTTGGCCGCACCGGTGGGGATCACGAACGCCTGACCGCTGGCGACCGTGAAGTTCTCGCCCTCGATGTTCTTGAAGGGCACCGCCTCGAGCTGCACCTCCCCGACGTACGGGCTCAGCACGTTCACGTACCACTGCTGGTTGATCTGCGACGCGACCTGGTCGGCCACGTACGGGTTCGCGTCACCGAACACGTCGAACGAGTCGGTGAAGCTGCGCACCTTCGCGTACCCGCCCTGCGCGTCGTAGAGCTCCTTCAGAAACGCGATCGCCGCCGCGTTGTCCTCGTCGTCGAGTGCGGGCCGGCCCTCGTCGTCGACGAGCTGCCCGCCGTAGCCGATCATCCACAGACCGGCCTGGTTCACGCCCACCGGGTCGAAGCCGAGCTGCGACGGGTCCCCGCCGCTCTCCTCGTACATCGCCTCAGCCGCGGCGAGGAGCACGTCGGGCTGCGAGGTGTCGATCTGGTCGGCGCTCACGCCCGCGGCATCCATCACCCGCTTGTTCACCATGATCGCGGGCGGCTGGTAGAACTGCGGGACACCCCAGACCTGGTCGTCGTAACGGACGTCGTCGATCACGGACTCGTAGTACGCGGTGTCCGGATCGACGTCGTACTGCTCGTAGCAGTCATCCAACGGCACGATGAGGTCCTGGGCCGCGTAGGTCGCGACGAACTGCCGGTCCATCTGCACCACGTCGGGCACTTCGCCGCTCGCAGCACGCGTGGTGAACTTCTGCGCGTCGAACGCGGTGGCGTCGATCTCGATCTCGACACCGTCGAGCTCCTGCTCCGCGAAGTCCAGCCGCGAGGTGCCCACGTCGTCGGCGTTGTCGAAGCCCCATGCGCTGAGCGAGCCGGTCACTTCTCCGTCGAAAGAGACGTCCTCTGGAGTGGCGCCACCCCCGCCGGCGCATCCGGCGAGAAGCGCCATGGTCGTTGCCGCCCCGAATGCGATCAGAAGTCTGCGTCTGGTGTTCATCGATGATCCCTCTGTCGTGTCGCCGCCCCGTCCTTGGGACCCGGATGCCCGCTGTGCGCGCGCCTCCCGGCGCTAGCTTCTTCTACAGAAGGAGAAGGAGCAAGGGGTGGACAAAGCCGACGCGTCCGAGAGCCGCTTCTCTACGCATCCCAGAACCGACGCACCTCATCGAGCACGGCGGATGCCTGCCTCCCTCCTGCCTCGGCGGCCGCGGGCCCGCTGCTGAGCAGAAGCGAATTGCCCCCGAACGCGGCGATGCTCGCAGCATCCGCCTCGACCACCATCACCGCGCGCGAGACGCGTAACTCAGCGGCCGCCCGGTGCAGCGTCGGCCCCAGCGGGGACATCGGGGCTTCGGGACCGCACGAGAGCACGAGGATGCGGTCGCAGTCCTCGGCTACATCCGCATTCGTCGCCGATCGCATGCCGCCGTCCATATACGGACGCCCGCCGATCGTCACGGGCGGATAGACGCCCGGTACCGCGCAGCTCGCCGCGACGGCACGTACCAGGTCGACTCCCGAGTCGCGGTCGAGCACCCGGAAGTCCCCATCGGTCGCGTCGACCACGGTGACCCGGAGCTCGCGCTCCGGCCACTCGGCGGTGATGAGCAACGAGGCGATCCGTTCGACGCTGGCCTGCTCGTCGAGCCGGGCGCCCGAGCGCACCGCGAACCCGCCCAGCCGGGCGCGGGCATCCCGATCGCCCGTGGCGCCCTCGATCGCCGCCATCGCCGCAGTCATCACGGGTTCGGCGTCCAGTCCGGCGAGGCTGTCGAACTCGGCCGCGACCGGATCGGATGCGGCGCGCTCGAGTTGCGTGCGGTACCACGAGTCGACGTCGCCCGACCGGAGCGCAGCACCGACCACGGACCCCGCAGAGGTGCCCACGATGACATCGGCGCCCGACAAGTCGATTCCGCCCGCCTGCAAGGTTGCGATCATCGCCGACTCCCAGGCGATGCCGGCCACTCCCCCGCCGCCGAGCACCAGACCGCGACGCGTGCCCCCGGTCATCGGCTGCCGCCCTCGGCACCGTTGCTACCTGTGCCGGCGAACCGATCGGTCGCCGAGATGAGCGCGTCGAGGATGCCCGGCTCGTCGAACGCGTGCCCGGCGTCGGGCACCATCACGAAGTCCGCTTCCGGCCAGGCGCGGTGCAAGTCCCACGCCGTCACGGGCGGGGTGCAGACGTCGTAGCGGCCCTGGACGATGACGGCAGGGATGTCGCGCAGCAGATGGGCGTTCGCGATCAGCCGGCCGTCATCCATGAAGCCGCCGTTGACGAAGTAGTGGTTCTCGATCCGGG
>CAXTLO010000052.1:0-11926 GCA_964244965.1 uncultured Marisediminicola sp.
TAGGTGGCCAGGTCGAAGTCGTACAGGCTCTGATCGCTGCGCTGCCCGGTGACTGTGGCCCGGCCGCCCTGCAGCTTCAGCCGGATCTCGCCGCTGACATACCGCTGCGTGTCGTCGATGAACACGTCGAGCGAGCGCTTGAGTCCAGAGAACCAGAGGCCGTCGTAGACGAGGTTCGACCACTCGACCTCGACGCTCCGCTTGTACCGTCCCAGGTCGCGCTCGAGGGTCAGGCTCTCCAGCGCTTCGTGCGCCGCGATCAACGCGATCGCGCCAGGGGCTTCGTACACCTCACGGCTCTTGATGCCGACGAGCCGATCCTCGACCACATCGATCCGACCGACGCCGTGCCGGCCGGCGAGCTCGTTGAGCCGCTCGACCGCGGCGAGCGCGGTGACGCGCTGCCCGTCGATCGCGACCGGGACGCCCGCGTCGAACGTGATGACGACCTCGTCAGCGTCGCGCGCGACATCCGGATCCTGCGTGTACTCGTAGAGGTCCTCGATCGGCGCGTTCCACGGGTCCTCGAGGAACCCGGTCTCCACCGCGCGACCCCACACGTTCTTGTCGATCGAGTACGGGTTCTTCGCGCTCTGCCGGATGGGCAGGTCATGCTCCTCCGCGTAGATGATCGCCTTGTCTCGGGTCAGCGCCAGGTCACGAACGGGGGCGACGCTGGTGAGTTCGGGGGCGAGCGCGGCGACGGCGGCTTCGAATCGCACCTGGTCGTTGCCCTTGCCGGTGCAGCCGTGCGCCACCGAGTCTGCGCCGAGCTCTCGGGCGACGGATGCCAGGTGACGGGCGATCAGCGGACGACTCAGCGCCGACACCAGGGGGTACTTCTTCTGATAGAGCGCGTTCGCCTTAAGCGCCGGCATCAGGTAGTCGTCGGCGAACTCCTCCTTCGCGTCGACGACCACAGAGTCGACCGCGCCGCAGTCGAGCGCGCGCTGGCGGATGTCCTCCATGTCCTCGCCGCCCTGTCCGACGTCGACGGCGAGCGCGACGACCTCTTTGCCCGTCGCATCCTTGAGCCAGCCGATCCCGACCGAGGTGTCGAGTCCTCCGGAATAGGCGAGCACTACGCGTTCTGCCATGTGGGTCATTTCCCTTCGTCGGTGTGATGCTGCGCGTTCCGCTGCAGAAGCCAGACGAGCAGGGCCTTCTGCGCGTGCAGGCGGTTCTCGGCCTCGTCCCACACGACGCTCTGCGGACCGTCGATGACGTCGGCGGTCACCTCGTAGCCGCGGTCGGCTGGCAGGCAGTGCAGGAAGAGGGCGTCGGGCGCGGCGAGCGCCATCATGGCGGTGTCGACCCGGTACTGTCCGAGGCGGCGGATGCGTTCGGCCTTCTGCTCCTCCTTGCCCATCGACACCCAGGTATCGGTCACCACGACGTCCGCGCCGGTGACGGCGACAGCCGGGTCGATGTAGAGGCTGATCGAACCTCCCGTGCGTGCGGCCGCCGCCTCCGCGGCACTGACCACGGCGTCGTTCGGGGCGAAGTCCTCCGGTGAGGCGATCCGGACGTGCATTCCGGCGACCGCCCCGGCCAGGAGGTAGGACTGGGCCATATTGCTGGCCCCGTCGCCGAGGAAGGTGACGGTGAGTCCGGCCAGGTTGCCGCGGTGTTCCCGCATGGTCAGGAGGTCGGCGAGCAGCTGACACGGATGGAAGTCATCGGACAGGCCGTTGATCACCGGCACGCGCGTGTCCGCTGCCATCTCCTCCAATCCAGATTGCGCGAAGGTGCGCCACACGATCGCCGCGACTTGCCGCTCGAGCACCCTGGCGGTGTCGGACGCGGTCTCCTTGCCACCGAGCTGGCTGTTGGCCGTGCTGATGATCAGGGGAACGCCGCCGAGATCCGCGATACCGACCGCGAAGGAGACACGGGTGCGGGTGGAGGACTTGTCGAAGATCACCGCGACGGTCTTCGGCCCGGCCAGCGGGGTGACCGAGAACCGGTCCTTCTTCAACTCGATCGCGAGGTCGAGGATCTCGTTCTGCTCCGCCTGCGACAGATCGTCGTCACGGAGGAAATGCCGGGTCATGCCGCCGCCCCCAGAGCGGCAGCGAAGATCGGCGTGAATTCGTCGAGCTCCGCATCACCGACGATGAGTGGCGGAGTGATTCGGATGCTGGCCTCGTTCGGCGCGTTGACGATCAGGCCGCGTCGGGCGGCCTGCTCCACGACATCGGCGGCCACCGGTGTCGTCAGTCCGACTCCGATCAGGAGGCCGTCGCCGCGCAACTCGGATACGAGAGGGGAGCCGATCCCCCGGATGAGGTCGCGCAGCTGTGCACCGCGGGTCGCTGCATTGGCGATGAGGTCGGACGCCTCGATCTCGCCGAGTACGGCGTTCCCCGCCGCGGTGGCCAGTGGGTTGCCGCCGAAGGTGCTTCCGTGCTGCCCCGGCCGGAACAACTCCGACGCCCACCCGAAGGTGACCAGGGCGCCGATCGGCACTCCGCCGGCGATCCCCTTGGCCAGCACCACGGCGTCGGGCGCGATTCCGTGCCTTTGGAAGGCGAACCATGCACCGGTGCGACCGACACCGGTCTGGATCTCGTCCAGGATCAGCAGAGCCCCGTGCTCGGCGGTGAGCTCTCGCGCCCGGGCCAGGAATCCCTCCGGGAGGTCGAGCACCCCCGCCTCGCCCTTGATCGGCTCGACGATGACGGCGGCGACCGTCGAGTCGATGGCTGCCTCCAGCGCCTCGATGGTGGTGTCGATGTGCTGCACGTCGGGAAGCAACGGCTCGAAGTCGGCGCGGAGCGCGGGCTTGCCGGTCAGAGCTAGGGCACCCGTGGTGCGTCCGTGGAATGAATTGGTCAGCGCGATGATGCGCCGCCTCGACCCGTCGCCGCGGTTCAGGCGCGCGAGCTTGATCGCCGCTTCGACCGCCTCCGCTCCCGAGTTGCCGAAGTAGACGCGTCCGGTGTCGCCCGCGCCCGTGATCCGCCTGAGGCGCTCGGCCAGCTCGAGTTGCGGCGGCGTCGCGAAGTAGTTGGAGACGTGCGCGAGTGTCGCGACCTGGCGGCTCACCGCCTCGATCAGTACTGGATGCGCGTGGCCGAGTGCGTTCACCGCGATCCCCGCGAGGAAGTCGAGGTAGCGCGTGCCGTCGGCATCCCACACATGGCATCCCTCTCCGCGCACGAGCATGCGGGCGGGCGTCGCGAGGGAGCCCATCATGGCGTCGCTGAAGCGCGGTCGCCAGCCGTCGGTGCGCTGGACGGGATCGGTCGTGGCCGTACTCACTGGGAACTCCGGTCGTCAGGGATGACCTCGGTACCCGCACCGCGCTGGGTGAAGACCTCGAGGAGGATGGCGTGAGGGGTGCGACCGTCGATGATCGTCGCGCCGCCGACTCCGCCGACGACGGCGTCGAGGCAGGCGGTCATCTTCGGGATCATGCCCGACTGCAGCGTCGGCAGCAGGTCGGTGAGCTCGGACACCGAGATGAGCGCGACGATCGAATCCCGGTTGGGCCAGTCCCGATACAGCCCGGGAACATCGGTCAGGACGACGAGCTTGGCCGCCTGCAGGGCGATCGCGAGCGCGGCTGCCGCGGCGTCTGCGTTGACGTTGAGGGCATTGCGCGGGTCGTCGCCATTGACGGCGATGGAGGAGACCACAGGGATCCGTCCGTCTCCGAGCACATCGAGCACGCTCGACGGGTCGACTGTGGTGATGTCGCCGACGTGCCCGAGGTCGAACTGCTCGCCATCCACTGTGACCCCGCGACGCTGCCCCGAGAACAGCGCCCGACCGTCACCGAATACCCCGGTCGCGATCGCGCCCTCGGTGACGTGCTCGTTGATGAGGTCGACGATCTCCCGGTTGACCTCGCCGGCGAGCACATCGCGTACGACGCCGATCGCCTCGGTGCTGGTGAATCGATAGCCGCCGCGGAATTCGCTGGCGATCCCCTTCTCCTCGAGCGCGGCCGAGATCTGAGGTCCGCCGCCGTGCACCACCACCGGATGCAGCCCGACGTGGCGCAGGTAGACCATGTCCTCGGCGAACGCTCGTTTGAGGTCGTCGTCGACCATCGCATTTCCGCCGAACTTCACGACCACCACCGCACCGGCGTACCGCTTGAGCCACGGCAGCGACTCGATGAGAGTGGCCGCCTTGACCGCGGCCATCGCCTGCTCGGCGGCAGCGTCATCCGCTTCCGTCCCAGAATGAGCGCCCGTCATCAGCTGGAGTACGCGCTGTTCTCATGCACGTAGTCGTGCGTGAGGTCGTTGGTGAGGATGGTCGCGGACGCGTCGCCGGTCTTGAGATCGATGAGCACGTGCACGTCGCGAGCGGTCAGGTCCACGAGATCGCGGGGCTCGCCTGGCTCCCCCGAACGGCACACCTGGACGCCGTTGATCGACACGTCGACGGCGTACGGGTCGAATCGAGCCGACGTGGTGCCGATCGCCGCGAGCACTCGCCCCCAATTCGCATCGCCGCCGAACACCGCCGCCTTGAACAGGTTGCTCCGAGCCACCGACCGGCCGACCTCGACCGCGTCGTCCTCCGACGCCGCTCCCACGGTCTCGATCGCGATGGAGTGACTCGCGCCCTCCGCGTCATCCTGCAGTTGGCGCGCGAGGTCGGCGCACAGTTCCCGCACCGCGAGCGCGAACTCAATGCCGTCGGGCCGGATGCCGGACGCGCCACTGGCGAGGAGGGTCACTTGGTCGTTGGTCGACATGCAGCCATCGGAATCGAGGCGGTCGAACGTGGTGCGCGTTGCGGACCGCAGCGCGGCATCCAGGCCGGCTGCGGGAACATCCGCATCGGTGGTCAGCACGACCAGCATGGTGGCGAGCCCGGGGGCGAGCATGCCGGCACCCTTGGCCATTCCGCCGATCGACCAGCCCTCGCGCTCGACGATCCCCGTCTTCGCGTGACTGTCGGTGGTGAGGATGGCGTCGGCCGCATCCGCTCCCCCGTCCTCCGAGAGGCTCGCGGACGCGACGCCGGCCACGAGCGTGTCCACCGGTAACTGGTCGCCGATGAGCCCGGTCGAACAGACGAGCACGTCGGTCGCCGAGACCCGCAGCCGGTCGGCGACTGCTTCAGCCGTCGCGTGGGTGACCTGGAAGCCCTGAGCGCCGGTGTAGCAGTTCGCCCCGCCGGAGTTGAGCACGATCGCTGAGACGATCCCGTCGGAGATGACCTGCTGTGACCAGATGATCGGGTTGGCCTTCGCCCGGTTGCTGGTGAAGACCGCGGCCGCAGCGCGACTCGGTCCGAGGTTGTGGACGAGGGCGAGGTCCTTGGCGCCGGTCGACTTGAGGCCGATGGCCGCACCGCTCGCGGCGAACCCCCTCGCGTGCGTGACGCTCACGGTGCGACGCCGTTCACGGGGAGCCCGGTCGTCTCGGCCAGTCCCAGGGCGATGTTCGCCGATTGGATCGCCGCGCCGGCCGTGCCCTTCACGAGATTGTCCAGCGCGGTGACGGCCACCACCCTGCCGGCCGCTTCGTCGATCGCCAGGCCGATCAGCGCGGTGTTCGCCCCGGTGGTATCCCCCGAGCGTGGGAAGGTGCCGTCGGGGAGCAGATGCACGAACGCCTCGGTCGCGTAGGCGCCCTCCCATGCGGAGCGGATGTCGTCGGCGGGCACCCCGGGCGCGATCTTCGCGGTCGACGTGGCGAGGATCCCCCGCGACGTCGGCACGAGCATCGGCGTGAAGGAGACAGTCACTCCCGTGCCGCCCGCCGCGGTGAGGTTCTGCGTGATCTCGGGAGTGTGCCGATGGATCCCGCCCACCGCATAGGCGGATGCCGATCCGTGTTGCTGGCTGAACAGGTACTCGTTCTTGAGACTCTTACCGGCACCGGACGTGCCGACCGCGAGAACCGCGACGATGTCCTCGGCGGCGATCACGCCGGAGCGGATGCCCGGGGCGAGACCGAGCGTGATCGCGGTCACGTTGCATCCGGGCACGGCGATGCGCCGGGCACCGGCGAGGATGTCCCGCTGCAGACCGCCTCCGTCGAGCACCAGTTCCGGCAGCCCGTAGGCCCACGCTCCGTGGTAGTCGCCGCCGTAGAACCGGGTCCAGTCGGCCTCGTCGGTGAGGCGGTGATCGGCTCCGCAGTCGACGGCGAGCACATCGTCGCCGAGTTGTGCGGCCAGGGCGCCCGATCTGCCGTGCGGGAGAGCGAAGAACACCACGTCGTGGCCGGTGAGAGCCTCGGGCGTGGTGTCCGTGAGGGTCAGATGTGCGAGGGACCGCAGGTGCGGCTGCACAGTCGCGAGCGGTTCACCGGCGTTCGAGAACGCGGTGACCGTTCGGATGTCGAAGTCCGGATGATCTGCGAGAAGCCGTAGCAGCTCGCCTCCGGCATACCCGCTGGCGCCTGCGACGGCGACGGAGTAGGACATGGCTCCACCTTATTTCGAGAGGGACGAGGGATTGATCCGGCGACACTCATCGGCGAGCTGTGTGCTCAGGAGGAGAGTGACGCCCCGAATCGCTCGGCGGTCTCGGTGAATCGACGTCGCACGGCACCGCGCGGCGAGATGCCGGTTGCGAGCTGTGCGGAGGAGTCGGTCACGGGTCGACTGTAGTGCCCCCGCGTCTCGGATGCCGAATCCGGCAGGCGGTGCATTACTCGCGGATGGTCGCGCCGAAGCGCTCGGCGGCGAGGGCAGCACCCGCGAGCTTCGCGTCGGTGGCCTCCTGAGCGGTGAGAGTGCGATCGGAGGCGCGGAAGCGGAGGGCGAACGTCAGCGACCTCGTGCCCGGCGCAAGCCCCTGCCCGCGATAGTCGTCGACGAGCACGGCGTGCTCGAGGAGCACGCCGCATCCGGTGATCACGGTGCCCAGCACGTCTCCGGCGGGCACCTCGATCGGAATCACGAGCGACAGGTCCTGAGTCGCCGCCGGCCGTGTCGCGATGGGTGACGGCGTGACATCGGCGGGGGCGATCGCGATGAGGAGGTCGAGATCGAGCTCCCAGACCGCGACCGTGCGCGGAAGGTCGTACTCGAGCGCGAGCGCCGGCAACAACTCGCCGGCCCAGCCGACACCACGGTCCCCGACGACGATCTCGGCGGTGCGCCCGGGGTGCAGCGCACGGTGACGCGACTGTCGTACGTCGAGATCGAGACCGAGTGCGGAGCCCACCTGCCGTGCTGCGGTCAGGGCATCCGCGACCGACGCGGCGAGCCGCGGTGTGCCGACCTGTCGGGCGACGACGGCACCGAGGATGAGACCGCCGACATGGCGGGGCTGCGGGGGGATCGAGTCCTCGAGAGCGCGGAGAGCATCAGGATCGGGGCGGGCGTCGCCGCGCGGAAGCGGTCCACTGCCGTAGGAGCGTCCGGGCTCCGGGCGGAACACCGTGCCGATCTCGTACAGGTCGAGGTCGACCAGCCCGCGGGAGAGGTTGCGCTGGGCGACGTCGATCAATCCGGGCAGGAGAGAGGTCCGCAACCAGGGCGTGGCACCGTCGAGTGGATTGGCGAGCCGTACGGCGGGCACGCGTCCCGGCTCGGGAGATCCGAACAAGTCGTTGCCGACCTCGGTGCTGAATGACGACGTCAGCACTTCGGTCGACCCTGCTGCGGCGAGCTGATGCGCGACGGCGCGTCGCAGACGCTGGCCGCGGGTGAGCCCCCGTCCGGGAGGTGCGGTGGGCAGAACGGAGGGGATGCGGCCGTACCCGACGATCCGGGCGACCTCTTCGGCCAGGGTCGCGCCGTCGGTGAGGTCGGGACGCCAGCTCGGCGGGGTCACCGAGAGCGCTCCGTCGGCCGACTCGAGAGTGCAGCCGATGGCGGTGAGCGAGTGGTGCACCTCCTCGGGCGTGAAGTCGACACCGATGAGTCCGGGCACGAAGCCGTCGGGAAGGCGGATCGATGCAGGAGGCGAGACGTCGCGGTAGGTCGACCCCGCCGCATCCCCCGTGCCGCCTGCCAGCTCCTCGAGGAGGGCGACGACTCGACCTGCAGCGGCAACAGCGACCTCAGGGTCGACGCCGCGCTCGAAACGACGGGACGCCTCGCTCGGCAGCTTGTGACGTCGCGCCGAGCGAGCGATTGAGATCGGGTCGAAGTTCGCTGCTTCGATCAGCACCTCGGAGGTCATCCCGCTGATCTCGGTAGCTGCCCCACCCATCACGCCGGCGAGCCCGATCGGCCCCGACTCGTCGGTGATCAGGAGGTCTTCGGGGTGCAGGCGACGTGTCTGCCCGTCCAGGGTCTCGAGCGTCTCTCCCACGCCGGCGCGCCGGACGGTGATGCCGCCGGTGAGACGGCCGAGATCGTAGCCGTGGATCGGCTGACCGAGTTCGACCATCACGTAGTTCGTGATGTCGACGATGAGGGAGATCGACCGGATGCCGGCGAGCGCGAGCCGCGCGATCATCCACGGCGGTGTCGGCCGGCTGGTATCCACCCCGCGCACCACACGGGTCACGAACATCGAGACCGCGACCCGCCCGCGGATCGGCGCGTGGTCATCGACGACGACGGGAAATTCCTCGGTGGAGAACTGATCCGGTATGGCGACGGCCAGTGCGGGGTCGCGGAACGTCGCACCGGTGGAGTGGGAGTACTCCCGAGCGATGCCGCGGATCGACAGGGCGTAGCCGCGATCCGGGGTCACGTTGATGTCGACGGCGGCGTCGGCGAGGCCGAGCAGGCCGATGGCGTCCGCCCCGACGGGCGCGTCGATGTCGAGGCTCGCGAGGCGCAGGATCCCCTCGTGCTCGTCGCCGAGGCCGAGTTCGCGGGCCGAGGCGATCATCCCGTCGGACACGTGACCGTAGGTCGTGCGCGCGGAGATCGGAAACGGCCCGGGCAGCACTGCGCCGGGAAGGGAGACGACGACCTTATCGCCGACCGAGAAGTTGTGCGCCCCGCAGACGATGCCGCGCGGGTGCTCCTCGCCCACATCGACCTGACACCAGTTGATGGTCTTGCCGTTGGTCTGCGGCTCGGCAACGAGTTCGAGCACTTGTCCGACGACGACGGGCCCGCTGACATCGAAGCCGTACTCGCCCTCCTCCTCGAATCCGACGGCCACCAAGTCGGCGTGCACCTGGGCGAGGGTGATGTCGGCATCCAGGTCGACGAACTCCCGCAGCCAACTGATCGGGACGCGCATCAGACGATCATTCCGAATTGCTGCGAGAAGCGGATGTCGCCTTCGACCATGTCGCGCATGTCGTTGAGGTCATTGCGGAACTGGAGGGTGCGCTCGATGCCCATGCCGAAGGCGAAACCCTGGTAGACGGCGGGGTCGATACCGGCGGCGCGAAGCACGTTGGCGTTCACCATCCCGCACCCGCCCCATTCGACCCATCGCGCGCCGCCCTTCGCGTTCGGCTGCCAGACATCCATCTCGGCGCTCGGTTCGGTGAAGGGGAAGTAGTTGGGACGGAGCCGGATCATGGCGTCGGCGCCGAACATCAGGCGGGCGAAGTGCTCGAGAGTGCCGCGCAGGTGCGCCATGGTCAGCCCGCGATCGACCGCGAGTCCTTCGACCTGATGGAACACCGGGGTGTGAGTCGCGTCGAGCTCGTCGGTGCGGAAGGTCTTGCCGGGCGCGACGACGTAGATCGGGAGCTCGCGTTCGAGCATCGACCGCATCTGCACGGGCGACGTGTGGGTGCGCATCACCAGGTGCGACTCGACAGGGTCGACGAAGAACGTGTCCTGCATCGCTCGGGCGGGATGATCCTCGTCGAAGTTCATGGCATCGAAGTTGAACCACTCGTTCTCGAGCTCAGGGCCTTCCGCGATCTCCCACCCCATGCCGGTGAAGATGTCGCCGATCTGCTCCATCAGGAGGGAAAGCGGATGCCGCGCTCCCGGAGTCCATCGCGATGGCAGTGCCGTGACATCCACCGTCTCCGCTTCGAGTCGCGCGTTCTCCTCTGCCACGGCGACGACCGCATCACGCTCGGCGAATGCCTGCGTCACCCGTGCTCGGGCCTGGCCGACCAGTCGACCCGCCGTCGCCTTCTGGTCGTTCGGCAGTGACTTGATCGCCGCGTTGAACGAGGCGAGCGGGGAGTGCTCTCCGAGGTGCGTCGCCCGGGCAGACTTCAGCCCGGCGACATCCGAGACCGCTGCCAGTGCCTCCAACGCCGCGTCAACGGCAGTGCTGACGGTCGCATCGTCGAGTGGAGTTGGCTCAGGCACGAGAAGCAAGTCTAGACAGAGCTAGGTGGCGCCACCTCCGCCTTGCCCGGCCATGCCGAAGATACCGCGACCCGGAATCCGAACCGCGTTCAGCGAGCGACTACCGGTTCGGCGGGCGACATACCTCGCGACGAACGACAGCGTCAGGTTGATGACGAGATAGATGACGAGCACGACGAAGAAGAGGGAGAAGAAGTACCGGTTGCCGAAGAAGTTCGACAGCTGATTGACGACGATGCGAAGCAGCTCAGGGTAGGAGATCACGTAGGCGAGCGCCGTGTCCTTCAGCAGGACGACGAGTTGGGCGATGATGATCGGCAGCATCTGCCGGAAGGCCTGCGGGAACTCGATGATGAAGCGGGTGCGGATCGGCGTGAGGCCGATCGCGAGCCCGGCCTCGGCCTGCCCGCGCGGAAGGCTGCGGATACCTGCGCGCAGGATCTCGCCGATGATCGCCCCGTTGTAGAGCGCGAGTCCGGTGACGCCCGCCCAGTACGCACCGGTGTTGAAGATCAGCAGCACGAACAGCATCATCAGCAGGACCGGCATGCCGCGGAAGAACTCGAGCACGATGGTGGTCGGGATGCGGATGATCCCGCTGCGTGCCGTCCGGCCGAACGAGAACAGGATGCCGATGATCACGGCCAGCACTGCCGCGACCGCTGCCATCTGCAAGGTCGCGACGACTCCGCGTCCGATGGCGCGCCAGACGGCGAGGTCGGTGAAGATGTCCCACCTGCGGCCGTCGAACAGCCCTGGCTGAGTGGCTCCGGCAGCGGTCGTCCGCGGCGCACCGAGAGTGAACACGAGCCACGCGATCGCCGCTGCGATGACGACGGCACCGATGATCGACGCCAGACGGGACCGCCGGATGGCCTTCGGCCCTGGAGCGTCGTACAGCACGGATTCGCTCATCGGAGCACCACCACCCGCTTCTCGATCGCTCCGGCGATGAGCCCGAGCGGAACCGTGACGACGAGGTAGAAGAACGCGACGGCGAGGAGGATCGCGAGCACTGCGTCCCCTCGCAGGTTGATCACGTCGCGCGCCGAGTCGAACAGCTCGGCGACGAAGAACCCTCCGGCCACCGACGTGTTCTTCGTCAAGGCGATGAACACGTTGATCAGCGGCGGGATGACCATGCGGATGGCCTGCGGCAGCACCACGAGGCCGAGCACCTGTCCGAAGCCGAGTCCGATGCTCCGCGCCGCCTCGGCCTGACCGATGGGCACTCCGTTGACGCCGGAGCGGATCGCCTCGGCGACGAAAGGAGACGTGTAGGCGGTGAGCCCTATTGCGGCGAGTACGAAGAAGTCGAGGCGGATGCCGAGGTACGGCAGCACGAATGCGCAGGCGAACAGCACCAGGGTGAGCGGGGTGTTGCGGAACAGCTCCGTGTACGCCGTCGCCAGGGCGCGGAGCGAACCCACCGGGGAGATGCGCATCGCCGCGATGACGACACCGATGACGAACGCTCCGACTCCCGCGACGAGGAGCAGCAGCAGGGTGCGTCCGAACCCGGACAGGAATACGGGCAGGTTCTCGAGCACAGCGTCCATCGGTGCACCTCCTTCGAGCATGAGCCGGGTCGGCCCGTCCGCCTGCGCGGACGGGCCGACACGTGGTTCGGTCGGTGCCTAGTAGCGGTCGACCGCCGGGGGCTCGGGGGTGTCGAGCACGGTTCCCGCCGTCGCCTCCCAGGCATCCGCCCAAGCGCCGCTGTCGTACGACTCCTCGAGCACGTCGTTGATGAAGTCGCGGA
>CAXTLO010000052.1:11936-13735 GCA_964244965.1 uncultured Marisediminicola sp.
GCCCGATACCGTACGGCTCCTCCGTGAAGGGGGCGCTCAACACCTCGAACTCGCCGTCGTTCGCATCGGCGAGTCCGGCGAGGATCACGTTGTCGGTGGTGACGGCGACCGCCGCGCCGGTGCGGAGCGGCTCGAGGCAGTCGGCGTAGCCCGCGGCCGTGATGACGTTGCTCGTGTACTCCTTGATGTTGACCTCTGAGGTGGATCCACCGACGGTGCACACCACCGCGTCCGGGTTTTCCTGGAAGTACTCCGGGCCCTCGATGCCCTCGGGGTTGTCCGCGAGCACGAGGATGTCCTGGCCCGCGTTGTAATACGGCCCGGCGAAGGAGACGACCTCTTTGCGGGTGTCGTTGATGGTGTAGGTCGCGATGACGATGTCGACGTTGCCGTTCTGGATGAACGGCTCGCGGTTCGCAGACACGGTCTCGACCCACTCGATGCCGCTTTCCTCGATACCGAGTTCGGCAGCGATGAGCTTGCCGATCTCGACGTCGAAGCCGACGGGATCACCTTCCGGCCCCGCCTGACCGAACAGCGGCTGGTCGAACTTGGTACCGATGGTGATGGCGCCAGCCTCGTTCAGCTCCGCCATCGTCGTGCCGGCTTCGAATTCGACCTCTTCCTCGACCTCGGGCGCCGGTGCCGACGCTTCGGAGTCCGAACAGGCGGTCAGGCCGAGCAGCCCTACCGCTGCGATGGCCGAGATCGTGAGTCCTCGTCTGAGTCTCATGGTGCCTCCTTGTGCTGTGTTCTCGTCCACCGATCAGTGGGCGAGGATCTTCGAGAGGAAGTCCTGGGCTCTCGAGGTCTGCGGGTCGGTGAAAAAGGTCTCGGGTGTGGCCTCTTCGACGATCGCGCCATCGGCCATGAACAGCACGCGATCGGCGGCCTTCCGGGCGAAGCCCATCTCATGGGTCACGACGATCATCGTCATGCCGTCCTTCGCGAGTCCGACCATGACGTCGAGGACCTCGTTGATCATCTCGGGGTCCAGTGCCGAGGTGGGCTCGTCGAAGAGCATCACCTTGGGCTCCATGGCCAGGGCGCGGGCGATGGCCACCCGCTGCTGCTGGCCGCCGGAGAGCTGGGCCGGCATCTTCGTCGCCTGGTTGGCCACACCGACTCTCTCCAGGAGGGCCATTGCACGCGTCTCGGCATCCTTCTTCGACAGTCCCCGCACCTTCATGGGACCGAGCGTGACGTTCTCGAGCACCGTCTTGTGCGCGAAGAGGTTGAACGACTGGAACACCATGCCGACGTCGGCACGCAGGGTCGCGAGCCCCGCGCCCTCTTTCGGGAGCTCCGTCCCGTCGATGGTGATCAGTCCGTCGTCGATCGTCTCGAGGCGGTTGATCGCCCGGCACAGCGTGGACTTGCCCGACCCGCTCGGACCGATCACGACGACCACCTCACCACGGGTGACGGTGGTGGTGATGTCCTTGAGGACGTGGAGTTCGCCGAAGTGCTTGTTCACGCGGTCGATGACCACGAGCGGATCACGACTGCGTGGCTGCTCCATGGTCACACCCAACCACACGCGTGAGACGGGGGGCAAACTTCCACCCACGTCGTAACAGAGGCGTGACCGCGCCGATCCACCTCGACGGAGGCTGACTGCTGTCCGTGGTGGAACGGACGCACGAAAACGCGTAGTGGGTACTCGTGACGTCGAACCCGGGTTCTGCTCTGATTTCCAGCAACACCGGCATCCGCCGATGTTGAGACGGTTGGAGAAAAGATGAGGACAGAATCGGGGTTGCGCGGTCTTCGCGCGATCCGAGTGATCAAGCCCGGAC
>CAXTLO010000053.1:0-13588 GCA_964244965.1 uncultured Marisediminicola sp.
CGCCGATGCGGTCGCCCTCGTCGAGCCCGATCGTCAGCTCGTCGAAGACGACGCGAGTCGGATATTCCAGGTGCAGGGCTTCGGCCCCGAGCAGATGTGCCACTGTCCGAGGGTACGCGCGGCAGGCGGGTGAGCTCGTCCGCGTCGCAGCTGGCGCGGGCGACGGCGCTTTCATAGGCTGACCGAGTCCGGCACGACACGCCCCTCGTCGCGCGCCGCTGTCGGATCAGTCCGCCTGCCTCCTCGGAGACCGGCTAGAGCCTTCAGGAGATCAATGTCCAGGCGCATGACGCACGAGACCGGCATCCGGTCCGCCACTACAGTCGGCGCAGCCACGCTGATCATCGGGTGCGCGCTGCTTGCCTCTCCAGACCGGTTCGGGCGGGCCCTCGGGCTCGGCGGGCACCGCGGCGCGCAGATCATCGGCGCATTGGACCTGGCTCTCGTTCCCGGGCTGTTGGCAGGGACGCCGCGATGGCCATGGTTGACTGCACGGGCAACCTTGAACGCCGCTATGGCCGCCTACGCTGTGACACAACGTCATCGTGACGCCCGACTCGCCGCCCGCGCTCGGCTGTTCGCCGCGGTGCTCGCGACCGCCACCGTCGTCGATGGCCTCGCCGCCGTCGCCACGCGGCCACGAGGTGGGCCGTTCTAGTCAGAACACGAATGAGCGCCTCGGGACCGCTCGTCGACCGGGAGGCGACCAGACCGCACCCCACTCCTACGATGAGATATGGCTGAATCGGATTCTGACGAACGGACAGGCGCGGAGAAGAACGGGAGGACGGCGGGGACGAGTCGGTGGCCGAGCCGACACCGGTGGGCTCAGGCGACTCTGACGGGCACGATCACCGCCATCTGGTACGCGCTGCCCGACTATGTCTCTTCACGGAGAGCCCGTGGGTGGGTCAAAGTGGCTCTGGCGAGCGTCGTCGTCGGCTGGTCTCTCGTCGGCGATGCGTCTCCTTCGGCGGAACGCGGCGCACCGGCCATTCAGACGGCCGCGAGCAGCACACCCCCGGAGACACCGAGCCGACCGCCGAGCAGTGACCGGGTCGGGTGGATGGGCGTCGCCGGCGCGGTGGGGTTCGTGGGCTTAGTGGTGCTCGGGCTGGTCGGGGCGGCAACTCTGACTTTCGCTTTCGATCGAGCGGTCCACCGGCTGGGGCAGCGTGCGCAGCGCCGCGGTGCGCTCCACCCGCATACCCGTAACGGTGTGATTCTCGGCGCGGTTGCCGCGCTGGCCGACCTCGGGGCGAAACGGGACGGCGGCTGAGCGAGCACTGAAGACCACGTCTGGCGCGAGGTCGAGATGTCATCCGTGCGATAGGACACCATCCGCTCATTGCCTCAACCCAGCGACGCGACCCACTCCGAGGTTCCGTCGGCGAAGTGCTGGTGCTTCCAGATCGGCACCGCCTCCTTCACGGCGTCGACGAGCCGGGCGCAGGCCGCGAACGCCTCAGCACGGTGGGCGGATGCCGCGGCGCAGGCGAGTGCGACATCCCCGACCTCGAGGTGCCCGACCCGGTGGGCGACCGCCAGGGTGACGGCCGGGTATTCGGTGGCAACGGATGCGGCGACCGACGCGATCACATCGGCGGCGGACGGATGCGCGGTGTAGTCGAGGGTCGACACGCCTCTGCCGTCGTCGTGGTCGCGCACCACCCCGGCGAAGGTGACCACCGCGCCCGCAGTGGCCGAGGCCACGGCATCCGCACACTCGGCGACGGTGATCGGCGTGGATGCGACACGCGCGAACCTCACCCGATCAGCGGTCATGGTCGCCTCCGGCAATCTGATCGAGCACGTGGTCGACGACCTCGCCGAGCAGCTCGAGTCCGTCGCGCACGCCGCCGACCGAGCCGGGGAGATTCACGACGAAGGTACGGCCCGCGACGCCGGCGAGTCCGCGGCTGAGCAGGGCGTGCGGCGTGTGTGCGCCTCCACGCCGCCGCAGCTCCTCCTGGAAGCCCGGGAGCTCGGCGGTCAACACGCGCGCCGTCGCCTCCGCCGTCATGTCGCCGGGCGCGATGCCCGTGCCCCCGCTGGTGATGATCAGGTCGACGCCGCGCTGGAGAGCGGCTAGGAGGGCTTCATCCACCGGTGGTCCGTCGGGCACGACCACCGGCGGTCCGGCGTCGAAGCCCCGTGCGCTCAGCCACTCGACGATGAGCGGGCCGGTGAGGTCCTCGTACTGCCCGGCCGCGGCCCGGGTGGAGGCGACGACGGCGACGGCGACGCGGCTCACGGACGTGTCCAGTCGCCCGACTTGCCGCCCCGCTTCTCACGGACGAGCACGTCGGTGATGACGGCCGCCCTGTCCACCGCTTTCACCATGTCGTACAGGGTCAGCGCGGCGACGGACGCGGCGGTGAGAGCCTCCATCTCCACGCCGGTGACCCCGGTGGTGGAGACGCGCGCCAGCACGGTGAGCCGGTCGCCCTCGCCGGCGATGTCGATCTCGACCGAGCTGATCGGGAGCGGGTGGCAGAGCGGGATCAGGGTGGACGTCTGCTTCGCCGCCATGATGCCGGCGATGCGGGCCGTACCGAGCGCCTCCCCCTTGGGAAGCGATCCGGAGACCACGGCGCCGACGACCTCCGCTGTGGTGACGAGCACCGCCTGGGCGATCGCGCGTCGGTCGGTCGGTGCCTTGTCGGTGACGTCGACCATGTGGGCGGAGCCGTCGCCGCGCAGGTGGGTGAGTCCGATCTCGCTCATTCGATACTCCATATCTCGACTTCGTCGCCGGCGTCGAGTCTCGATACGCCAAGCGGTAGATGAACCAGGTGGGTGGATGAGGCGTAGCCGTGCAGCAGGTGGGAGCTCGGACCACCGACGAGCTCGACGGTGCCCGCAGCGGTGAGGCGCCCGCGCCGCACCTGGTGCTTGCCGGGTGGCGAGTCGACCGGCGACGCGAGCGGGGCGGTCGCGATCGCGCGGGGCGGCAGCCGGTGCACCTCCCGGAGCGCCGGTGCGAGGAAGACCTCGAACGACACGAGCGCGCTCACCGGATTGCCCGGGAACGCGATCACCGGCACTCGGCGCGGGGTGCCGGCGTCGTGCACGAGCTCGGCGGTTCCCCAGCCCTGCGGGCCGCCCGGCTGCATCGCCACCGCACCGAACTGCACGCCGGCGGGCTCGAGCACCTCGCGCACGACTTCGTAGGCGCCCTTGCTCACTCCCCCGGTGGTGAGCACCAGGTCGGCGACGGCTGCGGATGACGCGAGCAGCCGGGTGAGTCCGCCCGCATCATCCGACACGGCCTGCACCGACTGCACCTCCGCGCCGACTGCGGCGAGAGCCATCGCCATGGATATACCGTTCGAGTCATACACCTGCCCCGAGGCCAGCGGATGACCGGGCAACTGCAGTTCATCGCCACTGGAGACCACCAGCACCCGCACCGGTTGAACCAAGGGGACCAGGCTCAGCCCCGACGCGGCGATGATCCCCCACTGCGCCGCTCCGAGCCTCGTTCCTGCCGCGAGGAGGAGTTCGCCGGCGGCGAGGTCGCTGCCCTGTCGGCGCACGTATGCGCCGGCATCCGCAGTCGTGCGGAACGCCACGGTGTGCTCGCCTGCCCCTGTCGGGAATCGATCGGGCACGGCACCCTCGATCGGGATGACGGCGTCCGCTCCGGTGGGGACGGGTGCACCGGTCATGATCGGCGCAGCTGTGCTCGACGGGAGAACCGACACCGGCTGCCCCGCCGCGATCGGTGTCGAGACCGCCATCGCGTGATCGGGGATGATCTCCGCGGATCGGACGGCGTACCCGTCCATCTGCGAGTTGTCGAACGGCGGATGATCGATCGGCGAGCGCAGGTCGTCGGCGAGCACACGCCCGAGAAGGGAGGTGCTGCCCACCGTCTCGATCACCGGGGCGCGGGAGCGCAGTGGAGCGAGGAGGTCGCGGATGGCCTCCCGGTGCTCGGCGACCGTGCGCATCCGATCATCATCGCACCAGGCGCCGACCGGCCGGCATGCATCGGCGTAGGACCTCGCTCCGACGGACTGGAAGACTGGGCGGATGACCGAGACCACCGCACCTGTCGCCGTGATCGGCGGCTCCGGCCTCTACGCCCTCTTCGACCCCGCGGAGTCGGAGAGCCGCCGCATCCGCACCCCGTATGGACCTGCGAACGTCACGCTGGGTGAACTGGGCGGACGACGAGTCGCTTTCCTCACGCGACACGGCACCGATCATTCGGTGGCGCCGCACCTGATCGAGTACCGGGCGAACATCTGGGCACTCGCCTCGCTCGGCGCGCGGGTCATCGTCTCCAGCTCGGCCGTCGGCGGCGTGCATCCCGACTACCGGCCCGGTCAGCTCGTGCTCACCGACCAGTTCATCGACCGCACTCACGGGCGGGCGGACACCTTCTTCGACAGCGGGTCGGTGCAGCACCTGGCCGCCGCGGATCCGTTCTGCCCGACGCTGCACACCGCGGCCGTCGATGTACTCGGGGACGACGTGATCCCCCAGGGAACGGTGGTGGTGGTCCAGGGTCCGAGGTTCTCCACCCGGGCGGAGTCGTCGTGGTTCCAAGCGGCGGGCGCCCACACGGTCAACATGACCCTGTACCCGGAGGTGCCGCTGGCATCCGAACTCAACATCGGCACCGTGAACCTGTCGTACGTCACGGATTCGGACGCGGCGATCGGCGAGGACGGCGACGAGCTCACCGCGGAGCTGGTTTTCCGACGCCTCGCTGAGGCGCAACCGCGCATCGTGGCCGCGATCGAGCAGGTGATCCGGGCCATCCCCGAGAACTACGACGGCCGAGAGCTCATCGCGCCGACCGAGGTCGCGGCCGTGCTTGCCCGGAAGGTGCAGCCGTGACACTGCTGGTCACCGGCGGCGCGGGATTCATCGGCGGCGCGGTCGTCGACGCCGCGCTGTCTCGCGGTGAGGATGTGCGGGTGCTCGATTCCCTGCGTTCCGACGTGCACGGAGCCGACCACGAGTTCGACTCGCGCGTGCAGTTCACCGAAGGCGACGTCACCGACCCGGAATCGGTGCGTGACGCTCTGGTGGGCGTGGATGCCGTGTGCCACCAGGCCGCGAAAGTGGGTCTCGGAGTGGACTTCTCCGACGCGCCGGACTACGTCGCCTCCAACGATCTCGGCACCGCGGTACTGCTCGCCGCGATGGCGGAGCACGGCATCGGGCGGCTGGTGATCGCGAGCTCGATGGTCGTGTACGGCGAGGGGGCCTACCGTGGGCCCACCGGGATGACCCGTCCGGAGGCGCGCCGGGTCGACGATCTGGAGGCGGGCAGGTTCGATCCGCGCGACGAGCGGGGTGACATCCTGCAGCCCGAGCTGATCGACGAGGACGCACCCCTGGATCCCCGGAACGTCTACGCCATCACGAAGTTGACGCAGGAGTACCTCGCGAAGTCGTGGGCGCGCAGCACGGGCGGCGTCGCGGTGGCGCTGCGGTACCACAACGTGTACGGACCGCGGATGCCGCAGAACACGCCGTACGCGGGGGTCGCGTCGCTTTTCCGATCCGCGATCGAGCGTGGTGAGGCGCCACGCGTCTTCGAGGACGGCGCTCAGCGGCGCGACTTCGTGCACGTGCGCGACGTGGCGTCGGCCAATCTCGCAGCCCTGGACTGGACCGGCGTCCAGGCGGATGGCGCGTTCCGGGCATTCAACGTCGGCAGCGGTGTCGTGCACACCATCGGCGACCTCGCCGCGGAGCTCAGCGCGAACGCGGGCGGGTCGCCCCCGATCGTCACCGGCGAGTACCGGCTCGGCGATGTGCGGCACATCACCGCCTCGTCGGAGCGGCTGCGAACCGAACTGGGGTGGGCGCCGGCGGTCGGCTTCGAAGAGGGGATGCGCGAGTTCGCGACAGCGCCGCTCCGGGCTCCGGTGAAGCGCTGACCACCAGCGAGGTACGTGAGGGTGCGAGCACCGCCGGGTCTAAGGGAACTGCACCGTCATCCAGTGGTGCCCCGTAGAGCCGTCGGGTGCCACGGGTGCGGTCTCCGCGGTCTGCACGAGTCCCTCGGAGTCGGTGGCGCGCACTGTGACACGGTGGCTTCCGGATGAGGCGGAGAGGGTCGCCGACCACTGGAGCCAGCTGTCGACCGTCACTGTCTCGGCGAGGTCGGTGCGCTGCCAGTCGCCGTCATCCACCCGAACCTCGACCAGGTCGATGCCGATGTGCTGCGCCCAGGCGACTCCGGCCACGGTCATCCGTCCCCCGGACGCCGGAACCGCGGTATCGATCCGCGACGACAGCTTGATCGGGCCGCGCTCGGTCCAGCCTCGCGTGCTCCAGTACGCGAGGTCGTCGTCGAAGCGGGTCACCTTCAGCTCGACCACCCACTTCGTCGCGGAGACGTACCCGTACAGCCCCGGCACGACCATGCGCACCGGGAAGCCGTGCTCGAGCGGAAGTGGTTCCCCGTTCATCGCCACGGCGAGCAGTGCATCCGTGCGGTCGTCTCGAAGCACGCCGAGCGGCGTCGACGCAGTGAATCCGTCGACGCTGCGTGACAGCACCATGTCGGCATCAGCGGTCGGTCGTGCTCGGGCGAGAAGTTCGCGGATCGGGTAGCCGAGCCAGAGCGCGTTGCCGACCAGGTCGCCGCCCACCTCGTTCGAGACGCACGCCAGGGTGACGTATCGCTCGACCAGCGGCAGCGCGAGCAGCTCATCGAAGGTGATCGTCACCTCCTCCTCGACCATCCCGACGATGCGCAACTCCCAGGTCGCGACATCCACGGAAGGCACCTGCAGGGCCGTATCGATGCGGTAGAAGTCGACGTTCGGCGTGATCCACGAGCTGATGCCGTCGACCCGATCGAGTATCGCCGCGTCGGGGACTGTCGGAGCTGCGAATGACGCGGGCGGCAGCCTGAGCGTCCGGCGGAGCTCATTGGCGGCGGCGGCCCCAGCGCTGGCGACGCGAGCCGCAGCGCCGACGACCGCACTGGTCACCCCGAGCGCGACGAGGAGCTGCAGGAAGTTGCGGCGCTCGAAACGAGCCGAATCCGGCGCGACCGACACCGCGGCGACCCGACGCCAGGCGCGGAGTCTGAGCACGAGCAGTCGCAGCGTGAGGATGCCGGCGATGGCACCGGCCGCTGTGGGTATCGCGGCGAGGGCGCCGGCGTCCGCCCGCGTGACGACCGCGAGCAGGGCGACCGCGGCGACCGCGCAGAGCATGATGAGCCCGGCGGGCGCTCGACGGAGTTGAGCGATTCCCGCGCCGGCGGCGAGCACGGTGACCAGCAGACCGATGCACACGAACAGCACCGCCTTGTCCGCGGTGTCGAACAGGTCGATGATCAGCGTCTTCAACCCCGGTGGCGCGAGGTCGATGATGAGCGAACCGACGGCGAGCACTGGATTGCCGATTCCACCGAGTAGCAGCGAGGTCAACTCCGCGATAGCGAGCGTCACGACCGCCGTCACCACGCCAGCCGCCGCGGCGAGCACATCCGCCCGTCGCTGCGGGAAGCCCGCTGCAGCATCCGTCGGTGACGCGGCGCGCGGAGGGGCGGCAGCGTCGGTGTCGGATGTCACGCCCGAAGGATAGGCAGCCCGGCTGGGAACGGCCGGGGGTGCCGGCCTGGAGAACTCGTCGCGCAGCGCCCGCCACCTAAGGTGAAGGGTGCCAATTGCCTCGACCGTCGATGTCGTGCTGCCGTGTCTGAACGAGGAGAAAGCCCTCCCAGGGTTGCTGGAGCGCATGCCGCCCGGCTATCGGGCGATCGTCGTCGACAACGGCTCGACCGATCGGTCCGCCGAGATCGCGTCTGACCTCGGTGCCACCGTCGTGGTCGAATCGCGTCGGGGCTTCGGATCGGCGGCGCACGCTGGTCTTCTCGCTGCCACCGCCCCGATCGTCGCCTTCTGCGACGCCGACGGATCGATGGACCCGCGCGACCTGCCACGGATCGTGGCGCCCATCGCATCGGATGGCGCGGATCTGGTGCTCGGTCGTCGCCGACCCACCGTCCGATCAGCGTGGCCGGTGCACGCCCGTCTTGCCAACCGGGCGCTCGCGCAGCTGATGCGAGGCGCTACGGGGCTGCCGCTGCACGACCTCGGGCCGATGCGCGCCGCGCGCCGCCAGAATCTCTTGTCCCTAGACCTCCGCGATCGTCGCAGCGGCTACCCGCTGGAGATGGTGCTGCGCGCGCATGCTCAGGGATGGATCATCCAGGAGCTCGACGTACCGTATGCGCCGCGGATCGGGCGGTCGAAGGTGACGGGTACGGTACGCGGCACGGTGACCGCGGTCACAGACATGTCCCGGCTGCTCGCCGACCAGCGGAGCCGTCGACGCTCGACCGATCGGAGCGACCGGTGACGACCCTCGTCCTGATCGCGAAGGAGACGATTCCGGGAAGAGTCAAGACGCGCCTGCATCCGCCGTTGACCCTCGCCGAGGCCGCCGAGGTCGCTGCGGCGGCGGTGCAGGACACGCTGGCTGCACTGGCGGCACTGCCCGCCTCCCGCCGCATCCTTTTGTTCGATGGCAACTCATTGCCGTCCGGCTCCGAACACTATGACGTGATGCATCAGGTGGACGGCGACCTCGACGAGCGCCTGGGCGCCCTCTTCGACGAATGCGTCGGTCCGACGCTGCTGGTCGGGATGGACACGCCGCAGGTCACCGCCGACATCCTCTCCCCCGTGTTCGAATCGTGGACGGATGACGTGGACGCCTGGTTCGGTTCAGCCAACGACGGGGGTTTCTGGGCGATCGGCATGACCGAGCCCGACGGTGATCTCATCCGAGGAGTGCCGATGTCCCGTGATGACACGGGCCGTATCCAGCTGGCCAGACTGCACGACGCCGGCATGACGGTGCGGATGCTCCCGCCGCTGACCGATGTCGATACCATCGAGGACGCGCGTGAGGTCGCCGCCCTGGCACCGGGATCGCGCTTCGCCGAGGTCTTGGCCCGCGTCGACGTCGGGAGCCGGTCATGACACTCACCGCAACCTTCGGCGCCGGCGGCGCCGAGCCGTACGCCCGAGCGCTTCGCACGAGCGGGTCGCCGCTGCTCTACCTCCGCACCTCCCGTGGGAGCGGTGCAACCGCGACCATGGATGTCTCGCGGTGGAGCGCGAATGCGGACGCGGTCGACCGCAGTCTGCTCCGCTCCGTCGACGGACCCGTACTCGATGTCGGCTGCGGCCCGGGTCGCATGGTCCGCGCCGCGATGGACCTCGGTCTCGCGGCTCTGGGTATCGACGTCTCCCCGACCGCGGTGGAGATCGCGACGGATGACGGGCTCAACGTCATCCAGCGATCGGTGTTCGACCATTTACCTGCGGAGGGGCAGTGGCGTTCGGTGCTGCTCGTCGACGGGAACATCGGGATCGGCGGCGATGTCGACGCGATGCTCGACCGTTGCCGAGAGTTGCTCGCTCCGGGTGGCGAGATCGTCGTCGAGGTCGACAGCGATCCGGAGCTCGACACCACCAACAGCTGCCGCATCGTGGACACCAACGGTCTCGAGAGCGCGGCGTTCCCGTGGGCTGCAATCGGCTCCGACGCCCTGACGCGGCGGGCCCGATCCCTCGGGCTCGTGGTCCGTCAGTCTTGGGTGATCGACGACCGGGCCTTCTGCCGCCTCGCCGCCACCAGCAGGTAGAGCGCGATCGCCGCGCCCGTCACGAGCACGAGCACGACGTAGAACGCGATGAGATTCGACGAGTAGTCCAGTGGCAGCACCGTCGGGTTCGGTACACCGATGCCCTGCTTCACGATCTGCGGGAAGACGATCAGGAAGACGATCGCCCCGACCACGATCGCCCCTTGGAGGATGGCGAGCACCGTCACCAGACGCCGCGGCGGAAGCGCGCGGCCGGCCTTGCGCATCAGCAGCCCGATCCCGAACACGACGGGAGCGATGATGCCGTCGTGCAGGATGATGGCGCCCGCGAACCAGATCAGGATCCCGATGTAGCGCCCCGGCGAGACATCCGCGAGCAGAACCAGGCCACCGGTCACCAACAGCAAGACGCCGACACCGATCAGAGCGATCTGCCACCGGCGGATGACGCTGGTGCTCTTCATCGCGGCGACTACCGACATCAGATCACCTCGAGCGACGTGAGCCACTTGGTTTGCAGCACTCCGGGCCGGCTGGGCGCGATCATGCGCGCGGGGTAGCCGTGGTCGATGTCGAGCGTCGCGCCGTTCACTTCGAGCGCGACGAGCGTCAGGTCGTCGCGCACGAACTCCGGTCCCATCTCCATCACTGCGTAGACGCTGTCCTCCTCGAGGCTGGTGGCCCGGAAGTAGACGCCTTCGCCGGCTCCCACGCTGTCGGCGAGATCCCGCATCCGCGGTCCCCGCCAGGTCGCGTACTGACTCCAGCCCTCGACGCAGGCGATCGGCAGCAGGACTTCGTACTGGGGCATCGCTTCGAGGTCGGCACGCGAGTAGCTCATGGTGCGGTCGGCGTTGCGCACGTCGAGCGTCCACTCGGGAGCGACCGCGGTCTCGAGTACCCCGGCGGCGCGCGCGGTGCGGTTGACCGGAAGAGCGTCGGGGCCGACACCGTTCTTGCGCGGGCCGAAGATGTTTGTCGCGTCGAAGATCCGGAAGGACTGGCCGGCGGTCGTCACGACCAGTACCGCGGCGGCCGCGGCGATCGTCGCGATGAAGCCACGCCTGCTCGCGCGAGGCTCGACTCTCGGAGTCCGATCGACCCACGCGAAGACCCGGCCGGTGATCCCGGTGGCTGCAGCGCTGTGCGCGACGTCGGCGGTGTCCCCTGGCGCCTCTCGGCTTGTGGATCCCGCCTCCTGCAACTCGCGTTCTGGCTCCGGGAGATCGTGCTCGATCAGGCGACCGTCGTCGTCGTAGCTGTCGGACTTGCGCCAGTACGTCGTGATGGTGCTGAGCTTGACGGCGATGTGGATGGCCAAGGAGCCGACGACGACGAACGACAGCGCGAAGTGGGTCTGCCGGAACGGGAACGGGAACAGCGAATAGAACTGGAAGGTGTTGAGCAGTCCGATGGTGATCTCGACCAGCGACGCAGCCACGAAGAGGGCGATCGAGGCCCGCTCGACCAGGTGCCAGAACGATCGCACCGGCGGAGTCTGGAACAGCTCGGGATAGACGACGTAGAGCTTGCCGAGGATGAGCGGGAAGCACAGGATGCCTGCGGTGATGTGCAGCCCCTGACTGACCTGGTACAAGAAGATCGGCCGCGTCGGGAAGTGCATCCACGGCAGCGGGTCCTGCATGTAGTGGCTGTACAGACCAGTGAAGAAGGTGATGAGGAACGCCGCGCCGAGAAGGCGCCCGAGTACGACGGCCATGCGCGGGTTGCGCGAGGGCGTCGCCAGCGAGTGACGCATGCCGTGCAGCAGTCGGTGCATGGGGCCATTGGACCACGCGGTCGTGGTCTCGGGCGTCGATTTCGTGCTGCTCACCCCTCGTGTTCGGAGCGGAGTCGCGATTCGACGGTTCGCGCGTCTTGTCCTCCTCAGGTGCGACTCTGCGTCATTACCCACAACAAGTGCCCGCTGACCGGGGATTATCTACGTCCGGATGTCGGTGGTCGGCGTCAGAGTTCGGGTATGGACATCACAGCGGATCTTCTTCAGCGGTCGCGGGAAGCGCTCGCTGAAGTCGCTGCGCGTTCGGTGGTGTCGCTGGATGACGCGTCGCTGTGCTCCCTGGTGCGTGAGGTGGAGGAAGTCGGCCGGCTCGTGGACACACTGCGTGCGGTATCGGCGGCGGAGGTGGATACCCGGTCGGCGTATGGGTTCGGGGCGGATGGGCTCGCGCACCGAGATGCGTCCGCTGGTCGCGGCGATGACTGCCGGGCAGCTCGGCGTCGACGCGGCGGCTGTGATCTGTCGGGCTCTTGCCGACGCGTCCCGCACGGCATCGTCCGAAGCGATCACCGCTGCGCGGAGACCGAGTTGGTCGCGGCGGCGGTGACGGAGCCGGCGGATGCGATCCGGCAAAGACGGACCCACCGACATCGACAACGGCACACTCCGCTGCCCCGGACATCACCGTCTACCTCACAAGAGCAACCACCAGATGCGCATAATCGACGGCATTCCCCACCTCCTCCACCCACCCTCGCTCGACCCGGCACAGCACTGGCAACGGGTGGGCAACGCGCGCACCGCGACACTCGAGAGTCTTCGACGATGACGAACTCAACGTCCGGCGAGCGCGCTCACGCGCGGCCGGTCAGGGAGTATGGACCACGTGCGTACCGTCGTGACCGTCCTCCTCGTCGCGGGAAGCGCGGTCATCACCGGGTATGCCGTGGCCACCATCCCGTTCTACGAGGACAAGACCGACCCGCTCGCCGACCTCGTGCTCGTCACGGGGGCGCTCTGGGTGCTCTTCGCCCTCGCGCTGATCGCACTGCACAAAGTGCCCGCCGGCCGAGTCGCGGTCGTCGTGCTCGCGGGTGCGATCGCGATCGGCGGGGCATCCCTGATCGGACCGCCGAACACGAGCACCGATTCGGCACGGTACGCCTGGGACGGCATCGTGCAAAACGCCGGTATCTCCCCGTACGAGTACGTGCCCGCCGATCCTGCTCTCGAGGAGCTGCGCACCGACTGGCTATTTCCGCCTGTCACGGAGAATGGCGACGGAGACCTCACCTGCAGCGGCGAACGTATCGTCGGTGGGAGGGAGATCGGCAGCGACGACCGCTTCTGCACAGCGATCAATCGCGCTCAAGTCCCTACGATCTATCCGCCCCTGGCCGAGCTGTTCTTCGCCGGCATCCGCCTGCTGGTCGGGCCAGACGCCGAGTACTGGCCACTACAGGTCGCCGGCTTCGCGATGAGCGTCGGGGTCACGGCGCTGCTGCTGCGCGTGCTCAAGCGCCGAGGACTCGACCCTCGGTGGGCCGCCCTGTGGGGATGGTGCCCGCTCGTGGCCACGGAGGGGATCACGAACTCGCACGTCGACCTCCTCGCCGGTCTCCTCGTGCTCGTCGCGACCGTCCTGGTCGCGAACGGACGCCGCTTACCGGGCGGGGTCGCGCTCGGCGCCGCCATCGCCGTGAAGCTGATCCCGGTGATCGCAGCTCCCGCCCTGCTCAGGCGCCAGCCGTGGAAGATCATCGTCGCCGCGATCGCGACATTCGCCCTGCTCTACGTGCCCTACGTCGTGACCACCGGCATCGGCGTACTGGGGTACCTCCCCGGGTACCTGACCGAGGAGGGGTTCGAGAGCGGCGATCGGTTCATCCTGTTCTCCGGATTCGCCCGCGGCCAGAGCGCCCTCGTCATCGTGGCGATCATCCTCGCGGTGACCGCAGCAGTCGTGTGGTGGCGGACGAATCCGGACGACCCGTGGCTGGGTCAATTGGTGATGATCGGGGTCACTCTGATGGTGGTGACTCCCCGCTACCCCTGGTACGCGTTGCTGCTGGTCCCTTTCGTAGCGATGACCGGCCGATGGGAGTGGCTGAGCGTCGCCCTCGTGCTCACCCAGCGGAGCCTTCTTCCCCTGCCCGGGCTCACGCGCACCACCATGACCATCGCGATCATCTTCGTCATCTCGATCTCGCTCGTTCGCGTCGGCCCCGAACGCCTGCGAACCCTTGCCC
>CAXTLO010000054.1:0-13455 GCA_964244965.1 uncultured Marisediminicola sp.
GGGCGCAGAGGCGTCCGTGGCCCTGCACGAGCGGTTCGGCTTCACCGAGATCGGGCACATGGGCAGGGTCGGGTTCAAATTCGACCGGTGGCTCGGGACAGTGCTCATGCAGAAGAGCCTCAAGTAGCCGTCGGCCCCGGAGCGGGAATCTCAGAGTCGGGTGCCACAGAGTCCGGTGCCACAGAGACGATGTTCCGCAGGGCCGCCTCGATCAGGTCGACGGTGCCGGGCTCGCCGGTCCACAGGATCCGTAGCATCAATCCGTCGGCCGCGAAGGCGATGACCGACCTGGCGGGCTCGTCGATGCCCGAAGCGGCCATCGCCTGTTCGAGTGAGCCGTACCAGGCGTCCGCGGCATCCCGGAGCGCGTCGCGCCGCATCGCCAGGAAGAGCAGCTCGTACTGGGCGATCGCTGAGGCTCGCTCGACGATGGCCCACCGGTGCAGCACCCGGGCGAAATCACGGAGGCTGCCGGCGGCGAGTTCATCGAACAGCGCCACCTGTCCCTCCGTTGCGCGCCTGAGGGCGCTCACATACAGGTCGTCGAGGGTCGCGAAGTAGTACGTTGCCGCTGCCACCGGCACCCCGGCCTCTGCGGCGACAGAGCGATGTGTCACTGCCCCCGGTCCTCCGCGCTCGAGCACCCGTACCACCGCATCCAGCAGCGCGATCCGGCGAGTCTCGCCCTTCACGGTGATCACTCGTGCGACCCGCCGAGTTCGACCAGTGCCACCCCGGCGCCCACCAGCACGATGCCGGCGATCTGCACCCACGTCAGCGGCTCATGGAACACCAGCCACGCGACACAGGCGACCAGTGCCACCCCGACGCCGGCCCAGATCGCGTAGGCGGTGCCGAGCGGTACCCCGACCGCGAGGCTGCGGGAGAGCATGAAGAAGGCGAAGACATAGCCGACCGTGACGATCCACCACGCGTACCAGGGCGCGTTCGGGGCGCTCGACACCCGGAGGAAGCTGGTCGCGACGACTTCGGCCGCGATCGCGACGGCGAGGAAGAGGTATCCCACGTTGTTCTCCAATGTTCTGGTACAGATGTACCATTAATCGGCGACGGATGCGAGCGGGTTACAGTCGGAGGATGCCCGATGCACTCCGGGACCGGCCGGTCAAGCACACGGTTCTCCACACCTTCACCGCGCGAATCGAGGCCTCTCCGCGCGACGTCTTCGACGTTGTGCGCGCCCGGCTCGACCCCGGTCCGCTCGCGACGAGCGCCTTTCTCGCCGATGCGGCCGAGCTCCTCGTGGTCACCCAGGGAAACTGGTGGTATCGCGCCGAGTACCTGGTCGTGGCTGATCGGGGCGCGGCTGTCATGGAGCACACGGTGCTCAACGTGGCGCAGCGCGGCGAGCGAGCGGCGCTGATGGCCGGTCGGCGCGCGATCCAGGACGCTCCACTGGCCTTCCACGAGTTGGTCAAGTCACTCCGCTCGGCGCTGGAATGACGTCGCGACTGCGGCGTCCGTCGATACGGATGCCGCAGCCGCTCCCCGCCCATGCCTCCGGTCAGCTCCGGGGTGTCGCCCGCCTCAGGATCCGGTAACCGACAAGCGCCGCGACGACAGTGGGAACCAGCATCCACGCCGCGAATCCGTACGGACCGACCTCGGCGAACCACCTGCCGATCGCCGGCCAGCTGCCCGAGTAGGTCACGAGGGCAGCCCCGCCGACGATGAACAGTGTCAGGGCGGCGAAGAAGACGTACATGCCCGTCGCCTTCCATCTGACATAGGCCGCGGCGGTCGCCGCACCGACGAACAAAAAGAACGCGAATGCCACTACGAAGAGGAACAGGCGCTGATACCAGTCGCCTTCACCGAAGTAGAAGGCGGTGAACATCCGGCCGCCCAGTCCCCAGCCGCCGGTCGCATCCTCGAGGGAGGCGAGCACCGTGAAGGCGACCCCGTAGCCGACCGCCAGCACGCCGAACGCGATGCAGCTGCCGAGGTAGAAGTCCCGACGGGTGACTCCGTATCCCTGTGCGAAGGGGAAGGTCGTGTTGATCGCCTGTACCGCCAGCACCATCATGTAGACGAAGAAGTAGAACGACGCGCCACTCCATCCCGTGCCGTTCAGGGCGTCGGTGCGATCGCCGGCCGGCACCGACGCACGGATGATCGCCCAGACGGCCAGGTTGATCAGGAAGATGAACCCGAGGATGGCCCACGGCAGGTAGATCGCGGTCCACCGGTTGACGAAATGCAGTCTCACGACGGACAGCAGTCGGTCGCTGCCCGCGTGCCCGACCTGCGCGGTCGCGGTGATGGTGCTCATACGATGTCCTCGAATTCTCTCGATGCCGTGCCGGTGCGGCGCACGACGAGTTGCTGGAGTGAGACGGGAGCGAGTTCGAGCCCGTCGTCCCGTGCCGCGGCCCGCTCCGCGGCGGTGAGCGCGCCGATCGTCACGGAGGCGAGCCCGCCGATCCCCTCGCGGTGCAGCACCTCCCGGTCGCGCACGAACGCGTCGACCGCCGATGCCGAGCCCACGACGTTCGTGGCCGAGCCGCGCACATCATCCGCCGCCTCGTCGATGATGATCCGGCCGTCGTCGATGACCAGAACGTGTTCGAGGAGGTCGGCCACTTCGTCGATCAGGTGCGTGGAGAGGATCACGGTGCGCGGGTGTTCGGTGAAGTCCTCGAGTAGGCGGTCGTAGAAGATCTGCCGTGCGACAGCGTCGAGGCCGAGGTACGGCTCGTCGAAGAAGGTCAGCGGGGCGCGCGCGGCGAGGCCCACGATGACCCCGATCGACGATAGCTGACCGCGGGAGAGCTTCTTGATCCGCCGCTTCAGCGGCAGGCGGAAGTCGTCGACCAGCCGCTCGGCGAGTGCGGCGTCCCAGTTCGGGAAGAACCATGGCGCACTCCGGAGGACGTGATGAGGTGCGAAGTCCTCCGGGTACTTCTGGCTCTCCTTCACGAAGCACACCCGCTGAAGCACGTCGGCGTTCTCGACCGGAGACTGCCCGAACACGCGGATCTCGCCGGAGGTCGCGAAGTCCTGACCGGTGAGCAGCTGCATCAGCGTGGTCTTGCCTGCGCCGTTCCGACCGAGCAATCCGGTGATGGTGTTCTCCTGCACGGTGAACGAGGCGTGGTCGACGGCGGCGAGGTCGCCGAATCGGCGGGTCAGCCCGCTGACCTCGACCACGGCGGTCACGAGGCCACCTTCTGCTCTGCCGGGGCGGCGTCCTTGACCAGCTGGGCGAGCTGATCGCGGTCGACCCCGATCTTCGCGGCTTCGGCGATCAGCGGGGCGATGTACTCGGAGCTGAAGCGCTCTCGGCGCTGCGCCACGATGCGGGTGCGTGACCCGGTTGCGACGAACATTCCTATCCCTCGTTTCTTGTAGAGGATTCCGCTGTCGACGAGCAGGTTGACGCCCTTGCCCGCCGTGGCCGGATTGATGCGGTAGAACGCGGCGAACTCGTTCGTCGAGGGGATCTGGCTCTCTTCGGCGATGGTGCCCGAGAGAATGTCGTTCTCGATGGTCTCCGCGATCTGAACGAAGATCGGGCGCGAGTCATCCACGCTCCCGACTCCTCATTGGTTGGTTGGTCATGTAACTAACTAACCAGGCCGCGTTATCGGTGTCAAGGGCGAATATGCTCGGGCCGGTGTTCGAACTCCACCACCTGACTGCGCAGGAGCAGTGGGATTGGCTCCAGCGGGGTGAGGTATCGCCGGCCGAACTGACCCGCCACTACCTCGAGCGCGTCGACCGGTACGGCAGCGCCCTCGGCGCCTTCGCTCACGTCGATGCCGATGCCGCCCTCGAGCGCGCCGCGCAGGTCGAGCGGTCGGTGTCTCGATCCGCGCCGCTGTGGGGGCTTCCGCTCGCCGATAAGGACCTCGTCGATCGCGCGGGCATGCCCACCGGTTCCGGGTCTCGCCTGATGACCGGCTACGTGCCGTCGGCATCGGGCGAGCTCACGGCGGTATTGGACGCGGCGGGGGCGATCAGCCTCGGCAAGACCACGACTCCGGAGTTCGGGTTGACCTCGTACACCGAGAGCCGCGTCGCACCACCGGCACGGGTGCCCTATGACTTGACGCTCGGCGCGGGCGGGTCCAGCGGGGGCGCCGCCGTCGCCGTAGCCGCCGGTCTACTGCCCTTCGCACCCGGCTCAGACGGCGGCGGCTCGATCCGCATCCCCGCTGCGGCGACCGGATTGGTCGGGCTGAAGCCGAGTAGGGGCCTCGTACCGTCCGGTTCGGGGCTCGAGAGCCTCGGCGGACTCGCCGTGCCTGGACCGCTCGCCAGGACGGTGGCGGATGCCGCGATGCTGCTCGACGCGATGGTGGAGGGCATCGATTACCCGTTCACGCTGCGTTCGCCCCGTTGGGACGGTGGAGCGCTCCTCAACGCGGCAGTTCGAGGCGAAGGCCGGTTCCAGATCGGAGTGATGACCACGTCGCCGTGGGACACCGCATACGACATCGTCGTCTCGTCCGAGGCCTCTACCGCTCTCGGCGAGACGATCACCCACCTAGACGCGATCGGCCACGGCGTCGGTGATCTCGCACTGGAACCCGACCACAGCTACGCGCCGGCGTTCCGCACGATCTGGCAGGCGGCGGCGGCGCGCATCCCGGCGCACGGGGAACGGATGTCGCTGCTCGAGCCGTTCAGCCGGTGGCTGGTCGAGCGCGGTCGCGCGCTCACCGCGGTGGATCTGGCGGAGGCGCTCGGTCAGCTCGCCGCGTTCGAGCGCTCGGTCATCCGGCAGTTCTCCGGGGTCGATGCGGTGCTCACTCCCGCTACGGCGCTGACTCCTCGCCCCATCGGGTGGTACGCGGCGGACGACCCTGAGCGGAACTTCGCGCAGCAGGTCGAGTACACCCCGTTCACGAGTTTCGTGAATGTCAGCGGGCTGCCCGCGATCACACTGCCGGTGTCGGTCACCGCCGGTGGTGTGCCCATGGGGGTGCAGCTGATCGGCCGCCCGGGAGGCGAGCACGTGCTCTTCTCGATCGCAGCTCAGCTCGAGCGGCGTATCGGATGGCATCGTCGGCACCCGCCGCAGTGGTGACGGCCGGAGCTCGTCCGCCCGTCATCGATCTGCCCATCGAGCACGGCTAGTGTGCGGCGACCCGCGTGAACAGCATGCCGAGCTGACTCCGCTCCAGTGAGTAGTACCAGACGGTCGCCCCTAACAGGTAGCAGATGTCGTAGCCTAGGTTCTCCTCGCTCGGCGGCCTGCAATACGCGCGCCCGTCGGGATGCGGCTCCGCCAGGTACCCCTGCTCGATGATGTCGCCCTGCATCGTGATCGACACGGCCGATGCGATGGGCGACCAGGCGTAGACCGATACGGCGTCCGTCTCCGGGAAGCCCCACTGGCATACCAGACCGCCGAGTTCGACGAAACGAGCGAGTGGGTTGGCCTCCTCGACCACCCGATCGGCGAAGTCCTCGGTCGGACCCCAGCCCGATGCCGTCGCCGATCGTTGCGAGGGCGTTATGCGCACCTGGGTTTGTTAGGTAAGGCATGCCATACTTCTGCCATGAGCATCGCGCCCGACACCCGCACCGGCGCACCGTCGAGGATCGAGTTCCGCAGCTTCGCGGTCACCGTGCGCCGGGTCGAGCGGATCAGCGCCAACTTCGTCCGCGTCACCTTCGGCGGCGAGGAATTAAGCCGCTTCCACTTCGCCGGGCTGGACCTGCGCATCAAACTCGTGCTGCCCACCGAGAACGTCGGCATCGATGATTTCCCGCGTGACGGTCACTGGTATCAGTCCTGGCGCGCGCTGCCCGACCACCGCCGCAACCCGCTCCGCACCTACACGATCCGCTCCTCCCGTCCTGCGGCGCTCGAGTTCGATGTCGATTTCGTCGCCCACGGCGACGCGGGGCCCGCCACGACCTGGGTGAATCGTGCATCCCCCGGTGACCGGATGATCGTCATCGGACCGGATGCGGAAACACACGCCTCCGGCGCAGGACCGATCGCCGGCGTCGAGTTCCGCCCCGGTGCGGCCGGCCGGATCCTCCTCGCCGGCGACGAGACTGCGGCGCCTGCCATCTGCAGCATCCTCGAGGACCTACCGGAGGGAGTGCGTGGCCAAGCCTTCATCGAAGTCCAGTCGGCGGACGACATTCAACCGGTGTCCTGCGCCGCGGACGTCTCGATCACCTGGTTGCCTCGCGACCGCCACCCGGACGCCGCGCACGGCGAGGCGCTCGATCGCGCGGTCCGCGCCTGGGTCAGCGAGATGGTCCCCGCACCCGTCGGGCCGCCCGGTGCCGAGGCACCACCCGTGCTCGAATCGGCCAACGGGAACCCGTGGGATGTACCGGTCTCCGACGACCACCGCGACCTCTACGCGTGGATCGCGGGGGAGTCGTCGTGCATCACGGCGCTGCGCCGGTTCCTCGTGCGCGAGACCGGGCTCGACCGCCGCGACGTCGCCTTCATGGGGTACTGGCGGCGCGGTCGCGCCGCTGCCAGCTGAGCGCCGCGTTCGCGCTCTCGTCCCATCAGCCGACCGGCACCAGCCCGACTTCTTCCGCGCTGATCCGCCACAGCGCCGCAGCGAGTGCAGCATCCCCGGACGAGCGGTGTCGGCGCCCGTCGGGCGTCAACGTGTCGAAGTAGGTGCCGCTCGCCACCGCGAGATCGGCGGTCGCGAGCTGCACCAGAGGCACCGCTCCCGCCTCCGCGGTGAGCCCGTAGCGACCACCTGAGACCGTCGCGAGTACCGACATCAGCGGCGAACCCGCACCGAACCGAGTCGCGACGAGCCCGGGATGGAATGCGTATGCCACGAGGGGAGTGCGCCGCGCCAGTTCTTCGGTGAACAGGATGGTTGCGAGCTTGCTCGTGCCGTACGCGCCCCAGCCGCCGAGCCATGGCCGTCGTGCCCAGTCCAGGTCGTCGAGACGTAACGCGCTCCGGCGGTTGAGCACACTCGAGGTCGAGATCACCCGCGCACCGCTGTCGATCAGGCGGGGGAGCAGCAGATTGGTCAGCAGGAACGGCGCGAGGTGATTGGACTGGATCGTCCGCTCGTGCCCGTCGACGGTGAGCGCCCGGTGCGGCACCAGACCACCGGCGTTGTTGACGAGCACGTCGATCCGGTCGTACCGGCTCAGCAGCGCGACCGCGAGCTCCCGCACGTCGTCGAGCCGGTCGAAGTCGGCGATGAAGGCATCGCCGTCGACCTCCGCCGCGACGCTGCGGACCCGTTCGGCGGTACGGCCGACGACCGCGATACGTGCTCCGCGTGCGGCGAGGGCGACAGCTGCCTCGCGCCCGATGCCGGAGCTCGCGCCGGTGATGACGATGGTGGTAGGGGGAATCATCGGTATCCGCCTCTCTCGAGTCCCGCCTCTACTTCGAAGCGGTTCTCGGCAGCGACGGGTCCCGCGGCGAGGTACAGCAGCGCGAACGCGAGGCCGTAGCGCCGCCATTGGGCGCGGTGCACCGCCTCGTGGTCGAGCACCTCGTCGCCGACGTTGTCCGCTGTCAGGTACACCCCGCCGATCGTCGTGCCACCTCGCCCGAAGGCCCACCGTGGGCATCCGCGAGCGACGATCACGCCGCGGGCCTGCCGTAGCGGGCCGGTGCTGATCGCCGCTCCCCAGGCCAGGCCGACGGCCGTCGCCAGGAGGTATCCGCCGTGGACGACGAATCGATTCCGCGCTGCTCGCCGCATCAGTGGCACTCGCTCGGCACCGCGCACCACCGACTCTGCTGTTGCCTGGAGGAGGGTCCGCGCCATGCACCAGTGATAGCACCATCCGCTTCTCGCGGTGCACCCGAGCCTCTGCTGCGTCAGACCGCAGGACGACCGTAGGTCTCCAGCAGGCGCAGCCACACCTCGCTCATCGTCGGGTACGCCGGCACCGCGTGCCAGAGCCGGTCGAGCGGAACCTGCCCGACAATGGCGATCGTGGCCGCGTGCAGCATCTCCGCCACATCCGGACCTACGAAAGTGACGCCGAGCACGACCTTCCGCTTCTCATCGACCACCATCCGAGCTCTGCCCTCGTAGCCGTCGGCGTGCAGACTCGCGCCGGCGACCGAGCCGAGTTCGTAGTCGACGACCCGGGTGTCGTATCCGGCCTTCTCCGCGGCCGCAGCGGTGAGTCCCACCGATGCCACCTCGGGGTCGGTGAAGGTGACCTGAGGCACCGCTTCGTGGTCGGCGGTTGCGACGTGCACTCCCCACGGCCCGTTCGACACCGTCCCGCTGCTCGCGCGAGCCACGATCACGTCGCCCGCGGCGCGGGCCTGGTATTTGCCCTGATGGGTCAGCAGCGCACGGTGATTCACATCGCCCGCGGCGTACAGCCATTCGAACCCCTGGATGCGCAGCGTGTCATCCGTCGTCAACCAGTCGCCGGGCGTGAGACCGATCGATTCGAGCCCGAGGTCGTCGGTGCGCGGCGTGCGGCCGGTCGCGACCAGCACCTCTTCCGCGACGATCTCGCTGCCGTCGTCGAGAGCGATGGTCACCGTGTCGCCGTCGCGGTGGGCGGATGTCGGCGACACCCCGGTACGGACGGTGACACCGAGACGTTGCAGTGAAGCACCGACGAGCTCGCCGGCGAACGGCTCCTGGCCGCCGAGCAGTCCGCTTCGTCCGACGATCGTCACGGTTGTGCCGAAGCTCGCGAATGCCGTCGCCATCTCGCAGGCCACGACCCCTCCGCCGATGATGGCGAGGCTGGCGGGAGCGCGGGTGGCACTGGTCGCCTCCCGGCTGGTCCACGGCGCGGCATCCGTCAGTCCGTCGATCGGCGGGAGGAGGGCCGCCGAACCAGTCGCGACGACTACGGCCGTGCGGGCGCTGAGCCGCCGCACCGATCCGTCATCGTCGGTGACCTCGACCGTCTTCTCTCCGGCGATCCGTCCGTGGCCGCGCACGAGGTCGATGCCTGCACCACGCAGCCAGTCGACCTGTCCGTCGTCGGACCAGTCGCTGGTGAAGCTGTCGCGGCGGGCGAACGTCGCGGCGACGTCGACGTCACCGGTGACGGCCTCGGCGGCGCCGGCCACCGCCTTCGCGGCGCGCACCGCGCTCCCGCTGCGCAGGAGTGCCTTCGACGGCATGCACGCCCAGTATGAGCACTCGCCTCCGACCAGTTCGCTCTCGACGATCACCGCGGTCAGTCCGCCCTTGACCACCCGTTCTGCGGCGTTCTCCCCTACGGGACCGGCGCCGATCACGATGACGTCCCAGATGTTCTCGGTCATGGTCCTACTTCCGGTCGGTGACTGGTTCATCGTACGGTCCAGCCTCGGGGGACACCCCGGCGAAGCGGTCATGCACGCCGGGAGCGACCACGCGTCAGCGGCCGGTGAACTCAGCGGGGCGGCGGCTGAGGAACGCCTCCATCCCGATCCGCGCGTCGTCGCTTCTGGCGAGACGGGCGAGCTCGGGCTGCAGCGTGCGCTCCGCCGCGGTCGCCCCCTCGCGAGCGGCGGTGCGCGAGTTCGCGAGCGCCGCCTGCACCGCCAGAGGTGCCTGCGCGGCGATCCGCTGTGCGAGTTCCAGCCCGCGTGCGTACTGCTCGCCGTGCGGCACCACCTCCTGCACCAATCCCACCCGATGGGCCTCCGCCACGTCGAAGGTCTCACCGGTCAGCATCCAGCGCATGGCGTTGCCCCATCCGATCGCTTGCGGGAGGCGGATGGTGGCGCCGCCGAAGGGCAGGATGCCCCGGCTCACCTCGACTTGTCCGAATACCGTCGAGTCCGCCGCCACCGCGATGTCACTCGCGAGCACCAGCTCGATGCCGAGGGTGAGGCACGTGCCCTGCACGGCGATCACCACGGGCTTCGACAACGAGGTGCCGTCCACCTGCCACGGATTGATCCCTCCCTCCGGCACGAGGTCGATCCCGTCGGCACCGATGCGCGGACCGATATCGGCCAGGTCGAGCCCGCCGGTGAAGTGGTCGCCGTGTGCGAAGACGAACCCGGCGCGCAGTTCGGGATCCCGATCCAGGAGTCCGTAGGCGGATGCGAGTTCCTGGATCATCCGCAGGTCGGCGGCGTTGCGCTTGGGCACCCGGTTGAGACCCATGAGCAGCACGTGCCCGTCCCGTTCGACCGTCACCCTGGGCTCGGCGGTCCGGCCAGGCTCGCCGCCGTGGGAATTGCTGCTGTCGTGAGCGTCGTCGGTCATGCGGCCAGCCTACGGTTCGCCGGTCGGCCGGCGATGTCGACGAGACGGAGCTACAGCGACCGGGTCAACGCCCCGACGATACGGAGGATCGTGGGCATGTCGTCGGACGCATCCTCCGCTGTCCCGGGGGCGAACTCCGTGATCGCGGCGCCGGCGAGGGGGAGCGCCTGGCGGGCGGCGAGGATCACGTCGAGCAGCTGCTGCATCGTCAGCCCGAACGGCTCGGGATAGCTCACGCAGGCGAGTTCGGACGGATCGAGGCAGTCGAGATCGACGTGTAGATAGACGCGTGAGGCACCGGTCGCCAGCAGCGCCGCGGAGACCGCTTCCGCGCTGACCTGTTCCGGGACGATCACCGGGATCCCGTGCTCGACGATGTAATCGTTCTCCGCGTCGTCGAGGGAACGCGTGCCGACGAGCACGACCGAGCCAGGGGTCAACGGATGAGCGGCCGCCACCTCGTCGGGTCCGTCGCCGAGCAGCGTGCGGAGCACCATTCCGTGGAACGCACCAGACGGCGAGGTCTGAGGGGTGTTCATGTCGGCGTGGGCGTCGATCCACAGCACTGCCAGATCCCCCGCAGCATTGGCATGATCCACGGCGCCGAGGTCGACGCCGCAGTCGCCGCCGATGATGATGGCGGGAGCCACGACATCCTGCAACGTGGCCCTCAGCTCATCCCGCACGTACTGCACCGCACTGAGCCGATTCACGGCTGTTCCGAGGTCCGATCCGGCTCCGGCCGGCACATCGACGACCATGGTCGACGCCACCGGGAGGTCATCGCGGATGGCGTGCGCGCCGTCGATCAGGCGCATGGCGCGAGATGATCCGGAGCCCTGCCATTGGGGGACGACGACGAAGGAGGCGGGCACCGTCATAGTGTGCCACGGGGCGCTCGCGACGACGACCGGGTCAGCGGCTGTTCTTGTCCCGTTCCGCGAGGGCGACGTTGGCTCGCAGCTCGGTGGCGTTCTGGCGAACGACGTATGCGGGCTGATCGCGTTCGACCCGCCAGCTGTCGTCGAGCGAGCCGACATCGACGGTGTCGAACCCGAACTGGTCGTACAGGCTCACGACGATGCGCTTGGCATCCTCATCGTCTCCGGCGACAGCCAGGGCGCGACGATCCGGGGAGCCCGCGGGTGCTCCGTCCGTGGTGATGTCCTGTGCGGTGATGTGGTTGAAGCCCTTCACCACGCGACTGGTCGGGAGCTTGTTCTGCAGCAATCCGGAGACCGTGGCCGATTCCGAATCGAGTTCGGCGATCTGGCCGTCCCGTTGCGGGTAGTAGTTGTTGGTATCGATGACCACCTTCCCAGCGAGCTCATCGACGGGCAGCTGATCGATGTTCTTCAACGGGATGGTCACCACTACGAAGTCGCCGGCTGCGGCCGCTTCCGCCGATGTCGCGGCGCGCGAGTGATCCCCGAGCTCGTGCACGAGGGATGCCAGGGTCTCGGGTTCCCTCGAGTTGCTGATCACCACGTCGTGTCCGGTCGCGATGGCCGCTCTCGCGACCTGACTGCCGATGTTGCCTGCTCCGATTATCCCGATTGTCGTCATGCGGTTGTCAACCGTCAGTGCGGGTCGCCTGTTCCCGCGGTCAGTGATCGCTCGGGACGCCGCGGGCCAGGTACACGGGTGATCAGCGTCATCAGGCGCTCGAGCGGGCCATTTCCGAGAAACCGCCGCCACACGCTTGCGAACACGATCGAGGCAGCGGTCATCCCGATCAGCAGGGGCCAGCCGGGGTAGTCGATCGCCCCGCTGGTGTCTCGGAGGTCCGCTGCGACGGCAAGGGTGATGATCTGCAGCGTGTAGATCGTGAGTGCCATCGAACCGGTCGCGGCCAGCGGCCAGAGCGCGCCGCGGATGAGGCGTCCGGCGGTTCTGCGCTCGGGCGAGGTCACCCAGACGAGCGCGCCGACGATCGCGATCGCCAGACCTCCGGAGCCGAATACCTCAGCCGTGCTGCCGGAGTGCTCCTCTGCCGTCACCCCGGGGAGAACGGCGGCGGCGCCGTACCCGAGCACCGACGCGGCGGCACCCAGGCCGATCATGAACACCTGGGTGCGCGGCCGTGTGAGATCGGATCGCACGCAGATGAGCCCTGCGATGAGGAACGGGATCCAGATCAGCGCCGGGTAGTACCCGGTGAGGAGGTACAGCTGCGCGAGGTATCGGAGCGGATTCATGTCCGGGCGTTCGTCTCCGACGGCCATGGCCAGCGTCGGTGCGGCGATCGCGAGCACGACGGCGATCGCGGCGAGCACTCGAACCCGGAGGAACAGCAGTGGCAGCACGCCGAGGAACATCAGCGCGTAATAGTCGAGGATGATGGCGATCCCGCTACCCAGAGTGGACAACCCGACGCCCAACACGAACAACACGATCGCGCGCAGCGCGATCTGCTGGCGTCGGGCGGTGCGGGTGCCGCGCTCGAGCGGATGCGCTCCGCCCGTGATGATCCCGAGCGAGACCCCCGCGAGCGTAGCGAAGAGGATCGAGGACCTGCCGTCGACGATCAGTTCGCCGGCGCCGAATCTCGGTATGGCATGCGCCACGAACATCCCGAGGATGGCGAGACCTCGCGCGACATCGACGCCGACGACGCGCGAGGTCCCTGGACGCACCTGCGGCTACTCCGAGATCGCGCGGGGAGTCGGACTGCCGGCCTTGAGCGCTGCGAGGCGAGCGTCGAGTTCGACCTGCTCGTCCGATGACTCCAGCGCTTCGAACTGCGAGTCGAGGCTGGATGCGGCAAGCTCCTGCTGTCCGAGCACGCGTGCCTCCTCGCGGCGGATCTTGTCCTCGAATCGGCTGATCTCGCTCGTCGGGTCGAGGAGGTCGATCGACTTGACCGCATCCTGCACCTGACGCTGCGCATCCGCGGTCTTGGCCCGTGAGATCAGCTCGTCGCGCTTGGAGCTGAGCTGGGACAGCTTGCCTCGCATAGCGTCGAGTCCGCTCTTGAGCTGCTCGACGACCTGGGTCTGCGACGCGATCTGCGGCTCGGCCGTCCTGGCTTCCTTCTCGGCGGACAGCTGGCGCCCCAGGGCCACCTTCGCGAGATTGTCGAACTTGTCGGCGTCGACGCTGTTACCGGCTGTGCGCAGCTCGTCGCCCTTGCGGCTCGCTGCGATCGCCTTGTTACCCCAGTCGGCGGCGGAGGCGACGTCCTCCGCGTGGTCCTGTTCGAGCAGGCGCAGGTTGCCGATGGTCTGCGCGATCGCGCTTTCGGCGTCCGCGATGCTGTTGGTGTAGTCGCGCACCATCTGGTCGAGCATCAGCG
>CAXTLO010000055.1:0-9272 GCA_964244965.1 uncultured Marisediminicola sp.
TGAATTCCCTGGTGACCAACGGGTCGGATGTGATCTTCGCCGGTCACACCCACGGTGGTCAGGTGTGCGTTCCCGGCGTCGGGGCCCTCGTGACGAACTGCGACCTCCCGCGCGGCCAGGCGAGTGGCGTGAGCCTGTGGCACCATGCCATGCGAGCCGCCTACTTGGAGGTCTCAGCCGGGCTGGGCACCTCCATCTACGCGCCCGTGCGCTTCGCCTGTAGACCGGAGGCCGTGATCGTGACGTTGACCGGTGACGACATCAGCTATTCTGGTTGAGGCTCGGACGGCACGCAGGTGCCGGATGAATCGATCGGGGTGTGGCGCAGTTTGGTAGCGCGCTTCGTTCGGGACGAAGAGGTCGTGGGTTCAAATCCCGCTACCCCGACACTGTCCTGTTTCAGGACAGACGAAACCCCCTCCGGTGGAGGGGGTTTCGTCGTTGCGGCTGTGATTGCGGGGACTACTCCTGCATGCGTCGGCGGCCTCGAGCGCGAGCGGCGAGCAGGATGCCGCCGAACGCGAGTGCGCCGGCGCCGGTGACGAGCAGCACGACAGGGACGGATGAACCGGTGAAGGCGAGGGCGTCAGCGTCATCGGTGAGCGCCGACGTCGAGGTGTCCACGACCTGAACGGTCACTCCGCCGACGCCGCAGTCCGAGGTTCCGGTGATGGTCATCGCACCGGTCGCGTCGGCCCCCGCGGTCACGGCGACCGCGAGCGAACCGGTCGCGCTGGAGACGCCGTTCATCGTCCCCGACACGGAGGCTCCGTTGGAGGCGAGCTCGCTGCCGCTGGCGGCGGACCCGTCGGTCACGACGGTTACTGGGCTCCCGGGCATGAAGTAGCCGTCTTCCCACGTCACGTTGACGGTCTCGCCGCTTCCGATGACGGTGCGGTCGGCGATCACGACACTGGGGTTGGAATAGTTGCCCGAGCCGACTCCGCAGTTTGCAGCGGAGGACAGCGAGGGGGCGGCTTGCGCGGCGACAGGGGTAGCGAGCAGGGTTATTCCGGCCACGGCGAGCGCGACCATAGACTTACGAAGCATCTTCGGGTGATCCTTGGTTATTCATGGCGCGGGGGGATGCGCCTAGCGAGCTCAGTAGGGGGACGCGCCACTAGCGGGTAATTAGTGACACCTGAGCAGGGCCAGCGTACACCTGTCCGCGGCGAATGGAAGGGGTCGATTCGCGCGACGGCGGGAACGCCTCGCTACGGGGGCGCGACAAGTACGTGGAGTCAGCTGAAGTCGGCGTGCGGGCCGACGCGGTGCCCGAGATCGAATCGGAGCACACGGCCGGTGTTGAGTACCCCGCCGCTCTCCTGCAGATAGCAGGAGCCGCAGAGCGACTCGTAGGAGACGTCGGCGCCGTCGATCGCCACCTGGTCGCCGTCGAACACGAAATCGTCGCCGACCTTCCGCGCGTTGAACACGGCCTTCCGTCCGCAGCGGCAGATGGTCTTGAGCTCCTCGAGCGAGTGAGCGATCTCGAGCAGGCGGCGACTGCCGGGGAATGCGACGGTGCGGAAATCGGTCCGGATGCCGTAGGCGAGCACGGGCACACCCTCCTGGATAGCGATGCGGAGGATGTCGTCGGCTTGCGTCTCGCTGAGGAACTGGGCTTCGTCGATGAGTAGGCAACTCACGTCGAGGCCGGTGCGCTCGATCACCCCTGCGCGATGCTCCTCGAACACGGCCAGCGCGTCATCCGAGGAAGCCAGCACGAAGTCCACCGGGCGGCTGACTCCCAGGCGCGAGACGATCATCGCAGCGCCCTTGGTGTCGATCTGCGGTTTCGCGAGCAACACCTGCTGCCCGCGCTCCTCGTAGTTGTATGCGGCCTGCAGTAGCGCCGTGCTCTTGCCGCTGTTCATCGCGCCGTAGCGGAAGTAGAGCTTCGCCACTATCGGAGGTACCCGTCCTCTGCTGCTCGGCGGATCAGGTCCGCCTTCTTGCTCGCTGGCCGGTTCGCTCGCGCGTATTTCTCACGCACCCGGCGCAGGTAGGTCTTCACCGTCTCGTATTGCACGTGCATCTCCTGCGCGACTTCGAGGGTGCTGTGACCCGAGACGTACAGCTTAAGCGCTTCCGTCTCCCCTGCGCTGAGCTTCGGACGAGCCAGCGTCATCGCGCCGCTGGGCAGCGGTCGCCAGTCGGCCGGCGAGTGACGCCGGAGACCCATGACAGCGCGCGCGGAGTCCATGATCATGCCCATCGGCATCGACTTGGACAAGAACGCGACCGCCCCGGCGTCGAGTGCGCGCTGGCGCACCTCACGCGTATCCGAACCGCCGAGGACGATCACCTTCGCTCCGGCGGCCCGACAGGTCCGTACCCGCGCTTCGATCGACACATGCTCCTGCAGCTCGAAATCCATGAACACGAGCTCGGTCGGGAATTTGGAGTCGTGCACCAGTTCGATCCAGCTGCTGGCGCTCAGTGCGAGGTCGAAGTCTGGCGCGTGCGTGTCGATCCAGGTGCGGATGCTGTCGACGAGCATCTCGTGGTCGTCGAGGATGGCGAGGCGGATGCGGCGGCCGGAGTCGGCGGCAGGAATGACCACGAGTTGCGACCTCCCCCTGAGATACCGGCCGGGCGTCGCCCGGCTCTGTCACGGTATCCGCTGCACGGACCACCGCGCTGTACCCCTTTCTGGGCGATGACGCGGTGTCGGCGGTCACGCGGCCAGCCGCCCGTGGGACATCCCCACGTGCTCACCCGCCCATCGTCGCCGCAGCCACCGGTCATGGCTGGCGACGACCACCGCCCCAGGGAATCGGCCGAGGGCATCCTCCAACTCCGTCGCCAGAGCGAGCGAGAGGTGGTTGGTCGGCTCGTCGAGCAGGAAGACGTGCGGCGGCTTCGCGATGATCAGGGCGAGGGCGACCCTCCTCTGCTGCCCGAGCGAGAGCGCACCGATCGGACGGTCGATGTCGCGAGGTGCGAGGAGCCCGAGCGAGTACAGCGGGGTCGACTCGGCTAGACGGTCACCGAGCGTCCGTTCGTAGAGGGCGCGGGCCGATTCGGCGGGATCGACGAACCGCACGTCCTGCTCGAGGAGCGCGACGCGCAGCCCGCGCCTACGGATGACACGGCCCGAACCGAGCGGCAACCGACCCGCGAGGGCCGCGAGTAGCGTCGACTTTCCTGCTCCGTTGGCTCCCGTGATCAGCAAGGAGGTGCTCGCTCTCACACGCAACGTGGTCGGTTCGAGCCGCCCTGGAACGGCAGCGGAATCGATTGCGAGCACGTCGCCATCGCCTTCCAGGATGTGTGACCCCGGCGGGATACCGGCGAACGCGAGGACGGGCGTCGGTTTCCGGACCTGGTTCTCTGTCAACTCGTCGAGGCGCTCGCGCGCATTGCGTACCCGTCGACTCACCTGCTTGTCGATGCGGCCGGTCTTGAAGTCGTACCCCATCTTGTCGTTGTCGGTACGAGCACGAGCCGGCGCGACGGCTCGCGCGGTCACCTCGACGGAATGGCGGAGGGCCACCAGCTCCGCCTGTTCCCCAGCGAAGGTCGCCTCCCATCTGGCGCGATCCAACGCCTTCTGCTCGAGGTACGCGGTGTAGCCGCCGCCGAAGCGGCGCGGACCCCGTTCGGATGGGTCGATGTCGAGGATGCTCGTGGCGACTTCGTCGACGAACGCGCGATCGTGGCTGGCGAGCATGACCGGCCCGCGCCACACGGAGATTTGCGACCGGAGGAAGTCGGTCGCCGCATCGTCGAGGTGATTGGTGGGTTCGTCGAGCAGCAGAGCGGTCGGGCGACTGAGGAGCAGCGCCGCGAGCGCCAGCCGCGATCGCTGGCCGCCCGAGATCGACCCCACCGGGCGGTCGAGCCTGAGGTGCGAGATCCCGAGTCCGGCGAGTGCGGCGTCGCGTCGGGAGTCGATGCTCCAGACCTCGAGGTGTTCAGCGGACTCCAGAGCCATCGAGTAGCGCCGGTCGTCGCCCGTGCGACCGAGATCGGCCGCGGCGGCTTCGACCTCCCGTTCCGCGTCCCGCACGTCGGCGATCGCCTGCTCGAGCACGTCGTGGAGCGATGCCCCTGGTGTGATGCTCAGCTCCTGACGGAGAAACCCGGTACGCGCGGGACGCGTCACCGTGCCGGAATCGGGTGACTCGTCTCCGGCGAGTACCCGCAGCAGGGTCGACTTGCCGGCGCCGTTCTCCCCGATCACCGCGATACGGGCCAAGGGGCCCGCGACCAGGTCGATGCCGTCGAGAACACGTCGATCCCCGTAGATCTTCGAGACGCCGTCGGCCCTGAGCTGCTCGGTGGGCGAGGGCATCGAGTCGCCGGAGTTGTGGAAGTGGGTCATGGGATGCTCGCTTCGTACGCCGCATCGGCGTCGTCGTTCGAGGTCCAGCGCGGGCATCAGCCGTCGGCGAAGTGTCTTCCGTGAATGCGGTGACGGTCGCGGTCTACGGCGCCTCAGGCGCAGGATCGGACGGCGTCATCTCCACATGGGAGTCGAGGCTAGCCCGCTCCGGCGGCATTGTCGAGTGTGGCTGACGAGCCGGGATATCGCCTGCGGATTCGCGCCAGCAGGTTGTGCACCGACATCCGCGGGTCAGACGATCGCGAGTACCTTCTCGGTGGACTCGATCGTCTTGGTCGCGAGTCGGGAGTTCCCGGCGAGGGTGCGTCCGTAGCTCGGGATCATCTTCTTGATCGCGGGCGCCCAGCCGTCGATCTGGTCGGGGAAGCAGCGCTCGAGCACCTGGAGCATGATCGGCACGGCTGTCGAGGCACCCGGCGACGCCCCGAGCAGGCCGGCGATGGTTCCGTCCGCTGAGGCGACCACCTCGGTGCCGAACTGCAGGACGCCGCCCTTGTCGGCATCCTTCTTGATCACCTGCACGCGCTGCCCGGCGGTGATGAGGTACCAGTCCTCGGGCTTCGCGTTCGGCATGAAATCCCGCAGAGCGTCGAACTTCGACTTCTTGCTCGCCAGCACCTGCTTCACCAGGTACCAGGTGAGGTCCATATTGTCGCGGGCGACTGAGAGCATCGGGCCGAGATTGTGCGGTCGGATCGACAGGAACAGGTCGAGCCACGATCCGGTCTTGAGGAACTTCGGGCTGAAGCCGGCGTAGGGACCGAACATCAGGCTCGCCGACCCGTCGATGATGCGGGTGTCGAGGTGGGGCACGGACATCGGCGGCGACCCGACGGACGCCTTGCCGTAGACCTTCGCTTGATGCCGAGCAACGAGTTCCGGCTTGTCTGTGCGGAGGAACTGCCCGCTGACGGGGAAGCCGCCGAAGCCACGGATCTCCGGTATCCCGGCCTTCTGCAGGAGTGACAGCGCTCCGCCGCCGGCCCCCACGAACACGAAACGGGCGTTGAGCGTGAGCGGAGTCATCCCGATCTCGTGGCGGACGCGGATGTTCCACGTACCGTCCCGGAGCTGCTTGAGCCCGGTGACCGTATGCTCCTTGCGCATCCGGGCACCGTTGTCGGTGAGGTAGTCGAACAGCTCGTGTGTGAGGGCCCCGAAGTCCACGTCGGTGCCGACATCGATGCGGGTGGCGGCGATCGGCTGCGACCGCGCGCGCCCGGGGATCATGGTCGGCGTCCACGAACGGATCACCTCCGGGTCCTCGCTGTACTCCATGCCGGCGAACAGCGGGTGGTCTTTCAGCGCCTCGTGGCGGCGACGCAGGTACCCGACGTTCGCCTCACCCCAGACGAAGCTCATGTGCGGCACCGGGTTGATGAAGGAACGTGGATCGGGGAGGAGCTGCGTGCGCACCATGTGCGACCAGAACTGCCGTGAGATCTGGAACTGCTCGTTGACCTTCACCGCACTGGCGATGTCGATGGAGCCGTCGGCGCGCTCGGGTGTGTAGTTGAGCTCGCACAGGGCGGAGTGGCCGGTACCGGCGTTGTTCCAGGGGTTGGAGGACTCCTTGGCGACATCACTCAGACGCTCGAGGATGGTGATCGACCAGTCGGGCTGAAGCTGTTTGATCAATGCGCCGAGGGTGGCGCTCATCACACCCCCGCCGATGAGGGCGACATCGATACGTTTGCTCACCGAGACAGTTTAGGCGCCAGGTGTGAGCGTCGGCTGCGGATCTGGCGGCCGAACTCGACAGGTTAAAGCCCGAGCTCGGAGAGCGCCTCATCCATCTGCGTCGTCATCGCGTCGTAGCCCGTGTCATTGGGGTGCAGGCCATCGGCCGCCATCCATTCCGGGTGCCCCTCGATCCACCGCGATGCGCCTGGGATGTAGTCGGCGTCGATGTCCGATGCCGCGCGCTCGACCCATCCGATGATGGTGTCGACGGACTCCGGCCGCGTGTCGGTGTACCAGAACGGCTCGACCACGATGAACCGGGCATCCGGCAGCGCCGTCTTCAGGCGGTCGAGGTCCTCGGCGATCTGGGCCTCGATGTCGTCGGCCCGGGAGGTGAACGAGAAGTTGTCGTTGAGGCCCATCGTGACGAACACGATGTCGGGCTCCTCGGCGATGATCTGGTCGGGCAGGTCGCCACTGCCCTCGCCGAATGCGCTCCGGTTGTTGATGAATCCGAGCCCGTTCACGCTCGGGTTGAACTCGTTCCAGCCCCTCTCGGTGCTGATCCGGGTCGACCACCGCTCGGCCGGGCCGCTCGCACCGGTGCCGAGCGTGTAGGAGTCGCCGTAGAACGCGACGACGGCGCCGTCCGTCGCCGGGGTGGCGGAGACGTCATCGGAGCGCGACGAGGCGGCGACCACGGCGACTCCGATCAGGGCGAGGACGGCGACAGCCACGACGGCGATCACGATGGTGCGGTTGCGGTTCACGGGAGGGGTTCGCGGCCGACCGCCGGGCGGTTTGCGCCGGTGATGTATCCATGTGCCGCAGAAGTACCCTCGTGCCGACATACGCACGCGGCAAGGAGGTACATCAGAAGCGGGTCAGACCGTGACGGGGTCTGCTGCAACTACGAGGTCGGCGACGACGAGCTCGGCGATCTGCACCGCGTTGAGGGCCGCTCCCTTGCGCAGGTTGTCGTTGCTGATGAACAACGCAAGGCCACGGCCGTCGGGCACGCCGGGGTCCTGCCGGAGGCGCCCGACGTAGCTCGGGTCGGTTCCAGCGGCGTCGAGGGGAGTCGGTACGTCGACGAGGGACACCCCCGGCGCGCGCGACAGCAACTCCTTGGCGCGCGCCACCGACAGCGGCGACTCGAACTCGGCGTTGATGGAGAGGGAGTGACCGGTGAACACCGGAACGCGCACACAGGTGCCGCTGACCAGGAGGTCGGGCAGTTCGAGGATCTTGCGGCTCTCGTTGCGGAGCTTCTTCTCCTCGTCGGTTTCGAATTCCCCGTCGTCGACGATCGACCCGGCGAGGGGGATGACGTCGAAGGCGATGGGGCGCGGGAACTTGGTCGGTGTCGGGAAGTCGATGGCGCGGCCGTCGTGGACGAGCCCCGCGACATCCTGCTGCACGGCGGCGCGGACCTGCTCGAGCAGCTCCTCCCCTCCGGCGAGCCCGGCACCGGAAACCGCCTGGTAGGTGCTCACGATCAAGCGCCGGAGCCCCGATTCCGCATCGAGCACCTTGAGCACCGGCATCGCAGCCATCGTGGTGCAGTTCGGGTTGGCGATGATCCCCTTGCGCGCCTGGGCGATCGCATGCGGATTGACCTCGCTGACCACCAGCGGCACATCCGGGTCCATACGGAATGCGGATGAATTGTCGATCACCAGCACACCGGCCGCTGCGAAGCGGGGCGCCTGCGCCTTCGACGTGGTGGCACCGGCGGAGAAGATGGCGATGTCGAGACCCGACGGGTCCGCCGTCTCGGCGTCCTCCACGACGATCTCGGTGCCGCGGAACGGCAGTGTGGTGCCGGCGGAACGGGATGAGGCGAAGAACCGCACTTCCGAAAGGGGGAGGTCGCGCTCGTCGAGGAGGCGCCGCACGACCGCACCGACCTGGCCGGTGGCCCCGACGACGCCCAGTCGCACGCCCTGCTGCATGCCCGCGCTCATCGTCCGGTCCCGCCGTGCACGAGGGCTTCGATGTCGCTGTCCAGTTCGAACGCCCGGTGTACGACACGTACGGCGTCGTCGATGGTGTCGGCGCGGGTGACCACCGAGATCCGGATCTCGCTGGTCGAGATCATCTCGATGTTGATCCCGGCTTCGAACAGTGCGGTGAACAGCTTGGCCGACACCCCGGCGTTGGTCCGCATGCCTGCTCCCACGAGCGCCAGCTTGCCGATCTGGTCGTCGTATTGCAGGGAATGGAACCCGACGTCCTCCTGCGCCGAGCGCAGGGCGGTCAAGGCCGTCGCTCCGCCGGACTTCGGCAGGGTGAACGAGATGTCGGTGAGACCGGTGGCGGCGGCGGAGACGTTCTGCACGATCATGTCGATGTTCGCATCGGTCGACGCGACGATCGTGAAGATCTGAGCGGCTTTGCCGGGGATGTCGGGCACCCCGACCACGGTGATCTTCGCCTCGCTGAGGTCGGCGGCGATGCCCGCGATGATCGGCTCTTCCACGGTCTCTCCCCTTGCATCGTTGACCACGACAGTGCCCTCGTTGTTGTTGAACGAGGACCGTACGTGAAGCGTAACGCCGTGCCTGCGGGCGTACTCCACAGCGCGGATGTAGAGGACCTTCGCCCCGCCCGCAGCCAATTCGAGCATCTCCTCGCTGGTGATGCGATCGATCTTGCGGGCGGATGACACCACTCGCGGATCAGCGGTGAAGATACCGTCTACGTCGGTGTAAATCTCGCACACCTCGGCATTGAGGGCGGCCGCGAGCGCGACGGCGGTGGTGTCCGAGCCCCCGCGCCCGAGGGTGGTGATGTCGCCGGTCCCCCGGCTGAACCCCTGGAAGCCGGCGACGATCGCGACCGCGCCGGAGTCGAGCGCGCCACGCACCCGGTCGGGCGATACATCCACGATCCGAGCACTTCCGTGCGTGTCATCCGTGATCATGCCCGCCTGACTCCCCGTGTAGCTGCGCGCCTCGACACCCAGCCCGCGGATCGCCATCGCCAGGAGCGCCATGGAGATGCGCTCACCGGCGGTCAGCAGCATGTCGAGCTCGCGCCCGGCGGGCAGCGGCGACACGCTCTCGGCGAGATCGATGAGTTCGTCGGTGGTGTCGCCCATCGCCGACACCACGACCACGACATCCCGCCCCGACTTGCGGGTCTCCACGATGCGCTTCGCGACACGCTTGATCCCCTCGGCGTCGGCGACGGACGACCCGCCGTACTTCTGCACGATCAAGCTCACGGTGACTCC
>CAXTLO010000055.1:9372-13248 GCA_964244965.1 uncultured Marisediminicola sp.
CACCGGGAAGTCGTTGCCGCCCTCGTCGAGACGGTCACCGTAGAAGAGCATGCCGTCGTACCCGATCCCGGTGATGTCGGAGAGCCGCGCCATCCCGTAGGCCTTGTCGATCCCCTCGCGGGTGATGTCGATCGACGTGGAGCCGCCCGAGCGCACCTCGAGATCGGGAACCAGCGGCGCGACGGCCGCGCGCAGGGCTTCCCGCTTCGCGCCGGTCGGATCCCATTCGCGCTTGTCGGCGACCGCCGCGGTCTGCCCCAGTGCGGAGAAGGTGAGCTGCGACCCGCGGTCTTCGAGGATCGCGCCGCTCGGCTCCGTCTCCCAGATGCCGAGTCGTTTCGCCTCGGACTCGAGCGCTGCCATCCCCCGCTCTTTCTGCTCGGCAGTGAGGTCCTCCGCATACACCTGCGTCCAGTCACCAGCGGCATAGCGGTAGTACTGCGTACCGCAGGTGGGCATGAGGTGGAGGTGCTCGAGTTGGTCGGCGGGGAGCGCCGGCAGCCGGTCGACCAACTGCGAGGAGAACTGCCCGAACCGACCGCCGGAGATCACGCACACCTCCACCCGCTTCACGAGTTCGGCGAGCAGCCTGGTCATCTCGGGGTCGACCGGCGACTTCGATGGAGCCAGGGTGTCGTCGAGGTCGAACGCGACCAGTCCCAGATTGTCCGGGAATGTCCCGATGAGATCCTGCCGATTGGTCTCGATGCTCACGTTCTCTCCTGATGGGTCGTCGCGCACTAGTGCTCCACCGTACGGCGGCCCTCGAACGCGCGGCCGAGAGTGACCTCGTCGGCGTACTCGAGGTCTCCCCCGACCGGGAGGCCGGACGCGAGCCGGGAGGTGCGGAGTTCGAGGTGCATGAGCAGCCTCGAAAGGTAGGTGGCGGTCGCCTCACCTTCGAGGTTCGGGTCGGTGGCGATGATGACCTCGGTGACGGTGCCATCGGCGAGTCGCTGCATGAGCTGGCGGATGCGCAAGTCGTCCGGGCCGATCCCGTCGATCGGTGAGATCGCCCCGCCGAGCACGTGGTACAGGCCGCGGAACTCACGCGTGCGCTCGATCGCCACGACGTCCTTCGCCTCCTCGACGACGCAGATCGTGGCGTGGGACCGGCGCGGGTCGCGGCAGATCTGGCAGGTGTCCTGCTCGGAGACGTTGCCGCAGATCTCGCAGAAGCGCACCTTCTCCTTGACCTCCATCAGCACCTCGGCGAGGCGGGTCACGTCGAAGGTCTCGGTCTGCAGGATGTGGAAGGCGATTCGCTGCGCCGACTTCGGCCCGACCCCGGGCAGCCGCCCGAGTTCGTCGATGAGTTCCTGCACGATGCCCTCGTACATGCGCTCAGTCGCCTCTCGGGGTCACGCGGGGAGTCACCGGCTGCTCCTCGATGAAGCTCGCCTGCAGGATCTCGCGCACGACCGCCTCGCCGTAGCGCCGCTTGTCCTGATCGCGCGTGCGCGTCGGGGTGCTCGCGGTGGCCGGAGTCTTCGCTGTGGTCTGGGTCTTCGCTCGGTCCGGGGCTTCCGCGCTGGGTGCGGTGGTCACTGTGCTCCCGGCGGTCGGCGCGGTGGCAGCAGCCGTTCTCGCGGGCGGCGTCGGGCCCGCGATGGGAGAGTCGTCCGGCTCGAACTCCGGCTCGGGTTCGCGGTCGGCCTCGGCGATCGGCTCAGCTAGATCGGCGACGGAGCCCATCGAGCTGGGTGGAGCGGATGCAGGCGAAGCCGACAGGGGTGCGGTCGACACGGGTGCAGTCGACACTGGTGCAGTCGACACGGGTGCAGTCGTCACAGCTACAGGCGGCACAGGTGCTGTCGACACAGGCGCACGGGACGCGGGTGCAGTCGCATCCGCACTCCGGCGCGCGCTCTGGGCGCTCGAGCCGTCCGTGGTGCCGGGCGACCCCGGATCCGACGACGGCACCTGCACCGTCGCCCACGTCGTCGATCTCGCGGCGGGCGCTGCCGGACGATGCTCCGCCGGAGCCTGCGTCGCTGCATCCACCGTGGCGATGAACTTCACCCGCAGACCTAGCACGTCCACGATCGCGGACCGGAGGTGCTCACTGACTCCATCGGCGCCCTGCTGCTCTTTGAACGAGGTCACGTCGTTCTCGCTGATGAACGACAGGCGCAGCACATCGCCGTCGAGGGCGAGCACCTGCGCCGTGTAGACGACCATCCACGCGCTGCGCTTCGACTTCTGCACAGCGTCGAGGATCTCGGGCCAGGCGTCCTTGAGCTGCTGCAGGGACACCGCGGCGTCGGCGCGGGGCGCGACAGCGGTCGGCGTCGGCGCGTCGGATCCGACATGCGCCGAAGGGGTGGCAGGCGGCTCAGTGGCCCGCGATGGCGGTGTGGTCTGTTCAGCCGGCGCCTGGTGCACCTGCGCTACGGACGACGGCTGGATCGGCTCGGCTGGGCGGTCGGGCGACGGGGCAGGCTCGATCACCGTCGGCGGACCGGCGACCTCGCGCCGCGACGGCTGGTGCTCGTGCTGCGGCTCGACGCCGATGCGGCGCTCGATGCGTTCCAGGCGTGCCAGAGCACCGCGTTCCGTGTCGTCGCTGGCGGGCACAAGCACCCGCGCGATCATCAGCTCGAGGTGCAGGCGCGGGGATGTCGCGCCGGTCATCTCGGTCAGTGCTGTGTTGACCACATCGGCGGCACGGCTGAGTTCCGCGACGCCGAATGCCGCGGCCTGTCGTGCCATGTGATCGAGCTCGTCGGGCTGGACGCCGCGGAGGACGGCGGCCGCCGCATCCGGAGACCCAGCCATCGACATCGCGCCGACGATGATGAGATCGCGCAGACGCTCGAGCAGGTCGTCGACGAAGCGGCGCGGGTCCTGACCGGTCTGGATGACGCGGTCGACGCCCGCGAAGGCGGCCGGAGCGTCGCGGGCGCCGAGCGCGTCGATCACCTCGGCGAGCAGAGCTCCGTGGGTGTAGCCGAGAAGGGCGACGGCCCGCTCGTACTGCACCGACGCGTCATCCGAGCCTGCCATCAACTGGTCGAGCAGCGACAGGGTGTCGCGCACACTGCCGCCACCGGCGCGCACCACGAGAGGGAGCACACCGGGCTCGACGGCGACACCCTCGCTCTCGCACAGCTGCTGCACGTATTCGAGCATCTGCGCGGGCGGCACGAGCCGGAACGGGTAGTGGTGGGTGCGTGAGCGGATCGTTCCGATGACCTTCTCGGGCTCCGTCGTCGCGAAGATGAACTTCACGTGCTCCGGCGGCTCCTCGACGATCTTCAACAACGCGTTGAAGCCCTGCGGGGTAACCATGTGCGCCTCGTCGAGGATGAAGATCTTGTAGCGGTCGCGCGCGGGGGCGAAGATCGCTCGCTCGCGAAGGTCTCGCGCGTCGTCGACGCCGTTGTGACTCGCGGCGTCGATCTCGACGACATCGAGCGACCCTCCCCCATCACGGCTCAGCTCGACGCAGCTGGGGCAGACCCCGCACGGGGTGTCGGTCGGCCCTTCGGCGCAGTTGAGGCAGCGGGCGAGGATTCGGGCGGATGTGGTCTTGCCACAGCCGCGCGGGCCGCTGAAGAGGTACGCGTGGTTCACCCGGTTCGTGCGCAGCGCAGTACGGAGGGGATCGGTCACCTGCGTCTGCCCGATGAGCTCGGCGAAGTTCTCGGGCCGGTAACGGCGGTAGAGGGCGGTGACCACGGCTTCAAGAGTACCGGCGGCCACCGACGGCCCGGCGTCAGCCGGCCGTCCTGTGCAGAGCTCGGCTGGTGCGCCCTGTGCGAAGCGGAAGCCGCGCTGCGTCGAGCAGGTGCGGCGGGCGGGCGCGGGACGGCGGGCGGGGAACGTAGAAGACTCCTCGCGCACCCGTCAGAGCCCGGTTACCCTTGCTACGTT
>CAXTLO010000056.1:0-13105 GCA_964244965.1 uncultured Marisediminicola sp.
CATCGGCGCCGACAGCGATTTCGGCATACCGAAATCGTATACTCGGATTCAATCCAACAAGACCCTCCGGACCGTGCGGATCAGCCGATCGAATGCGATCGCACGATGGCTGATGGCGTTCTTCTGGTGAGCGCTCAACTGCGCTGACGACACGTCGTATCCAGTCGGGCGGAAGATCGGGTCGTATCCGAAACCACCGTCGCCCGCCTGCGCCATGAGCACCGATCCGGACCAGATGCCCGTCTCGACGTACTCAGCGTGCGGCGACACGGTGACGAGGGTCGCCGCGCACTCGAAGTGCGCTCGCCGATCCGTCACCTGCTCGAGCTCGCGGAGGAGCCTGCGACGGTTGTCGTCGTCTACCCGAGTTCCCGCGTAGCGCGCGGAGTGGATACCCGGCGCACCGCCGAGCGCGTCGACGCAGATACCCGAGTCGTCCGCGATCGCCGGCAGGCCGGTGTGCTGCGCGGCGGCGCGCGCCTTGATGAGGGAGTTCTCGGCGAAGGACGCGCCGTCTTCCACGGCATCCGGACCGTCGTAGGCGAGGAGGTCGATGCCATCGAGCCGGGGACCGAGGATGCGGCGAAGCTCCTCCACCTTGTGCGCGTTGTGCGTCGCGAGCACCAACGGCACAGGTGGCATCTCGGTCATCAAGTCGCGAGCGTGTCGGCCTGCAGGGCGGTCAGCGTCCGTCCTCCCGCCAGTGCGAGATCGAGGAGCGAGTCCAACTCGGCTCGATCGAACGGCGCACCCTCCGCCGTGCCCTGCACTTCGACAAAGAGACCTCGCCCGGTCACTACGACGTTCATGTCGGTCTCGGCGCGCACGTCCTCGGTGTACGCCAAATCCAGCATCGGCGTGCCGTCGATGATCCCGACGGAGACCGCGGCGACGCTGTCGGTGACGGGTTTCGCATTCTGCCCGATGAAGCGCTTGGAGCGACCCCACTCGAGGGCGTCGACCAGCGCGACGTAGGCTCCGGTGATCGCGGCGGTGCGGGTGCCCCCGTCGGCCTGCAGCACGTCGCAGTCGATCACGATGGTGTTCTCCCCGAGCGCCTTGGTGTCCACGACCGCGCGCAGCGAGCGGCCGATCAGGCGGGAGATCTCGTGGGTGCGGCCGCCGATCCGTCCCTTGACCGATTCGCGGTCCATCCTGTCGTTCGTAGATCGGGGCAGCATCGCGTATTCGGCGGTCACCCATCCGCGGCCCTTGCCAGTCATCCACCGGGGCACTCCGTTGGTGAACGATGCGGTGCAGAGCACCTTGGTGCGACCGTAGGAGATCAGCGCGGAGCCCTCGGCCTGCTCGCTCCACCCGCGTTCGATGGTGACCGTTCGGAGCTGGTCCGCGGTGCGTCCATCGATGCGCAGCGCCGGCGAGATGAGGTCGGTCATGAGTGTCCTTCGGTGATCGGGATGACGCCGGTCTCCACCAGGTCGACGGTGGAGACCTCCGGCCCGAGAAAGCGCCGGGCGAGACGGGTGAATTCTTCTTTGCTCTGGCCGGTGGCCTCGAACTTGTAGTGGGGGGGCGTGCTCGCGTCGTGGAGAAGGCGGTGCTGCACCAGAGTGTCGTAGACCATCTGTGCGGTCTCCTCCGCGCTCGAGACGAGGGCCACCTCCGGCCCCACGACCCGACGGATGGCGGCCGACATGAGCGGGTAGTGCGTGCACCCGAGCACGAGGGTGTCGATGTCGGCCTCCATCAGGGGGGCGAGGTACTCGTTGGCGACCGCGAACAGTTCATCGCCGCTGGTCACCCCGGCCTCGACGAACTCGACGAATCGCGGACAGGCTCTCGACTCGATCCGGAGGTGCGGTGCGGCGGCGAAGGCATCGTCGTAGGCGCGGGACATGATCGTGCCGACGGTGCCGATCACTCCGATACGTCCGTTGCGGGTCTTGCGCACCGCTGAGGCGACGGCGGGTTGGATGACCTCCACCACGGGGATGCCGAGCGCGACGGTGTATCGCTCGCGCGCGTCCCGCAGCATCGCCGCCGATGCGGTGTTGCAGGCGATGACGATCATCTTCACGCCGCGGTCGACCAGGTCGTCGAGCACGGCGAGGGTGAAGCGACGCACGTCGGCGATCGGCTTCGGCCCGTAGGGCGAATGGGCTGTGTCGCCGACGTAGAGGATGGACTCGCCAGGGAGCTGGTCGATGATCGCCCGCGCCACAGTGAGCCCACCGACACCCGAATCGAATACTCCGATCGGCGCGTCAGTCACGGAGGACGAGTCTAGCTTCCGGTCCGGCTCCCCTCGGGTCTAGGCGGGCTTGACCAGCGGATGATCACAGCGGGTCGCGCCGACGCTCCTGCTCGACCACGGCCTCCCGGTCGCTCAGCCGGCGTAGTCCGGCGAGCGGCTGCTTCATGCGGAAGTTGTCTTTCAGTACCGGCTCGGATCGGTCGAGGAAGGCCCAGTAGCCGGCGGTGAACGGACACGCATCGGGTCCGAGCCGCACCTTGGGGTTGAATCGGCATCCCCCGCAGTAGTCGGTCATCCGGTCGATGTAGGCGCCGCCCGCCGCGTACGGCTTGGTCGCGACGATTCCGCCGTCGGCGTGCTGGGACATCCCGACGACATTGGCCGGCATGACCCATGGAGTCCCGTCGACGAACATGCTGATGAACCAGTCGTTGAGCTGCTTCGGCTGGTAGCCACGTTGCAGCGACCAGTTGCCGATCACCATGAGCCGCTGGATGTGGTGTGCCCAGCCGTGCTCGCTGAGGTCGCCGATCGTGTGGCTCAAGCAGTTCGCGTCGATCGCGGACGCATCGAGTTCGAGGAAGGCTTTCGGAAGATCGACGTGCGCGCCAAGGGCGTTGTTGCGGGTCGCGTAGTCCTCGCCGAGATGCCAGTACAGGTGCCAGATGTAGTCCCGCCAGCCGGCGATTTGACGGATGATCCCCTCGGCACTGGCGATCGGCGCACGACCGGCGGCAAATTCAGCGGCGACGGTGTCGACCACGTGTCGGGGGTCGAGCAGTCCGAGGTTCATCGGCGCGCTGAGCAACGAGTGGGACATGGTCCAGTCCTCGGCGAGCGTCGCGTCCTCGAACGGTCCGAAGTCGGCGAGCCGGTGCTCGATGAAACCGGCAAGGGCGAGCTCGGCCTCCTCCGGGGTGGCGGCGAAGCGGCGCGGGCCGTCTTCACCGACGAGGTGTACGTCACCATCCGCCTGCCACCGGTCGAGGTCAGCCCGGACCTGGTCGTCGATCTCGTCTTCTGACGGCCACCACGGTTCCGGGAGCCCGAGTGTGGTCGCTCCCTTGGGCGGCGACTGGCGATTGTCGTGGTCGAAGTTCCACTGCCCGCCGACGGGAGCGTCGCCCTCCATCAGCAGCCCGGTGCGCTGGCGGACTACCCGGTAGAAGTCCTCGAGCAGAAGGCGCTTACCGCCGCGCGACCCCGCCCAGGCCGCGAACTCCTCCTCGCTCGTGATGAACCCCCGGCTCGGCAGCACTTCCGCGCCGAGGCGGCGTACGAGTCGGCGCGCCCCGTACGAGGTGGGATCGATCACCTGGAGATCGTCACGACCGACGACGACGTCACGGTAATCGTCCACCTGGTGGAACTCGACCCGGTCGCCGAGCGCCGCCGCTCGATGTCGGATCGCGGAGAGGATGAGGTGCGCTTTGGCTCGATGGATCGGTCCCCGGCGGAGTACCGATTTCGCCTCGATCAGCAGCATCGGGCCACCGTCGTCGAACAGCTCGCCGAGCTGACCAGCGAAGATCCACCGCACCCGTTGCATAACGCTCCCGTCGTCATTCGCATGTTAACCCGGTCCCCCGACAGCCATCCTCGGAGGTCCGAGCCGGCGTCGGCTGTCACGCGCCTCGCCGCGGAACCGTCGCTGGCTAGGCTGCACAACATGACCACCGCGCTGCTGACGGACCGCTACGAGCTGACGATGGTCGACGCGGCCCTGCGGGCGGGGACCGCGGATCGTGATTGCGTCTTCGAGGTCTTCACCCGTCGTCTTCCGGTCGGGCGACGCTACGGAGTGCTCGCCGGCACCGGGCGGCTGCTCGATCTGGTCGAGCAGTTCCGGTTCGGCGACCCCGAGCTGCGCTGGCTGCGTGAGAACCATGTGGTGAGCGAGGAGACCGTGGCCCGGCTCGCCGACTACCGGTTCAGCGGCGACATCCGCGGGTACCGCGAAGGAGAACTGTACTTCCCCGGCTCACCCGTACTCGTGGTCGAGGGGTCGTTCGCCGACGCGGTCCTCCTCGAGACGCTCACGTTGAGCGTGCTCAACTACGACTCCGCCGTCGCCAGTGCCGCAGCTCGGATGGTCGCCGCTGCGGTCGATCGGCCGCTCGCCGAGATGGGGTCGCGCAGAGCGAGCGAGCGGGGCGGGGTCGCTGCGGCGCGGGCGGCGTACATCGCCGGCTTCGGCGCGACGAGCAACCTCGAGGCCGGGCGCAGCTGGGGCATCCCCACCATGGGCACTGCCGCGCACTCGTTCACGTTGCTGCACGACGACGAGGAGCAGGCATTCCGAGCCCAGGTGGCCGCCCTGGGCCCAGCGACGACGCTCCTCGTCGACACATTCGACGTGACCGCCGCGGTCGAGACCGCCGTCAAGGTCGCAGGCACCGGCCTCGGAGCGGTCCGCATCGACAGCGGCGACCTCGCCGAGCAGGTCGTCACCGTTCGCGAGCAGCTCGATTCACTCGGCGCCACCGGCACGCGGATCACCGTCACCAGCGATCTCGACGAGTACTCCATCGCCGCGTTACGCGCCTCCCCGGTCGACGCCTACGGGGTCGGCACCTCGGTTGTGACAGGGTCAGGACACCCTGCTGCAGGATTCGTCTACAAGCTCGTCGCGCACCGCGCCGCGGGCGGCCAATGGGTGTCGGTGGCGAAGAAGTCGACCGCGAAGGCGAGTGTCGGGGGCAGGAAGCATCCGGTGCGCGTTCTGGTGAACGGCGTCGCCGCATCCGAGACCATCCATGTCGGCTCTTCGCCCCCGGATGCGCCCACCGACCGGCCGCTCCTCGTCGATCTGGTCACGGGCGGGGCCACGCACGACGAGTATCGCGGGGTCGAGGGCACCAGGCTCGCGCGCGAACACCGCGCAGCTTCCATCGCAGAACTGCCTGCCGATGCACTGCGCCTCAGCCGCGGAGAGCCGGCGATCCCAACCGTCTACGCCTGAGCTGCGCCGCATCCCGGGGACCGGTCAGTCGTTCAGCTTCTCGTAGATCTCCTTGCAAGTGGGGCAGACCGGGAACTTCTGCGGATCCCGCCCGGGCGTCCATACCTTGCCACAGAGGGCGATCACGGGTTTCCCGCTGAGCGCGGATTCGAGGATCTTCTCCTTCTGCACGTAGTGGGAGAACCGCTCGTGATCGCCGTCCTCGACCTGCTCGTTCTGGATGAGCTCTTCGAGCTCACGATCGAGGGTCGTGGTGCCGCCTGTCTCTGTGTCGCTGGCCATGCGTCGATGGTAATCGGCCTCCAGGGGCGGAGCGCCGGATGCGGCGCACTGGCGAGAGGAGAGTCAGTTACGCAGCGTGAAGGCGAGCAGCTCCGGTCCGCGCCGCTCGAAGATACGGGCTCCTCCCCACACGCCGACCGCGAGCACGAGGAGCCCAGTGAGCACACCGACCGCGAGCGAGGCCAGCGGCAGCGTCCCGTGATCGACCAGTCCGAGGAGACCGAGGACCAGCGCCGGCACGGTGACCAGGGCGGTGGCGAAGAACGCGAGCCCCTGCAAGAAAGTCGCCGCGCCCCCGCTCGCCTGCGGCTGGCTGAACGGACTGTCCCCGGGCTGCACCACCGGATACGGGAATCGGGCGGAGATGAGGCTCGCGAAGCCGAGCCCGGACAGCAGGATGCACGAGCAGACCCCGATCATCGACAGGATGACCGACCCGTCGCCGTAGAAGGCGGCGGAGAGCGGCGCGCCGACCGCGATCAGTGGGATACCGAGCAGCAGGACGGGCACGATCCGACCGACGCGATCAGCCACTCCCGAGATGTTCGACGCGACATGCAGCCAGACCGCGGAGTTGTCGAAGGCGACATCGTTGTGCACCAACCAGCTGAGGAACAGGCACATCACCGGGAGCGGCAGCAGCGCGAGGTTGCGCCAGTAGACATCGACGACGAGGAAGACGATCACCAGCACGATGGGAAGCAGCGGCACGATGACCAGTTGCGAGCGGTAGCGCGGGTCACGGATCCAGTAGGTGAGGCTTCGTGCCGCGACGACCCACAGCGGGGAGGCGGGGAGGCGGTCGAACCAGCCCAGTCCCCGGTAATCGCGAGAATGTCCGGTGCGCTCCGGCGAGACCATCATCACCGCGACCAGTCCGCGCCAGGCGAGCAGGAGGCCCGCCACCGAAACGAAACCGATGCCGAGCTTCAGCATCCCCCCGACGATGTCGCCGCTGGCGACGTCGGCGGGCGCCGCCCATGCTGCTCCGAGCGGTGTCCACGCCGCTGCATCGGCGATGCGCGCGAGTACCACCAGACCCTGGTCGGCCCAGTCGACGGTGGCGAGTATCGCGATGGCCGGCGAGATGCAGACCAACGCGATCAACGCGATGAGACCGCTGATCTCCCGCGCACGCCGGGTCGCGAGCAGGAACGCGGCGAGAGAGGTGGTGACCCGAGCGCCGACGACGCAGGTTGCGACAATCAGGACCGCGCCGACCAGAGCGACGGCTGCGCCGAGCCCATCCCGACTCCAGGTCACCACTTGGGCCAGCGCCACCACGGTGATGACGAGACTGGGCACGCTCACCAGCGCGGTCAGAAGAAGCATCGATGCGAGCTTCGACGTCGGAAGACCGAAGAGGCTGAAGCGGCGCGGGTCGAGGGTGTCGTCGACGCCGAACGCGAGAGGCACCAGGAGGAAGCCGAGAACGACCAGCGACCCGAACACCACGACGATGCTGCGGGCCGTGTCGACATCGACCAGGCGCAAGCCGCTGAGCCCGAGGACCGCGACGGAGGCAGCACCGAATCCGTAGATGAACGCAATGACGATCCCGACGATCTGCCACGGGCTGCGCCGGAACGTGTTGGCGAGCAGACGGAGCTTCAGCCCGAGAAACTGTGCAACCACTCCATCCCCTCCGCGGCCTTGCGTCCCCCGGCGAGTTCGACGAAGCGGTCTTCGAGACTGGCACCCCCGCGCACCTCCTCCATCGTCCCTGCGGCGAGTACCTCACCGCGCACGATGATCGCCACAGCGTCGCAGATGCGCTGGATCAGATCCATGCTGTGGCTCGACATCACCACCGTGCCGCCCGCTGCGGCGTATTTCTGCAGGATCTCGATCACGTTCGCCGCAGACACGGGGTCGACTGCTTCGAACGGCTCGTCGAGGATGAGCAGACGGGGCGAGTGGATCATCGCGGCCGCGAGCGCGATCTTCTTCGTCATCCCGGCCGAATAGTCGGTGACGAGGCGGCTGAGGGCGTCTTCGAGTCCGAAAGCGACCGCCAGATCGCGCGACCGGGACTTGACGGTGGCTCGATCGAGTCCCCTCAGGCTGCCCGAGTAGTAGAGGAGCTGTCCCCCGGTGAGCCGGTCGAACAACCGCAGTCGATCGGGCAGCACTCCCATGTTGCGCTTGGCCTGGACCGGGTTCTTCCACACATCGGCCCCGTGCACGAGCACGCGTCCTGCGTCTGGACGCAAGAGCCCAGTGATCATCGAGAGGGTGGTCGTCTTGCCCGCCCCGTTCGGACCGACGATGCCGAAGATGGAGCCGGTGCGCACAGCGAGGTCGATCCGATCGACTGCCCGCACGCCGTCGAAGGACTTGGACAGGCCTTCCACGAAGAGCACCAGCTCACGCGAGGCGGGTTCGGACTCGACTGCCGCCTCGTCGTGTGGACGATCCTCGATCCGCGTGGCCGCCCGCTCCCCGCGCTCGACGGGGTTTTCGCCTGGATCAGGCGACGGAGCAGTCTCGACCGGCTGCGGGACCGCGGTCTGCTCGGCCGGGACGACAGTCGGTGCCACCGTCTCGACCAGCGCCGCGGGCGCCGTCGGTGCCTCCGGCGCGGGGGTTGCGGCCTTGGCTCGTACGGTGCTGGGACGGGGGGATTTCGACGGGGAAGGGGGTGAACCGGAGGTCGTGGTCGGCGCCGTGCCCGACCGCGGGGCGCTCGATCGCGGCGCATTGCGGCGCGGCGCGGCGCTCGCAGGGCCCGTAGGCGCCTCACCCGCTGTCCGCGCGTCGGCAGGTGCGAGCGTCTCACCGGATGGGGGCGCGTCAGCAGTCGGACCGCCGGACACGGTAGTCGGTGCGACGAGTGCTGCAGCTTGCGATGCCGGCTTCGGCGATGTGGTCCGTTTCGCCGGCGCGCGCTTCGCCGGAGCCCGCTTCGATGCGGCCTGTTTCAACGGCGCTCGCGGGGTCGGCGTCGTCGCGGTGGAAACTACCGGAGCCTCGTCGGCGACCCCCTCTGCCTGTGACTCCGCGGAGTCGGGTATCGGTGGCGGAGGGACGTCGTCGACCGCGGTTCCGGTTGCATGCGCGGTACGCGACCGAGACTGGGCAATGGCAGACACGGGGGCGGCTGTGGACTTGCGCGGTGCACGCGTCGCGGCAGTGGTCCGGGGCTTCGCGGGCGCCCTTGGCGCCTTTGGGGGCGACTTCTCGGCGGCCATGCCACCGGTCGAAACGCGATCGGGAGCGGCGGTCTCCACGTCGGGGACGAGGTCGGAATCCGGCTCGGAGCGTCCCGTTTCGTCGGCGCTGTGCGCGTCGTCAGACTGGTGCTCCGGATCCACGGACCCACCGTATCAACGCCCCCCGACGGCCACCGACGTCTACGCGTATTGCATCACGAATAGGGAACGCACTGATATTCACCTGCCGCTATCAGGAGCCGGCCGGTAGGATGCTGGGAAGCACGTCGAAGTGTCCATACCGGAGTCACGCGGTTAACAGTGGGTGAATACGCCCCACGGGACTGATCAGGTGGCTCGACTACCAACCGATATCGGAGACAAATCGTGAGCACCCAGATCGTCATCCTGGCCGCGGGGATGGGCAGCCGGCTCGGCCGTTCGCTGCCAAAGCCGCTGACCGAACTGAGTGATGGTCGCACCATCATGCAGCAGCAATTCGACAACATCCGTCATGCATTCGGTTCCCGCGCGAAGGTGACCATCGTGGTCGGGTACAAGTTCGAGCACATCATCGAGGCGTTCCCGGACGCCGGGTTCGTCTACAACGAGCAGTACGACCAGACGAACACCTCCAAGAGCTTGATGCGCGCTCTGCAGGCGTCCTCGTCCGGTGGCGTGCTCTGGATGAACGGTGACGTGGTCTTCGATCCGCGTGCACTGGACCGCGCGGCGAAGATGGTCGCTCGCGATCAGTCCTTCGTATCGGTGAACACCGAGAAGGTGTCCGACGAAGAAGTCAAGTACACGACCAACGCCGAGGGATACATCCGCGAGCTGTCGAAGACCGTGAAGAACGGTCTCGGTGAAGCGGTCGGGATCAATTACGTATCTCGGGGCGACAAGGCGGCGCTGGCCCGTCAGTTGGCACGCGTTGGTGACCAGGACTACTTCGAGCGTGGCATCGAATTGGCGATCGAGCAGGACAAGCTACTCTTTGAGCCGGTAGACATCTCCGATCTCTACGCCGTGGAGATCGACTTCGCCGAGGACCTCGAGAGGGCCAACCTCTTCGTCTGACGCCGCGGCCGGTGTCTCTAGTTCGTAGAGGATCCGTGCACCCGTGACCGCAGCCCTGCCCGCGCGCCCGAAGTGGACGGCGGCCGGGCGGTACCGACACAGTCTCTGGCTTCTGACCTTGCGCGACCTCCGGGTGCGCTACTCCACATCAGTGCTCGGATACTTCTGGTCGATACTCGATCCGCTGGTCATGGCCGGGATCTACTGGTTCGTCTTCACCCAGGTGTTCCAGCGGCCGGTGGGTGAGGAACCGTACATCGTGTTCCTGCTCGTGGCACTCCTCCCGTGGATGTGGTTCAACGGCGCAGTATCGGATTGCACTCGTGCCTTCCTGCGTGAAGCCAAGCTCATCCGCTCTACGAAGATCCCTCGCACCATCTGGGTGAACCGCCTCGTGCTGTCGAAGGGCATCGAGTTCGTGGCGAGTCTGCCCGTACTCGCGATCTTCGCCGTAGTGACCGGCGCAGGTCTGCACCTCGAAGCCCTGCTCTTCCCTCTCGGGGTGCTGATGCAGACGGTGCTCATCGCGGGCGTCGGCCTCATCGTCGCCCCGCTCGTGGTCTTCTTCCGAGATCTGGAGCGGGCGGTGAAGCTCACTCTGCGCTTCCTCTTCTATGCCTCGCCGATCATCTACGGGCTCGGCGATCTCCCGGAGCAGCTGCGGCTGATCGCCGCGTTCAACCCGCTCGCCGGCATCTTCTCCCTCTACCGCAGCGCGTTCTTCCCGTCCCAGCTCGACTGGCTGACCGTCGGCGTGGGCGCGGCGGTCTCGGTCACCCTCCTCGCAGTCGGCCTGCTCGTGTTCCGGCGCGCCGAGCGCGCCGTGCTGAAGGAGATCTGATGACGACCGTGCGCGAGACGGCTGCTCCGCTCATAGGCCATCCGGTCATCCAGGTGGTCGACGCCGGGATCCGATTCCGGCGCAACCGCCGTTCCCGTCGCAACTTCAAAGACCTGTTCGCTGGGCGATCTCGCCGGGGGAAGCCCGACGAGTTCTGGCCGCTTCGCCACGTCTCCTTCGATGTGCGACCCGGCGAGGCGATCGGAGTGGTCGGCCGTAACGGGCAGGGGAAATCGACACTGCTGAAACTCGTCGCCGAGGTCATCCTCCCCGACGAGGGAGCGGTGCGCGTCGGCGCGGGCGTCGCGCCCCTCATCGAGATCACCGGAGGTTTCGTCGACGACCTCAGCGTCCGCGACAACGTCTACCTCACCGCGGGTCTGCACGGGATGAAGAAGGCCGAGATCGAGCAGCGCTTCGACGAGATCATCGACTTCGCCGAGATCGGAGACTTCCTCGATACGCCCTACAAACACCTGTCGAGCGGGATGCGAGTGCGGATCGCCTTTGCGGTGATCAGTCGCCTCGAAGAGCCGGTGATCCTCGTCGACGAAGTTCTCGCCGTAGGCGATAAAGCGTTCAAAGAAAAGTGCTACCGCCGGATTGAGGAACTCCTGGCGGGCGGGCGTACCCTCTTTTTCGTGTCCCACAACGAACGCGACCTCAAACGCTTCTGCACGCGCGGCCTCTACCTCGACAAGGGGAGCCTCGTCCTCGACGCCTCCATCACCGAGGTGCTCGACCGATACAACGCGGACTACGGAGTGACCAAGTGACCGACGTCGGCACCGGCGGCATCACTCCGCCCGCCGCGGTGGAGAAGGGCTTCGAGCGCCTGCTGTCCGTGCAGAGGCCGCTCGTGGTCGCTCACGTCAAGAGCATCAGGAAGATGCATCCGGATGCCTCGCCCGAACGCGTGGTGCAGATCCTCGAGCGCCGCTACCTCGCCGCCGTCACCGCCGGAGGTGCGGCAGTCGGCGCGAGCGCGGTCGTCCCGGGCGTCGGGACCGCGGCCTCGCTGGCGTTGTCCGGTGTGGAGACCGCGGGCTTCCTCGAAGCGAGCGCCCTGTTCGCGCAGTCGGTCACGGAGGTGCACGGAATCGCGGTGACCGACCCCGAGCGCGCTCGCACGCTGGTGATGGCGATGATGCTCGGCACCGCCGGCGCCGATCTCGTGCGGCAGTTCGCAGGACAGGCCTCCGGCCGGGGTCCGAACCGCTCCGGCTTCTGGGGCGAGATCGTGACCAGCAGGTTGCCCAAGGCGGCGATGGGTCAGATCGCCGAACGGATCAAGAAGTCGTTCGTGCGCCGCTTCGTCGCCAGGCAGAGCGGCAGCGTGATCGGCCGGGCGATCCCGTTCGGAGTCGGCGCGGTGATCGGCGGCAGCGGCAATCACCTGCTCGGGCGCAAGGTCATCCAGAGCTCGCGCGACGCGTTCGGACCCCCGCCGATCTCGTTCCCGCTGGTCCTCGAGCCCTCGGAGAAGGCGGTGAAAGCACCCAAGGAGCTCACCGCCAAGCGGGGTCTCTTCGGGCGGCGAAAGGCGGATGCTGCGGAAGTACACGACTCCGCATAGGTCCACGGCCACTTCTCCCCGGTCACACCCACACCACCTCGATCTCCTCGATGTGCGTGCCGAAGTCCTTGCGGTTCCCGGTGTGAAAGCGGTTCACCGGAGCCGGTGGGTCAGTCGTCTTCCTCGTCCTCGTCACGGTCTCCCCCGCCGCCATCGCGGGTGGCGGGATCCGCCGCGTGCACCTGCGCGTGCCGTTCCCACTCGTCCATCAGGTGCTGCACCGCCGCATGGAACCGGGCGGTGGCGACGCCCGGCGTCGTGTCGCCGAAGTGGTGGGTCACCCAGTACTGCAGACGGTCGAGAGACTCCGTGCTCTTCAGTACATCGTCGACGATCGACACGGCGTCTGAGGCGCTGTCGGCGGTGAGCCATTCCGCGTCGCCCAGATACCCGTCGACGTCGACCTCCGCGTCGGTCGACGCCGGCCTGGTGACGACCAGCGGCCTGCCGGTCGCGAGCCGGTCGTAGACCATCGCCGAGATGTCGGTGATCGCGACATCCGCCGCCGCCAACTGCCAACCCAGCTGCCCGCCGTCGTCGTAGACGTGCTGAGCGCGGGGATCGCGCGCGTTCGCCGCCGCGATCGCCGCGATGATGATCTCGTTGGCACGACCGTACTCCGGGTCGAGCACGCCGCTGCGGGGATGCGGGCGGTACACGACACGGTGCCGATCGGAGCGGAGAAGAGCATTCACCGCGTCGACACCGTGCGACGCGATGGAGCCGTAGGCGGCGGACGCCCGATCCCCCTCCCAGGTCGGGGCGTACAGCACGACCGTGCGGTCGTCGGGCGTGTAGGGCAGAACACCCGCCAGATGGTCGGTCTGGGGTCGACCGATCGGGATCGCGCGTTTGTCGAGATCGAAGTCCCAGAGCTTGCGGCGGAGGCGGGAGAGGGCGGCATCCCCGGCGACCAGGCTGTAGTCATACGCCTTGAACTGGTTCGTGGTCATGTACATCTTGTCGCTCTCGCCGTGATTGACGAACACGTGCCAGA
>CAXTLO010000057.1:0-12695 GCA_964244965.1 uncultured Marisediminicola sp.
GTGCGATCCCATCGTCACGACGACGGAGGAGCAGCCCCAGCGTTCTCCAAGCACGGCGGCGGCGCGGGCAGCCGCATCCACACCCGAGCCGGTGATGGCGGCGGCGGCGCTCGCCTCGGCGAGGTTCGGCGTCACGACCGTCGCCGAGCTCACCGGTGCGGCACCCCGCGGGTGCGGGTCCCAGACGAGCGGAACGCCGGGCGCGCGCTCCTGCAACGCCAAGCGGAGCCGGTCGACACCCGCAAGGCCACGGCCGTAGTCGGCGACCACGACCACATCGGCGACGCTCACGGCGGCGATCATCTCGTCGGTCACCTCCGGCGGAGGAGGCGGTGCGCAGCCCTCGTCCATCCGGGCGAGGGGATGGCCGTTCGCGCGCAGCCGCGACTTGACGGGCGTCGGCGCTCCCGACGGCCCCGCGACCACAGTGACACCGTCGAGGGCGGCGACCAGTTCCCGAGCGCGGGCGTCGCCTGCGAGCGCCGTCACCAGAGTCACGTGCAGACCGTCGCGCTGCAACATCGACGCGACCAGCCCGGCACCGCCCGCGCGCGCCGACGTGGTGTGCACGTCGACGACGGGCACGGGGGCGTCGGGAGTGAGGCGATCCGAGCTGCCGTCCAGGTCGATGTCGAGCAGAACGTCGCCGACCACGACGACGTTCATACCGGGTCCCCTACCGAGCTCGCGTCGAGCAACTGCCCGTCCAGTATTCCGCCGTCCAGAATCCCCCCGCCTCGCACCACCGCGTCGAACACCCGGCAGATCGCATGCACGGCGACCAGTTGCGCCTCCTGCACGCTCGCGGACGGTCCGGGCAACGCGATGTGGTCGTCGCAGGCGTGGCACAGCGCGTTGGGTCCATCGCCCGTGAGCGCCCACGTGGTAGCACCCACCGCTCGGGCGGCTTCGGCGGCGCGCACGAGGTTCGGGCTCATCCCGCTGGTGGACAGGAGGATGACGACGTCGCCGGGCCGCGCGTGCGCGTGCACCTGCCGGGCAAAGACCTGGTCGTACCCGTAGTCGTTGGCGATTGCGGTGACGCTCGACGTGTCGGCGTGCAGGGCGATCGCCGAGAACGGGCGGCGGTCGCCGTCGAACCGGCCGACCAGCTCAGCGGTCAGATGCTGGGCCTCCGCGGCTGATCCACCGTTGCCCGCGGCGAGCAACCGACCGCCTTGGAGCAGGCGCACTGCAAGGTGAGAGCCCCAGGCGGTGAGTCGTGGCGACTGTTCACGGAGAGCCTGGAGCACCGGCGCCAGTGCATCGATGTGATCGCTCACGACGGTGAAGCCATCGACCGTCGGCGTGCGATGCGTGTGTTGGATGGTCATCGGGACTCCTCGATCAGAACGGCGGCGCGGGCGTCGCGGCGGGTTCGGGCGATGGTCGAACGGTAGGAACGGGCGGTGTCGGAGGCGATGCGGTCCCAGGAGTATCGGCCCTCGACGCGCGTTCGCCCGTTCCGGCCGAGTTCGCGCATCCGCGGTACATCGGCGAACAGCGACTCGAGCGCATCGGCGATCGCTTCCGGGTCGCGCGGGGGTACGTGCAGCCCGGTGACGCCGTGAACGACGCTGTCGATGAGCCCGCCGACGGATGACACCACCAGGGGCACTCCGCAGGCCATCGCTTCGAGTGGCACGATCCCGAACGGTTCGTACCACGGTGTCGCCACGACGACGTCGGCGGTCTGGAGCATCGACGGCATGTCCCTCCGGGTCACCTGGCCGATGAGGCGCACCCGGTCGGCGACCCCCAGCTCGGCGGCGAGGGCCAGCAGTCGACGTGCCTCCGGTTCGTCGGCTCCCGAGCCGCCGACGATCGCGAGCTCGACGTCATCCGCCCCCCGCTCGGCGAGTACACCGAGCGCGCGCACGACCTGTCCGACGCCCTTGCGTTTGACCAGCCTGCCGATCGTCATGATGCGGTGCACCTCGCCGCCGGGTCGCGACGCGGTCGGGGTGAAGTGCTCGAGATCGACCCCGCAGGGGATCACCGAGATGCGCGCCGCCGGTACTCCCAGGGCGCGGAGCTCGAACGCCTCGTCGGAGCAGGTCGCGATCACGCCATCGGCTCGACGGCCCACCTCTGGCTCCAGTTCTTCCCGCTCATCCGGGCTCGTGTCTTCCACGCCCTGATTGCGGCGCTTGACCACTCCGAGGGCGTGGAAGGTATGCACGACCGGAAGGTCGGCGGATGCCGCGACATCCGCTCGGCGGGCGGCGTCGAGTGCCGCGACACCCGACATCCAGAAGTGGCTGTGCACGATGTCTGGACGATCGGAGGCCCACGCGTCGGCGAGCCGATCGGCGAACTCGGGCATGAACGGCAGGAGCCGGTCCTTCGGCACCACCTCCGCGGGTCCGGCGTCGATGTGCACCACGTCGACACCGTCACCGAGAGGGACGGTCTCGGGCAGGGACGGATCGTCGCGTCGCGTGTATACGGTCACCCGGTCGCCGCGCCGGGCGAGCGCGCTCGCCAGGGCGGCGACGTGCACGTTCTGCCCGCCGGCATCCACACCGCCGACCGTGGCGAGGGGACTGGCATGCTCGGAGACCATGGCGATCCTCATGCGAGAGTCCTTTCGGTCACGGCGGTGGGCCCCGTTGTCGAGGTGAGCCGTGCGGTCTGGGCGAGTGGCGTAGTCGGGGCGATCCGCGTAGTGGGCGCGAGCCGCGTAGTCGGCGCGAGCCGTCCAGGTGTGGCGGTATCGGCCAGCAGGGTGTCCCAGGCGGTGAGGAATGCCGGCAGTCCGAAGTGCTCGAGAGCCCACGCCCGGGCGACGGAACCACGACGACGGGCCTCGCCCGGATCCTCCACGAGCTGGCGGGCGACGGCTACCAGGTCGTCGACGCGGGTCGAGATCGCGCCGGCGTCCGGCGGCACCGCGCGAACGGCCTCGGTGGTCGCGATCGCGAGTACCGGCATCCCCAGGTGCATCGCCTCGAGCAGCGACAGCCCGAGCGACGTCCAGCGCATCGGGTGCAGGTACGCCCGGCGCCGGGCGAGTTGCGGATGCAGCTGATGCGGCGGCAGATCGCCGATCACCCTGAGCCGGTCGTCGGCGAGCCCGAGCGCGGCGGGCGCCAGGTCGGTGCCCATGCCGAACAGGTCGAGGGGCACAGATGCCGCGAAGCGGGGCAGCAGATCGGTGCCGGTCACCCGACCTCGGCGCACCGGCTCGTTGATCACCACACCGAGGTGCGGCAGTTCGCCGGTGTACAGGTGCCCGGGGTCGCGCACGCCGTGCTCGATCACCACCGTCGGGGCATCGCCGCTGTCCCACGCGAGGTCGTTGAAGTGGGTCACGTGCACGATCGGGATGCCCCGATCGGCCAACGGATGGACCTCGCCGTATGCGGACGGCTTCGGGGTGTTGTGCTCGAGGAACACCGCGGGCAGGTCGCGCCCGAGAGTGCGACCGGTGAGCCGCTCCGCCTCGGCGATCTCCTCGGTGCGCTGCAGCACGACGACGTCGATATCTGCGTCGTGCACTTCGAGCGGCGGCACCTCTCGCACGTTCCTCGGCCAGTCTCGGCCCGCACGGCCGAGACCCCACGGCCCGCCTTCGGGAAGCGTCGGCAGGAGGTACTCGTGACCGCCATGCACGAAGGCGTCGGTCCAGCCGCCGTGCACGTGCCACAGCAGGATCCTCATGCCCTCACCGCCGCCTCGTCCGACGATCGGCTCAGCGTCTCGCGACTCAGCCTCTGGACTGCCGCAACCACATCGGTGGGCAGCACACCCGACAGGCACGGATGTCCGGCGATCGGACACGACGTGGCTCGCGAGCCACGGCATGCCGCGTGCTGGTCGCCGAGCAGCACGGTCGGCACTCGGTATGGCGCCCAGCGCACCGATGGGACGACGGGGGAGAACAAGCTGACGACCGGTGTGCCGACCGCGGCCGCCAGATGGGCGGGGCCGGTGTTACCCGCCACCACTACCGTCGCGCCGGCGAGTACCCCGGCGAGCTCGGCGATGTTCGCTCGCCCGCCGAGGTCGAGGCCGGAGGTGCCCGCGGCCGTCGCGGTGAGGTTGCGCTCGCCGGGGCCGCCGGTGACGATCACCCGATGCCCCGACTCGCTGAGCAGTCTCACCGCCGCCGCGCTGTGCCCAGCCGGCCACTGTCGTGACGGCACGGACGCACCCGGATGGACGACGACGTAGGGGGCGGAGCCGACCAGGTGGGATACGTCGGGCGGGTCGATCACCCGCAGCGCGCCGTCATCCCCCTCGGGCAGGTTGAATCCGGCTGCGGAGGCGATAGCGAGCGCGCGCTCGGCCTCAGGCTGGTCCTCGGCGAGATCCTCGCCCGGCTTCAGTCGCACGTCGAGCAAGCTGCCCGCGTAGTCGACCGAGGCGCCGGCGATCCGTCGGACGCCGAACTGGCGCAGCAGCAGGGCAAGCGGCAGCGGGGATTGATGGAATGAGGTGAGAATCACCGCCGCGTCTGGCCGGAACCGCCGCACGATCGCCTCCAGGGCAGCGGTGTTCTCATCGCTCACCGGCGCCGGGGGACTTGCGATCCACGGGCACTCCCACACTGCTACTTCGTCGACTCCGGGCAGCATCCGCGCCGCAGGAGCTCCTCGCGGACCGGCGAGCAGCATCACCTCGTCCGACGCCGCGGCGATCGCCCGGACGGCCGGACCGGCGAGCAGCACATCGCCGAGGCTGTCCAGCCTGGCGACGAGCACCCGCGTCACCTCGGTGCCCCCGCGGTGGATGACACCGGCATGACCCCGTCGAACAGCAGGGCGATGGCACTCGCGAGATCAGGCGCGACCAGAGCCGCCGCGCGCACCTCCTCCGACCGGGTGACCGGGGTGGGTACGAGAACGCCCCGCGCTCCCGCGGCCGCGGCCGCTCCGATGTCGGCCGCAATGTCTCCGATCACTGCGACGTCTCGTGGGGCGAGCCCAAGGGCATCCGCTGCATCGAGCACCATCCCCGGACGCGGCTTCCGGCAGCGGCATCCGTCTTCCGCACCGTGCGGGCAGACGCGCCAGTCGTCGAACGGGCCGAGCTCGGCGTCGATGCGCGCGTTCACGGCATCCGCCTGCTGGCGGGTGATCAGACCTCGGGCGATGCCGGATTGATTGGTCACGACTCCGACGAGCACACCCGCGTCGCGGAGAGTGGTGACCGCCGCTCGTGCGCCGGGCATCGGCTCGACGAGTTCGGGGTCGCCGTTGTAGGGCACGTCCACGACGAGTGTGCCGTCGCGATCGAACAGCACCGCGCGGGGCATCCTCGAGCCACGCCGCGCGGGCAGGGGGGAGCCGGTCATACGAGAGCAGTCCCCTCGCGTCAGCACTTCTAAACACGTTCAGGCACTTCTCCCCGCGGTTCTCCAGTTCGCCCGCCGCATCCCCGTCGCGGGGAGCGCAGAACCGCCCGTCCCGGCGCGTCCCGGCGCTCGATTTCGGGCTCCACTGTCCTCTCCGCGTCGTCGACCGGCGCAGGATTCTGCGACAGTGGAACCGTGACCGTCGACGACCGACCCGAGCTGCTCGCGCTGCGGACCCTGAAGCTCGGGGACCTGCTGGTGGCGGTGCCCGCCATCCACGGTCTGCGCCGCGCCTACCCGGAACACCGTCTGACGCTCGCGATGCCGGGCTGGCTCCGTCCGATCGTCCAGCTCGTCGGCGGCGTCGACGAGCTGCTACCGACGCCGGGGCTGAACGACCCGATCGCTCGCGGGGCCGGCACGGTGGATGTCGCGGTCAACCTGCACGGCAGCGGGGGCGAGAGTCGCGATCTCATCGAGCGGCTCCAGGCGCGCGAGGTCATCGCGCACTCCCACGCGGGGTCGCCCGGCCCGGAGTGGAGAGACGGGATGCTGGAACGGGCCCGCTGGACCCGGCTCGTCAACGCGTTCGGGGTGGACGCCGATCCCGATGATGTGGGATTGCTTCCTCCACCCGGGGAGCCGGTGGTCACGGGAGCGTCGGTGGTGCACGTCGGCGCGTTCTACGGCTCGCGCCGGTGGCCGGTCGAGCGTTTCGCCGCGGTCGCCGCCCGATTCACCGCCGAGGGCCGCCGCGTCGTGCTCACCGGAAGCGCCGCCGAACGTGACCGGGCGCTCGCCGTCGCGCACGCCGCCGGACTGGGGGAGGAGAGCGTGCTCGCGGGGAACCTCGAGCTCGACGAGTTCGCCGGCGTCATCCGGGCCGCTGCAGTCGTCATCTCCGCGGACACCGGGGCGGCGCATCTCGCCTCCGCCTACGGCAGCCCGTCGGTCGTGCTGTTCGGCCCGGCGCCCCCGGAGGAGTGGGGACCACCGCCCACGGGTCCGCACATCGTGCTCACGGATGCGTCGAAGCGTCGGGGCGACACCTTCGGCAGCGACTGCGACCCCGCGATGCTCGCCGTCACGGTCGACGATGTGCTCGACGCGGCGCACTCGCTTGAGGGATCGGCCGCTCCCAGCTGACTATCGGGGCGGCCCGCAGCACTTCGAGTATCGGGTGATCACGGCCCTCACTCCATCGGGGACGGCGCAGCGCCCGTATACATGGCGTAGGTCGTGTCCGCGGCGCTTCGCGCCGTGTCGGCATCCGCTCCGTCGGCGATGTGCGCCTGTGCCCAGCGCTCTGCCGACAGCCGCATGAAGAGTTTGCCCTCGTCGGTGGCTGTCCAGGTCGCGGCGTCGTCGGGAGTCACGCCATCCTGTGCGCCGTCGAGGTACAGCGCGAGGCCGAGGAGGGCTTGATCCCAGCCGATCCCGGTGGCGGACGGGCCGAACTGCTCCCACATCTCCTCTGGCAGGTCGTCGGCGTTCCCAGTGAAGATGAGGTCGAGCCGCGTCATCTCCGTGCCCTGATCGGTCAGTCGCACGGTCAGCCGGCTCGGCGCTCCGCCCCCGAACACCCAGGTGATTGCGAAGTGGGCCGCTCCGGCATCTGGGGGTGCGCACTCCTCGACGACTCCGCCGGCATTTCCCTCGAGCTGGTAGCTGCCGCCGACTCTCAGGTCGCCGCTGACCGGGAGGAACCAGCGCCTGATGCGATCCGCCTCGGTCACCGCGCTCCACGCGTCGGCGAGCGACGCCCGGTAGCTCTGGCCGAGCGTCTGCACGCGGGTCACGACACCGCGGGCGTCCTGCGTTCCGACGGCGCGGTCGACTGCGTCGATCTGAGCCTGTACATCAACCATGGTCATTCTCCTTCTGAGGGCTGTTCCTGCTATCGGTACTGCTGAGGTCATCAGGGCCACCGCGCTCGACGACCTCGCGTGCCGCCTTCCGCCCCCGGGCGAGTTCCGTCCCGAGGGCGTCGAGCTGCGGCTGCCAGAATCGCCTAAACGCGTCGAACCAGGCGTCTGCCGCTTGCAGCTGGGCGGGCTCTATCGCGTAGAGGCGCCGCACCCCCTCAGGTCGCACGGACACGAATCCCGCCTCGCGCAGGACTCGCAGGTGTTGCGAGACGGCTGGCTGCGAGATGCCGAACTCGAGCGCGATCACCCGGCCGATCTCGCCCGCAGCGGTCTCGCCCTCGCCGAGGAGTTCGACGATGCGACGGCGGACCGGATCTCCGAGGATGTCGAGCGCGTGCATCCACCTATGGTTGCGTCGCGACTTATATAAGTCAAGCCTTAATTTGAAGGCTCGCGGTGGGGTGAGCGCAGCACCGCTCAGGCGGAGATGGGCAGACCGGGTTCGTCCTGCTGCAGCGCCACGACCGTGTCGCCGAGCGCCGCGCGAAGGCGCAGCAGGATCTTGCCGAGCAGCCTGGACACCTGCATCTGAGTCACACCGAGATCGGCGGCGATCTGCTGCTGCGTGAAGTCCTCGAAAAAGCGCAACTGCACGATCCGCCGCTCACGGACGGAAAGGACCCGGATGGCGGCCCGCAGGTCTGCGGTCAACTCGACGTGCGCCTGCCGGTGGTCCACGGCTCCGATCGCGTCGCCGAGGGTCACCTGATCGTCTTCGCTGATAGGGAGGTCGAGCGACGCGGGCGTGAGACCGTCCTGACTCCGATACGCCTCGCGGAGCGCATCCACGGTCACGCCGAGGTACTCGGCCAATTCTCGCGTGGACGGCGATCGACCGAGCGACTGGGCCAGGCGGGGGCCGGCGGTCGCGGCGCGGCTCCGCAGCTCCTGGATGTGCCGTGGCGGGCGGATGAACCATCCGTGGTCCCGCAGATGACGCTTGATCTCGCCCGAGATGGTGGGCACGGCGAAGGACACGAAATCCTCGCCCTTCGCCGGATCGAATCGAGATGCCGCCTTGATCAGGCCGATATAGGCGACCTGACGGATGTCGTCGGCATCCTGACCCCGGCCGATGAATCGCCGGGCGATGGCGTCGGCCACATCCCGATGCTCGAGGACAGCAGCGTCTCGAGCAGCCTGCAGCTCGGCGGGCGAGGCGCTGGCCGTCAGACGGAACGCCGAGACAGTGGACTCCCGCCGCGCGGCGCGCCTCTCGTCGAGGGCCGACTGCCGCATCGCCGAGACCACAGACATCGACCACCCCTATCCGCATGGAGGAACGCTTGCCCCCCGACCGGGGGCCGAGTCCACAGAAGCAACAGGAGAAGAAGTGGACAACCCCTTGCGAGAAGTGGAGAAGTGGAGAAGCGTTTCTCGTAACGCGGTGTGCTCAGGCGATCAGCGAGCGGGAACGTAGCCTGCGCGCATCATGTCCAGCACACGGTCGGCGAGTGAGACGAGCACGTGGATCTCGTTCTCGTCGCGATCCACCCACTTGCAGCGGGGCTCCGCGTCGAGCGGCACGAAGTTGTCGTGCTGCTCCCACACCACGAGGGTGCGTTCGGCGCCAAGGACATATTGCTGCCACCACACCTGCCGGAGGTAGGAGCGGGGGATGCTGCTCCAGCTCTTGCCGGTGGTCTTGATCTCGCACAGCTCGAGCGCGGTGCCGTTCGAGCGCAGCCCGTCTGGTGTGGCGAGATGCAGGCGGTTCGCGCTCGCGTGGAAGAGCGCACTGCTCGGCTGCATCCCGAACACCCCGCGGGTCCACCGGGCGATCTCGGGTTCCCTGATGCGCCCGTGATCGGTGAACGCGTTGCCACCGAAACCGGTGCCGTGCAGCTTCTCCATCGCGACACCCCGCAGTGCTCGCGAGCTCGAGAGCCGCGCGACGTCGGTGGCGGTCACTCCCTTGGCGCGTGCTTTCAACCAGGCGAAGCGATTCGTCGCGTCAGCCACGATCCTGTCGGTGTGATCGGGCACGCGCAGCGGCTCGTCCTCCCAGAGGGAGAGCATCGGCTGCACGAAGGTCACGCTCCTATTGTTACCCGCCGCACCGACGTCGCCCGGTCGGCAGCTGGCGGGTCGTGGAGCGGATCGAGGACGGCTCTCAGCCGGTGCATAGGAATCTCACCACAATGGGTGAGGTGACGTCGACGCGACCCGCCCAGCAGACCCGCCTCACCAGGCTGGACGGTTCGCCGATCCGCGCGCTCGTCGTCGACGATGAGGCGTCGCTCGGCGATCTGCTGCAGATGGCCCTGCGCTACGAGGGGTGGGAGGTGCAGACCGCGTCGAACGGACCGCAGGCCATCCAGGCGGCCCGCCAGTTCGCCCCCGATGTGATCGTGCTCGACATAATGATGCCGGGCATCGACGGCCTCGAGGTGCTGCACCGGCTCCGCGCGGGCGGTCAGAACATGCCCGTGCTCTTCCTCACCGCGAAGGACGCCGTGGCCGACCGCGTGATCGGGCTCACCTCCGGGGGCGACGACTACGTCACCAAGCCCTTCAGTCTCGAGGAGGTTGTGGCTCGCCTGCGAGGCCTCATCCGCCGCAGCACCACGGTGATCGGCGACGCCGTCGACCCTGAGCTCAGGGTCGGCGACCTCGTGCTCGACGAGGAGAGCTACGAGGTGACTCGCGCCGGTCGCCCGATCGAACTCACGGCGACCGAGTTCGAGCTACTGCGGTTCCTCATGCGGAATCCGCGCAAGGTGCTAAGCAAGTCGCAGATCCTCGACCGCGTGTGGAGCTACGACTTCGGTGGGCGGTCGAGCATCGTCGAGCTCTACATCTCCTACCTGCGCAAGAAGATCGAGGCCGACGGGGGGCCGATGATCCACACCGTGCGCGGAGTCGGATACACCATCAAGCCCGCGCGGTGACTGCCCGTCGCGCCTGGTCCCTCCGCCGGCGCCTCGTCGTCGGGATCGTCGCGCTGCTCGCGCTCGTCAGCGTGATCGTCGGCCTGGTGAGCGCCGTCGTGTTGAGGAACGTGCTCGTCGTCCGCCTCGACGAGCAGGTGCGCTCGGTCAACGAGGCGTTCCTCGCCCCGGGTGCCGGGGGAGGGGCGGATGGCGGTGGCCGGCCCGCTCCGCAGGACGCGAGCCGCACGGGGGCGCTGGTGCTCCTCGCCGACGGAGGGACGGTACAGATCGGCGCCTACCTGTCCGAGGATCTGCGCGAGGTGCAGTTGTCGGTGGAACAGGTCGAGCGGCTCCTCGAGGTCCCTCCCGCCGGGCGGCCGACGACGGTCGACCTGGGTGGCACGCTCGGTGAGTACCGGGTCGAATCCCGCGTCGATTCCACCGGCACGCGCTTGGTCGGCGGTCTGCCACTGGCTGAGGTGAACGCCACCATCCGTGAGCTGCTGGTGATCGTCGGTCTCGTTACCGTCGCGGCGCTTGCGATCGCGGCCGTGGTCGGCGCCGCCGTGGTGCGCGTGGCGCTGCGGCCACTCGGCCGGGTCGCCGCCACGGCGACTCGAGTGTCGGAGCTGCCGCTCGACCGTGGCGAGGTGACGCTCGCGGAGCGAATCCCCGACGCCGATACCGACGAGCGCACAGAGGTGGGGAAGGTGGGAGCCGCCATCAACCGGATGCTCGGGCACGTGGCATCCGCCCTGTCCGCCCGAGAGGCCAGCGAGCGCAAGGTGCGCCGCTTCGTCGCGGACGCCAGCCACGAACTCCGAACCCCGCTCGCCTCGATCCGCGGCTACGCGGAGCTGACCCGCCGCGGCGGCCACGACCTGCCCCCGGATGTCGTCCACTCGATCGGGCGGGTGGAGTCCGAGGCGGTGCGGATGACGTCGCTCGTCGAGGATCTCCTGCTGCTCGCGCGACTGGATGAGGGCCGCGACATCGAGGCCCGCCCCGTGGATCTGTCCCGGCTCATCGTCGACACGGTCAGCGACGCCCACGCCGCCGCGCCCGATCATCGATTCGACCTCGACCTACCGGAGCACCCCGTCATGGTGACCGGAGACGACGCACGGCTACGCCAGGTGTTCGCGAACCTGCTCGCCAACGCCAGGGTGCATACGCCGCCGGGCACCCGGGTCGCCGTCGCAGTGCAACCGACGGATGTCTCGGCGCTCGTGACGGTGGCCGACGACGGTCCCGGCATCCCGGAGTCGGTCCTGCCGAATCTGTTCGAGCGGTTCGCCCGAGCCGACAGTTCGCGCTCACGCGTCGCGGGCAGCACCGGTCTCGGACTCGCCATCGTGCGCGCGGTCGTGAACGGCCACGGCGGATCCGTCGACGTTCGCAGTCGGCCCGGCGCCACCACCTTCACGGTCACCCTGCCGTTGGACTGATCGCGGATCAGCACGAGTGGCAGACTGGAAGGACCTCATCGACGCCGAACAGGAGACCGCCATGACACAGGACGTCGGTAAGACACGGGACACCGGTATGACCGTGGCGGTGACGGGTTCAACGGGAAAGCTCGGCAGCGTCGTGCTCGAGCACCTCAGGGACAGCGGATACGAGGTCCTCGCCCTCGACGTGACCGGTCCCCGGGTGGGCGGCTTCACGAAGGTGGATCTCACCGACTACGGGCAGACCCTCGACGCACTGACCTCGATCGACGATCGGCACACCGGACTCGACGCGGTGGTGCACCTCGCCGCGATCCCCGCCGGCGGCATCCTCCCCGACTCCGCCACGTTCCACAACAACATGACCGCGACCTTCAACGTCTTCCAGGCGGCCAGGCGCGCCGGCATCCGACGGATCGTGTACGCCTCGAGCGAGACACTCCTCGGAATCCCCTTCGAGACCCCGCCGCCATACCTCCCGGTCGACGAGGAATACGACTCTCGCCCCGAGAGCATGTACTCGCTCACCAAGCACCTCGAAGAGGAACTCGCTCAAAAGCTGGTCAGGTGGGACGCGGAGTTGAGCATCAGCGCCATGCGCTTCTCCAATGTCATGCACCCGTCCGACTACGCCGAGTTCCCGTCGTTCGACGCCGACGCCCGCACCCGGAGCTGGAATCTGTGGGGCTACATCGACGCCCGCGACGGTGCGCAGGCGGTGCGCCGCGCGCTCGAGCTCTCGCGCCCGGGGTTCGAGGCGTACATCATCGCCAATGCCGACACGGTCATGCGTCGTCGCACGGCCGATCTGGTCGCCGAAGTGTTCCCCGACGTCGAGGTGCGAGCCGAGCTCGGCGACCACGAGACCCTGCTGTCGATCGAGAAGGCGCGGCGTGTGCTCGGATACGAGCCCGAGTACACCTGGCGCGACTACGTGTAGATCGCTTCACCCAAGCCACGTGGTCGGTAGCGGATGCGGCATCCGCTACCATGGACTTCAGCCAAAGACCGCTGGTCGCCGGGACGCCCTCGAAAGCATCCCGACCGAAGTCCCACTCGTGGGAGCCCGCGCAGGTGTGTGAAGTGAACCCCACGATCGTGGGCCGAAGCTCCGTGCGCTTGCGCCGGAGCTTTTTTCGTGTGC
>CAXTLO010000058.1:0-12662 GCA_964244965.1 uncultured Marisediminicola sp.
CGCTTTGGATAAAGTGTGCGCCTGGTAGGTCGCGATCGCCAGCCCCTCAGCCGGATTCCGGCGCGAACAACCTGCGTGACTCGGAGTGATCCCGCCTGGACTCAGCTTGCCGACGTGACCCGCAGCCAAGCGAACTCGTGCGGCCGCAGGTTCAGGCCGCCCGCGAGGGAGACGGGCTGGTCCCGGGTTAGCTCGACCGCATCCGGCGCGAATCCGCTCAGCGTCACCGCGTCGACGAGCTGATCGGTGTCGGCGAAGTTCGCGAGCACGAGCACGAGCACGGTCGCGTCCGGGCCGGGGCGCTGGTAGCCGAGCACATGCGCGTTGTTGGTGCCGAACCCGAGCAGGCGCGAGCCGGCGAATTCTGGCGTTGACCTGCGCACCTCGATCAGTCGACGCAGACCGGCGAAGACGAGTCCGGCATCCGTCTGCGGGTCCGCGCGGGTCGCGTACCGGTCGGTCGGGTAGGCAGGGCGATGCACCCAGCGGCTGTCGGACGCGCGCTCCGGGTCATCCGCGTAGGAGTGGTCGTTGAGCTGTCCCACCTCGTCGCCGAGGTACAGCAGGGGAATGCCGCCGGTGCTCATCGCGATGGAGTGGGCGAGGTGGATGCGGCTGATCGCGCCCGGGAGGTTCTGCTCGACCCCGGCGAGTGAGGCTGTCGTGCCGGCGATGCGGCGATCGCCAGTTCGCGGATTGTGCTGGAAGGCGACTCCGCGCGCGAAGGAACCCTCGAATGCGCCGACGTAGAAATCGTTCAGGAAGCGGCGGTGCGCGTGCCCGTCGATGCCGAGCTGCGCGGCATCCTCGTCGGAGAAGGTCCATCCGATGTCGTCGTGACTGCGCACGTAGTTGACCCACGCGGTGCCGTCGGGAATCTCGTGGCGCCGCTCCAGCGCGTGCGAGAGCAGCCGCACGTCGCGGGTCGCGAGCGCTTCCCAGGTCAACGCCATCTGCAGCGGGTTGTACGACAGCTGGCACTCGGCCGGATCGATGTAGCGGATGACCTCGTCCGGATGCACGATCGCCTCGGACTTGAACAACACCGCGGGTGCGGCCAGGCGGCAGACGGCGTTGAAGCCGCGGAGGAGAGCGTGCGCCTGAGGGAGGTTCTCACATGAGGTGCCGAGCTCCTTCCAGATGAAGGCGACGGCATCCATCCGCAGCACGTCCACGCCCCGATTGGCGAGGAACAGCATCTCCCGTGCCATCGCCCGGAACACCGCGGGATTGGAGTAGTTGAGGTCCCACTGGAAACTGTGGAAGGTCGACCAGACCCAGCGCCCGTCCTCGAGCTGCACGAAGGAGCCGGGGTGGTCGTCGGGGAAGATCTCGCGCACGGTGCGCTCGTACGCGTCAGGCAGCACGCGATCGGGGAAGATCCAGTAGTACTGCTCGAACTCCGATTCGCCTGCCGCCGCTCCGATGGCCCACTCGTGCTCGTTCGACGTGTGATTGAACACGAAATCGAGCACGAGGGAGATCCCCGCGGCCCGGAGCTCCGCAGCCAGTCGACCGAGCTCATCCATCGTGCCCAGCGTCGAGGCGACCTCCCGGTAACTCGAGATCGCGTACCCGCCATCGGAGTTGCCCTCCGGTGACCGGAACACGGGCATGAGGTGCAGGTAGGTGAGGCCGAGCTCCGTGAAGTAGGGGATCCGCTGCCGCACACCCTCCAGATCGTCGGCGTACCGATCCACGTAGAGCACTCCGCCGAGCATCGCCGTCGACTGAAACCATTCCGCGTCAGCCTCGCGCGCGTCGTCGAGGGCGACGAGTTCCGGTGGGCGTTCGGCAAAGGACCGAGCAGACTCGACCACCAATTCGGTGAGCTGCTCCTGCCAGTCATCGCGGGTCGCATAGACCGCTCCGAAGACGGCGGCGAGGTCGTGGAAGTGATCCTCGAAGCGACGCCGGAAGACCTCGACCTCGGCATCCCCGTCGGTCCACCCGTCTCGCACGGCGGCCCACACCCGCTCGGCGAGTTCAGCCGCGTCGTCGTCGGGGGGCACGGCTGAATTCTAAGCGGCCCCGGATCGACGAAGCGTGTGGCGCTCCTAAGCTGAAACCATGCGTATCCACATCGCGACCGATCACGCGGGTCTCGAGTTCAGCCGCGATCTGCAGGAGCATCTGGAGAACGCCGGGCACAGCGTCGTCGACCACGGGCCGGCCGCCTACGACCCTGTCGACGACTACCCGAGCTTCTGTATCTCTGCAGCAGCGGCAGTGGTTGCCGATCAGAGCGCGGGCGTCGAAGCCCTCGGCGTGGTGTTGGGCGGATCCGGCAACGGCGAGCAGATCGCGGCGAACAAGGTGCGTGGTGCTCGTGCCGCCCTGGTGTGGAGTCTCGAGACGGCGCGGTTGGCGCGGGAGCACAACGACTCCAACGTGATCTCCATCGGGGCACGACAGCACAGCGTCGTCGACGCGACGGCCTTCGTCGACGCCTTCATCGCCACGCCGTTCAGCTTCGATGAACGCCATTCCCGCCGCATCGCGCAGCTCGCGGAGTACGAATCCACCGGCCGCATCGCCGGCCACGAAACCACCACTGCAGCCGGACGGGACTGAGCCATGCCCGAGGGTCATTCCGTCCATCGCATCTCCCGCCAATTCGCGCTTCACTTCGTCGGCAAGCGCGTCGAGGCGTCCTCTCCCCAGGGGCGCTTCGCTGCGGGCGCCGCGGAGCTCGACGGTCACGAGATGATCGATTCCCGCGCCGTCGGCAAGCAGATGTTCCTCGAGTTCGATCACGACCGCTGGCTGCGCGTGCACCTCGGCATGTACGGGGCGTGGGACTTCGCCGGCGACATCACCGCGGATGCCACGACCGCGTCCTCGAACGGACGGATGGGGCAGACCAACCAGCGCGGCACGGTTCTCGACACCGCGGGGGAGGATTCGCTCGACAGCATCGGCGCTCCGAGGGTGACCCGCTTGAGGATGGCCGAGCAGGAGAAGATCGAGCCCGCCATCGAGACCTTCCCCCCGCCGCCGATCGGTGCGGTCAGGGTACGGCTGCTCACGCCCGACACCGTCGCAGACCTGCGTGGGCCGACTGCATGCGAGGTCATCAGCCCGGAGGAGGTGCGGGCGACGATCGCGAAGCTCGGACCCGATCCGCTGGTCGATCCGCCGAAGAAGGCGGAGGACCGCTTCACCGCCGTGGTACTCAAAAAGTCGACGCCGATCGGCCTGCTGCTGATGGACCAGTCCGTGGTCAGCGGTATCGGCAACGTCTACCGCGCCGAGCTGCTGTTCCGTGCGCGACTGAATCCACACACCCCGGGTCGCGATGTGCCCGAGGAGGTCGTCCGAGGGTTGTGGAAGGACTGGACGAAGCTGCTCAAGCTAGGCGTGAAGCTTGGCCAGATGATGACCATGGACGGCCTCACCAAGAAGCAGTACGCCGAAGCGCTCGCGCATCGCGACAGCAGGCACTGGGTCTACCACCGCACCGGCGAACCGTGCCGGGTGTGCGGCACTCCGATCGCGATGGAGATGGCCGCGGGGCGCAAGCTCTACTGGTGCCCCACCGACCAGGCCTGAGGTCGCATCCACCAGGATGGAGCCATGCGCAAAACGCCCTCCTACATCGTCGACGATCCGGAGGAGGTCAAGCGCCTCATTCGCGAGAACCCGTGGGCGACCATCGTGTCGAGTACGGCTGCGGGAATGGTGGCGTCGCACTATCCGATCGTCCTCGAGGAGCACGCTGACGGCATCAGCATCGTGAGTCACGTGGGCCGGCCCGACGAGGTCGCGCACGAGCTCGGCCGGCAGGAGGTGCTGATCGTCGTACAGGGTCCGCACGGGTACATCTCGCCGGCCTGGTACGACGATCCCGCCTCGTTCGTCCCCACTTGGAACCACGTGACGGCCCACCTCTACGGAATCCCCGAGGTCCTCGATGAGTCTGAGAACTTCCGGGTGCTCGGCGATCTCGTAGATCGCTTCGAGCAGCGGATGCCGCATCCGGTGTCGCTCGACATCGACGCCACCAGGGCGCGGCGGATCGCCCTCGGCACCGTCGGGATCCGCGTGCGCATCACCCGATTCGACGCCAGGGCCAAGCTGAGTCAGAACCAGCCGCCTGAGGTGATCGGTCGGGTCATCGAGGCCCTCGACGGCACCGGACCCTACGCCGATCCGGCGCTGGCCGCGGAGATGCGACGTGTCAGGGGAATCGAGCCCGACCTGGTCGGCAACGACGGATGACGCTGCTCCTCGACAATGCGCGACTGATCGGCTCGCCGCATCCACCGACTCGCGTCCTGCTGAAGCACGGCACGGTGATCGGCATCGGGGACGACCTGACCGGGTCCGCTCGGATCGACCTCGAGGGGCGCGTCGTCATGCCCGGCCTGTGGGAAGGGCACGCGCACCTCGCCCAGCACGCCCTCGCGCGCCACCGCGTCGATGTCGCGGGCGCGTCATCCGCTGCGGACGCGGCCCGACTGATCGCAGCTGCCGCGCATGCGACCCCCTCGAGCGCCGAACCGATCGTGGCGTTCGGCTTCCGCGACGGACTCTGGCCCGACGAGCCCACCGCCGCCCTGCTCGACGCGGTCGCCGCCGACCGGCCGGTAGTCGTGCTCAGCGCCGACCTGCACTGCTGTTGGCTGAATACCGAGGGCTTGCGCCGCTTCAGCGCCCCGCTCGGCTCGACCGGGGTGGTGAGGGAAGACGATGCGTTCCCCATCACGAGAGCCGTCTCCGCTGTCTCTCAGCAGACTCTCGACGGCTGGATCACCGGAGCTGCAGCAGAAGCGGCGAGCCGGGGAGTCGTCGGGATCGCCGACTTCGAGATGGCCGACAACATCTCGGAGTGGTCCCGGCGTTTCGCCGACGGGTTCCGTACGGTGCGCATCGCCGCCGCCGTCTACCCCGACCGGCTCGAGCGTGCGATCGCCGACGGCTACAGCACCGGGCAGGTCGTCGAGGGGTCGGATGGGCGGCTGACCGTTGGTCCGTTCAAGGTGCTCACCGACGGCTCGCTCAACACACGCACCGCGTTCTGCGTCGATCCCTACCCCGGCCTTGCCGGACCTTTTTCGCGCGGCGTGCTCACCGTCGCCCCTGACCGGTTGACCGAGTTGCTCGAGGTCTCCAGCCGAGCGGGGTTCCTCCCCGCTGTGCACGCCATCGGCGACCAGGCCAACGCGCTCGCGCTCGACGCCTTCGAACGGGTCGGATGCGGCGGACGCATCGAGCATGCGCAGCTGCTCCGTCACAGCGACTTCAGCCGCTTCGCGCGACTCGGGGTCGCCGCGAGCGTGCAGCCGGAGCACGCCATGGACGACCGAGACATCGCCGAGCACCACTGGGCGGGGCGCACCGACCGGGCTTTCGCCCTGCGGGCTTTGCTCGACGCCGGCGCGGAGCTGATCCTGGGATCGGATGCTCCAGTCGCCCCGCTCGACCCGTGGGTGACCATCGCCGCCGCGGTGTCGCGGGCGCGCGACGGGCGCGTGCCGTGGCATCCGGAGCAGGCGATCACCGTCGAGGAGGCGGTGCGGGCGTCGACGGGTGGACGCTCTCGCGTGCGAGTGGGTGAGGTGGCGGACCTCGTCGTGCTCGACGATGATCCGACCACGCTGGACGCGGACCGACTCAGGACCCTACCCGTGAGGGCGACCTTCGTCGGCGGTTACCTCACTCACGGGGCGTTCTGACCCTCGTCGGGTGCGGGTTCAGCGCAGAGATCCGATGCGCTCGACGACGTCGCGCAGGTTCTTGAGCCGCTGCTCGTAGCGGGCGGCGAGGACGGTGAGTATCACACCGCCGACCCCGAGCCAGAGCCACCATGCGACCGATTCGTAGACGGAGCGGATCTGCGGCGCGAAGGTCGCGATCGCGTGCACCAGTACGAGCACGCTCGCGATGACGAAGGGCGCCTGCAGCCTGCGGGTCACGCCGACCACGATCACCGCGACGCCGACCACTCCGATGCCGACCAGTCGCCACAGCGGGCGGTCGTCGATGGTCGCGATGAGCGAGGGAACGAGTAGGAGGATGACCCCCGGCCCGAGCCACGGCCAGCTGCGCGGCTTCTCGGACTCGTCGAGACGCACCACGCCGCTCGCGATCAACGCCACCGCGAGCGGGATGCTGCCCCCCTCGACCGGATCGAGCGCGCCGGTCACGAGGCCGACGCCCGCGACGATGGTCGCGTAGGCGATGGCGAGCCAGGCGACGAGGCGGTCGAGAGGCATCCGGTCGACGACGAAAGCGATCACGTGTACCGCCGCGAGGAACAGCACGACGGCGAGCGGTCGTATAAGGGAATCCGACGCGCGCGAGATCGCGACCACCTCGACGAATGTTGCGCCCGTGAGCGCGACGAGCGCGATGACCCGAGCGCCCAGCGATCGGGGCCGGGAGAACCGGTGGGTGGAACGGGCGGCGAGTCCGAAGCCGGCGACGATCAGTAGGAGCACGCCGGCGCCGAGCCAGGCGTCGAGTTCGAAACTGTCCGGGCGGCTCCATGCGAGCATCCCCGCGCGACCGCCCGCCGTGACGGTGACGCCGATCGCTCCCGCCAGCGCTGCGACGTCGAGGTAGGGACGAAGCGGCCCGGATGATCCGCCCCGGGCCCCGCCGAAGCTCCCGAGCACGAGCAGCGCCGCCGAGACCGCGACGATGGCGAGTGCTCGCGCACTGGATCCGGTAGCCGAGACGGATGCGACGGGAAGAATGCCGACCAGAAGAGCGGCGAGAGCGACCACGGGGGGAGCGGCGGATGGGGAGTCGGAGCGCCGTCCGGCGCGCCAGAGCAGCAGCGCGATCAGAAGGAGGATCCCCGCGAGCGGCAGCACATAGGGTTCGACGGCGCTCACAGAATTCTCGGACAGCCGCCACCAGAGCCCCGCCACCGCCAAGAGCACAGCTCCCCAGCCGAGCTGCCGTCGCTGCGACGAGGACGCGAACAGTCCATCCGGACTGATCGCCAGAACCAGAACGGCTACGGCTGCGATGAGCAGTACGAGCCAGGTCGATCCATCGGAATCGACGATCGCTGTCAGGACGGCTGGTGCTCCGACGATCGCGACGCCGATCTCGCGCAGACCACGAGGAACGCTCGTCCTGCCCGGCGGGCGCACCAGCGCGACTGCGAGCGAGCCCGCGGCCGACAGCAGAGCCGCAGTGACCGGGGCGACCGAGCGCGCGAGTTCCGGAGCGTCGATGACACGCACGAACGAATCGACCACGAGGTACACGGCCGGCCCGAGCGCGATCGAGCCGATGATCCGCTCGACTCGGAATGCCCGTGTGGACCGGAGCACTCCCCACAGCACGAGCGCCCCGACCAGCAGCACGTGCGACACGAGTCCGGCGGCGGCCGCATCGAGCAGCACGGCGTCGACCAGCACGGCGTCGACCAGTCCCGCAGTCCAACCGGACACGAGTAGTGTCACCTCGGCCACGCCGATCACGACGAGGCTGACCCAGAAGACAGTGCGACGTGCGAGAGCGGGAACGACCGGTTCCATCCGCAGCGCTGCGACAGCGAGCAGCGCGACGGCGACGACGGCCGCGAATCGCATTGCGTCCGCCGTGGCCGACGCCGCCGCATCCGTGAATGACACGAGTGAGCGGGCTCCGGTCGCAGCGGCGAGGGGTATCAGCAGCGCGCCGAGGCCGAACCCGACAGCTGCGAGCGACTCCTGGGACTGACCGGTCGCCGTCAGCAGGCAGGTCGCGGCGATCACCGTAAGAACCACCCAGGTCAGGGTGCCGTCGTCGCTGGCGACGAGCGCGAGAGCGCCGACGGCGGTCAACGCGACTCCGAGCTCGCGGTAGTTGCGGGGAGTCCGGGTCGGACGGCGGAGCGTCACGATCAGCGACGCGGCGGCAACGATCAGGGCGGCGGCGGCTGGGGCGATGGCGAGGGGAGGATCGCCCACATCCAGAGCTCGCAGCACAGCGTCGAGCAGCAGCCAGAGAGCAGGGGCGAGGCCGACGGATGCGGTCATCCGCTCCACTCGGAACGACGCGGTCGACGGCGGCGCGACCCACAGCACCGCGGCGACGAACAGCAATGTCGCGAGCACGACACCGGTAACCGGTTCCGAGAAGATACCGCCCGACCCGTCGGCATTCAGGCGGATCGAGAGCATGGCGACGACCGCGATCGACGCCTGCATCCAGAACATGACTCGCCGGTCGAGTGAGCTCAACCGGGCGCCGGTGGTGACGGCGGCCAGGATGACGAGCGTTGCGGCCGTTGCCGCGACGCCGCGCGCGACATCGAACGACCAGACTTCGAGCGGCGGTGCGGTCGCGTACCCGGCCTGACGAACGGCCGTCGCCACGCCGATGAGGAGTGCGAGGGATCCCGCGGCGAGGAAAAGCGCACGGGCCGTGGCTCCGGCCACGATCATCCGCCCGGCGACCAGCAGGACGATCGCCGTCACTGCCGCGACCGGCCAGGTGGCCTGGCTCGCCCAGCCGATGATCCAGCCGAGTCCGAGGCCGGCACCGTACAGGGTGGCGAGCTGTGGTCGCAGCCGGGAGATGCGGTTCCCTCGGAGTACCAGCACGATCAGGGCGAGGGATGCGAGGCCGAGCCAGGCGCCCATCACGGCTGCGGCGGACCCTGCCGCCGGAGCGGCGAGCAGCAGCACTCCGATGCCGTACCAGGCGAGACCCGGTCCGCGGCGGGTGAGCAGTCCCTCGAGACGCCAGGCGATCGCGGTGAGCAGCCCGACACCTGCGAGTGAGACGACGCTGAGTACGTCCGCGACGGCTACCTCGACGATCGGGTCTGACGCGCCGAACCGCCACGCCTCGGAGAGAGCGCCGGTCACCGTATTCGCAAGGAGGTTGAGTGCGAAATACAGCGAGACGATCAGGGCGAAACCCAGCACGACCGCCGACGCCACCGCCGCAGCCCCTGCCGCCGCTCGCAGGAGGGCGTCGAGGCTTCGACGAGATGCGGCGCTGAAGCCGAGGGCTGCGATGACCGCGACGACGGGCCAGAGAGGCAGGGTGGTCTCGCGCTCGGCGATGTGTGACCACACCGCGAAGCCCAGTGATGATGCAGCGAGCCCGACAGGAACGGCGAGGGCGCCTGCCCATCTTCGCGGGCCGCTAGGAATGCTGCGAAGTACAGCAAGGTGGGCGACGCCGATCGCGATCACGGCGAGAAGTCCGACTACCGAAACGGTGGGATCAACCGGATTCGAGTCGAAGATGGCCGCGAGTATTGCGACGACGAGCGCCACGACAGTCGTCGCGAGCACGATCGAGCGTTCGACCCGTGCGCCTGCGCCGGATGCATCGCGGCCGGCGAGGCGGTGGATGACGCCGGCGAGCGCGATGGCGCACAGAACGACGAGGACTCGTTCGGTGTCATCCACCCGCGCTGTGAGCCCATAGGTGACGATGCCGATCCCCGGGGCGAAGGTGACGAACCCGATCAGGCTCGGCGCCCGGAGCTTCGATGCCCGATGCCACAGCACGAAGCCGATCGCCGCGATCACGACGGTGGTGCCCCAGTAGAGGGCACCGTCCGCGTCGGCCGCCCCGGAGAGATCGTTGGCCCGCACCGCGAATGCGTCCAGATACACGAGGACGATCGCGAAGACGCCGATGCCCTCGGCAGTCGAGCGCAGGCCTCGGCGGTGGAGCAGGCTGGCCGTCGCGAAGGCTGCGACGGTGACGGCGCCGATGATCACCGACCGCCAGATGATCCCGTAATTGATGAACGCGTAGACGAGGAAGAAGATCGCGAACACCGAAAGGAGGGAGATTCCCGCAATCAGCAGGGCGAGTTGGATGCTCGACACGCGGCGGCGCGGCTCCGGCTGGGAGACCGCCGCCGCAGTCCCGACGGGTGGCGGAGTCCCGGCGGGAGGCGCGGTCCCGACGGGTGGCGCGGTGCTCAGGGGCAGCGGTGCGGGAGGCGTGCTCGATTGTGCAGCGAGGGGCAGCGTCGTGGGCGTGGGCGACACGTGGGGCGGGAGTGGAAGCGAGTGCCGGTCGAGTGCGGCCGCGGCGTGGTGCCGGGCGGGTTCTTCAGCCGCGCGAAGTGCGTGTGCCTGTGCCGCGGCGTCCGTCTCGAGGTGGATGCGCCCGATGATCGCGATCCGAGTGTCGAGTGCGTCGGCAGCGCTGCGAGAGGCGTTGAGAAGCTCTGCAGCAGCCGGATTGCGCAGGTCGAGACCGCAGTAGCCGCACACGGCAGAAGCGAGAGGTTCGAAGCAACCGGGGCAGTGGGTGGTGTCGACGAGGTCCTCACGACGAGCCGGCCAGCGCACGACCACCCGACGCGGGGGAGGGCGATCGCGGTTGCCCGTGTTCGTCACCGATGTCCCCTTGCCTCGCTCCGCATCACCTTAGTGGTGAGGACGGATCGCGAATCAGGCCCCACTTCAGGTGGGGAGAACTCGCGGAGAGAAAAGCGGGGGAGGAAGGGAGGCGGCCGCTCCGTTCGGGTCGGAGCGGCCGCGGTCCCGTCCCCCACGCTCGCGAAGCGTGTGCGAGGGATGCGGGTCGGTGATGGTCAGGGCGTGCTGACAAGCTCCACGCGGTAGGTGTTGGACACCTGCAGGTCGGGATCGGGGTCCTCGATCTGGTTGGTCCACATCAGGCCGTTCCACCAGCGGAGCTGGGGGAGTCCGAGCGGGTCGCGGTACCAGCCGGCGGGCGCGAAGGTTTCGGGGCGAGCGGTCATAGAGGTGTCTCCGTGATGACAGGTGCCCTACTGCAAGGGGGCGGTTTCGGGTGCAGTCGTTCGCCGAACCGCGGCGGCCGTTCGGGTGCGGTTGTGTCGATGGTAGTCCCCCATAATGAGGACCGGACAGCCCCCCGAAGGAGGGGCAGCAGATGCCACGTAGGCTCCCCGTATGAACGCGACTCGCTCGGCCCTCGTGCTCGGCATGTTCGGTGCCGCATGCTTTCTCGTCGCCGGAGTCGTCGGACTAGTCAACGCCTTCTCGCCGCTCTACGTGCTGTTTCTGCTGATCGGCCTCGGTGGTCTCATCGGCGGTTCGGTGCTCTGGCGGCGGGTCTGATCCGTGCAGCCCCGACCCGGTCCGCAGACGTCCGCCGCAACGCTGTCTCTAGACGGATTGACCGGCCCCGTGCCGATGCGAGCGGTGCGCTCGTACTACCGGAGGGCCGGAATACCTGCTTCCCGACGCGGCTGGATGATCGGACTCATCCTCTGCGCCTACCTCGCGGGGCAGGCCGTGTTCCTCTATATGCTGTTGCCGGCGACGGGACTGGACCCTGCACTGCTCCGGGCGGTCTTCCTCGGTTTCATGGTGTTCACGAGCGTCTACGGGGCGCTGCTGCTCGGCGTCATCCATCGCAATGTGACGCGTCAGGTACGGATCGAACGCACCGCACGCGCGAATCGAATGGGGTACAACGACCGTCTGCCCCTGGCGCTGTTCGCCGGTAGTGCGTTCACCGCGCCATTCCGCCTCGAGGCGACCGACGTCATCCGCGCCGAGCCGTCGAGCAGCTCGCCGATCGGATTCTCCGCCGGTACGTTCCGGGTCCGCCCCGAGCTGCTGGTGAAGCGGGCGGGCTTCGCGCAGATCGCTCTCGAGCGTGCCACGCCGCATATCGTGCTCGAGAACCGCCGATCGAAGGTGCTCCGCACGACGGGCGAGCGGATCCTCCGGGGCCAGCGCCTCCGGCTCGAGGGCGACTTCGACCGCACGTTCTCGCTGTACTGCCCGGCCGGATACGAACGCGACGCGCTCTACATTTTCACGCCCGACCTGATGGCGGTACTCCTCGACCTGGCCGGCGACTGCGAGGTCGAACTCATCGACGGGTTCTTGCTGCTCTACTCCGGACGCGCTAGGAAGCTGTGGCGTCCGGAGCGCTTCGCCGCCCTGCACCGAGTGGTGCAGATCGTCGGCGCGAAGGCGCAAGGACGCACGCACCTCTACCGCGACGACCGCTCGGCCGGCCCGGGTATTGCGGCACCCGGGCGTCGTCTCCGCCACCGACCGACCCTCGGCACGGTGCTGTCAATGGCGGCGCCCGTTGCGGTCGGTGCGCTCAGCATCTGGGGTTTCATCGCCGAGCTGAGTTGACGGGCGCCGAGTCGGCGCGATCGCGCCGACGAGCGCGCAGGAAGTTGCTGAGAGCGACCGCGGATCCGAACAGACCCATGGCGCAGAAAACCCACCAGCCCTGGTGACCTGTGGATGCCAGCCAGATGCTGCACACCACGAGGGCGACGGGAATCACGAGGTTGGCACGCGTCCAGAACGTCGACCATTGGGCACTCACCGAAACAGTATTACCGCGCGCACTGCGGACTAGGAGTGAGCTGACCTGGAGAGGCGAAGTCCGTCACCGATCGGATCCCACCAAGGAGAAGCCATGAAGAAGACTCCGACAGCACCCCGCGCCGAGTACACGACGAAGCCGTTGAGCCCGGTGTTGGCTGAGTACGCCGCTTGGCTGAGGGCCGAGACCGGCTACGACGTCGACCCGATGTCGGTGATGCTCAACTCGTCGCTCAGGGATGCATTCCAGAAGTCTCCGAAGAACCAGCAACGGATCGCTCAGGCTGCCGAGAAGGTCCGTGTCGACGCCGCTGCGAAGGCTGAGCGGAAGGCGCTGCGCGACAACATCGACGCCGACCCCTCGCTCGACGACCCCAAGCTCTCGACCACGCGCCGTCGTCGCCC
>CAXTLO010000059.1:0-9537 GCA_964244965.1 uncultured Marisediminicola sp.
ACCGAAGGTCTTGGTGAAAGCGCTCCGAGAGTGGCCCTCGACGAGTGCGCTAGAAGTCTGAGATCACCACCCTCGTCGCGCTGGATTAGCTGCGTCATTAGATCGATGAGCTTTTCGTGACCGAGCTCGCCCGCCGGCTCAACAAGACTCGCCGACCCGGCGCGACTCCTCACCGCGAACCTCCCGAACTCGACCTCCCCTATATGACCTTCACGTTCAGCCTGGAGGACCGAGCCAGCGATCACGTGTTCATATTCGTCACTTGGCGAAATCGACGGATTAGGAAGTTGTAGCGAGCAACCGAGTGACCAGGGCGCTCGCCAGGACGAAGTCCTCGACACTTGAGACTTTGATATTGACCAAGTCCTCAACGTCGTTTCTGCCCTCGCGCCGGCCTGCCGACGACCTCAGTGGCATCCCTACCTGATTGTGAATTTCACTTGATTTGTGCTGCTTCTACCCCCAGTATTTGGACAGAACGGTAGTTCTACTACATTCCTTCTGCTACAACGACGTTCGGGGAATCACGATGTTGAAATCGCTGTGGGCGGTGTGTGCTGCGTCGGCCGTCGCTATTTCGCTGGCGGTATCAGTTGTGAATCCGGCGGTCGCGGATGTTCGATCCGTCAACACGGCGACACAAGAGCGCTCTGGTGTCGTCGCTTTCCACGGTGTGAACGGGAAGGCTCACACAGCATCGTGGCGGATTCCAAGCGCGAGGCCGGATGGTTCAGAAGATCTGGTCATGTCCATCACCGCGGCTACGTCGATCGCAGGCGTACGCGAGTTCATCGAATCCCAGGACCTCAGTCCGATCACCGATGTGATGAAAGAGAATGTGCGCGCATTCTCCGGCTCGGCGGGCACGTTGCTCGCTAGAACGCCGGACCAGATGGTGCCGTACTACATCGATGGGAACCTGACGGTTTCGGGCAACACCATCACTCTCCGGGTTCCGCGTGATCAGGTCGGGACACAAGACAACTGGTGGGCGGCGTGGGCGGCAGCAGCCCTCGGTGGCTTGATCGCATTGGTGTCCTATGGCGCGTGCTACGCCGCTCTGATTACTTCTGCGCCACCCTTCGCAGCGCCGATCTGCAACATTGTCTTCGGCTTCGTAGGCGGATTTGCCAGCACCCTGCTGGCTCAAGCGTTCAATGGAGATCCGTTAGGGGTTTCAATCCGGCCGTGGGTGAATGCTCTCGCGTTCGGCCTCGTCGGGGCTCTTGGTGCTCGGTACTTCCCGTACGTGGCACCGTGGATCGAAAGCACTGGGCTTCCTCTCTTCCAATCACTTGCCAGGGCAGCCAACGACGCGGCCGGGGCGTCGGCGCGTTGGTTCTTCGGGAACGCGTTAGGCACGATTAGCGCGGCCATGGTTTATGTGTACTCGGTTGGCCGAAGCTTGTTCGCGACGATGGCACGGGAAGCAGTCCGGCGAGGATGGACGTGGACGACCGTCGATGTCCGCCTCATGCCACTAGGGGACTCCATCACGTCGGGATTCCGAAGTTCCAACGGAAGTGGGTACCGCGGCCCGCTGTTCGCCGATCTCGAACCGCGCCCAGGGAACCTCGACCTCGTCGGTGACCTCAGCGACGGATCGGTAGCGGATCCGCAACACGAAGGCCACAGCGGGTGGACTATCGATCAGATCGCCGGCGTCACCGCCAGCTCCCTCCAACGAAGCAGACCGAACGTCGTGGCGCTACTCGCCGGCACTAATGACCTCGGCAGCCAGATCGATGTTCCCAATGCCCCTCGCCGCCTCCTCGCACTCGTTGACCGGATTCTCGCCACCGACCCCGAGATTCAAGTCCTCGTTGGGATCATCCCGGTATCTTCGAACGGCGGCCTGCAAGCCCGGATCACCGCGTTCAACGACGCCGTCATTGACGGACTCGCTACCCGAAGCCGAGTCGAGCCGGTAGATACCAGTCTTCTGACGCTTTCCGACATGGCTGATCCGCTACATCCCAACGACTCCGGCTATCGCAAACTCAGCGACGCTTTCTCGTCGAGCTTGTACGGACTGCTGTATGCAGGATCGGTGAAAGCTCCACGTCCAGCCGGCACAGGTAGCCTCGCGAACTGCATCGATCAACGATTCCTGCAACCGCAGGGCGAAATCGCGGGCGGCGTGGGTGCGAGTGGCCGCGACATTCGACTAGCCGACCTAAACGGAGACGGCCGCGACGACTACCTTGCAGTGAAGAGCAACGGCGCTGTTGACGCGTGGGTCAACAACGGCGGATCGCCCGGCAACTGGAATTGGGACGGCTACGGCCGAGTAGCGAACGGCGTCGGAACACCCGGCCGCGAAATTGAGTTCGCTGACATTAACGGCGACGGCCGCGACGATTACCTCTCCGTCTCCGACGAGGGCCGTGTCTTCGCCTGGATCAACGGGTCCGGGCAGAAAAACAACTGGACCTGGCTCCCGCAAGGCGAGATAGCCGCGGGCGTCGGCAGAGTCACCCGGGACGATCCGTTGACCCCCAACGACGGAGTACTCGATCGAATAGCCGACTACAGTCTCGACTTCGGCGACCTCAACGGAGATGGAAAAGACGACTACCTCGTTTCCGCTCGCGATTCCGGCGCCACCGAGGCCTGGATTAACTCCGGCGCGAATGCATTCAAGCCCAACTGGAACCCGATAGGGACCATCGCAACCGGAACCGGACCGGAAGGCACCGCCCCCATCTTCGGGAACGTGGACTGCAACAGGCGGGACGAATACCTCCGAGTAGACCTGCCCGGGGGGCGCACTGAAGCATCGAGAAACAACGGCCCCTCACCAACAGGCGGCTGGTCGTGGTCCCCCATCGGCGAGATAGCGGGAGGAACGGGAACCGGAACCACGGATACCATCACTTACGCCGATCTCGACGGCGACGGTAGAGACGACTACGTCATCATCAGGAACGCAGGGCAGATGACCGTGTACTTGACCCGCTGAAGTAATCGATTCGCTGATGGAATCATTTCCTACTAATAGGAGCAAATCGACTTGAACAGGGGCGCTGGCCACTCACAAACGAACTGAACCACAGGTCATGTCAACTTCTTGATTCGCACTCCGGTGATGCCCAGAGGATGTCGGTGGTCGGTACCGCGACGGTTCAACCTGCGAGAGGTCGGCGGAATCGTGGACCGTGTCCGGGTGATTCATCTGGTGCGACTCGATCGTGAGCGCCCAATGGTTCGCGGCCAGGCGCACATCGACGCCGAGGATCTCCATCAGTCCAGTCGACGAGCCGGCCAGCCTGAGCCGACAAGGATCGAGTGCGACCAACGGCACTGACCCGCCAGCGCTCAAACAAGTAGCTTTAGCGGATTTGCAGTCGCAGCTCGAGTACCCATCGGCCTTGACGGAGCTATCGTCCTGCTCGAGGTGGTGCTACTTCTTGACGGCGCGAACCATGCAATAGCTGGCAGTGCCTAAGCAGACGACCGCGATGAAAATCGCGCGGGCCAACCCAGTGACGGCTCGAACACGCATTCGCCGCCAGCGGATGAAGAGGCGTAGTCAGCGCAACGCACGCTTCAGGAGGATATGGCGGCTCCGCCGATCAACAGAAGCAGAATACTTCCGATGACCCGGAACGATCGTGGAGTTCGGGCACTGACGAACCGATTGTAAGTTGAAGTAGGCGTCAAATCTGTAGGCATTACGGCGGACAGACAGGGCTCAGATTGACGCTTACCATTTGGGAGCATGGAGCCCGGGTTACGTGAAACGAATCCTCGCTCTTTGATTGGACGAACGTCCAGCGGCCGATTCCAAGCAAGATCACACCTCGCCTCTGTTATGCCGCTGGCGCCTGTGTCAGTGTCAGTGTCGGGGCAGGATCGGCTCCATCATGCAGAACAATGTGAATGAGGAATCGACGATGATCACCACCTTGCGTCCTGTTGGTCGCCTTCTTCGTGCCTCGACCGCGGCCCTGTTGTTGAGTGTGCTGGTGATCGGCACCGCCGTCGCGCCAGCTGCTGCGGCTCCCGGGGACGGAACGACCATCGTGGGGGTGGGTTCTGGCAAATGTCTCGACGTGATTGGCAACAACAGCACGAACAAGACCGGTGTGAACACCTACACCTGCGTCAACCAGCCGAACCAGCTGTGGACCTTCACCGCGGCGGGCGAGCTGCGCACCTTCAACGGCACCAAGTGCCTCGACGTGGAGGGCAGGAAGATCACCTCGCCGGCGCGCGTGCAGATCTTCGACTGCACCGGTGGACCGAACCAGAAGTGGGCGGTCAACGCAAGCGGCACGATTACCGGTGTGCAATCGAATCTCTGCCTTGACGTGACCGGAAACAGCACCGCGAACAGTGCTCTGGTCGGGCTCTACACGTGCAACAACCAGCCTAACCAGAAGTGGACCACATCCTTCGGCAGCGGCGACATTCAGCCGCCCTCGACGCCCGGCAATCCGCGGGTCTCTAACCTGACATGCGACTCTGTGGTGTTCTCCTGGGACGCCTCGACCGACAACGTCGGGGTAGTCGCGTACGACATCTACCACGACGGACAGTTCATGAAGTCGGTTGCCGGCACCGTGCTCTCAACAGATCTCGCGGTGGTGGCCGGAGCTCAGTGGGGGCTGTACGTCAACGCCCGTGATGCCGCGGACAAGATTTCCGTGTCAAGCAACTCGGTTTCAATCACCCCGCCGCCCTGCCAGGTAGACACACAGGCGCCAACCACGCCGACCGGACTGGTGGGCACGGCCTCCGGGACGTCGGTCACTCTCCGGTGGACGGCGTCGACCGACAATATTCAGGTCCGCGCTTATGACATCTACCGAGGCGGCGCAAAGGTGGGGACTGTTTCTGGCACTGGGGCCACGGCGCCGGTCACGACGTTCATCGACAGCGGACTGGCTCCACGCACGTCCTACGCTTACCAGGTCATCGCTCGGGACGCCCAAACGAACTCCTCCGGAAGGAGCAACACCGCCACGGTGACAACCGGAGCGAGCTGCACCGGCTCGGTCTGCAGCGTGACCGAATTGACAACCGATACGGACCTGGTCTGGGGCCTGACGACCCTGCCAGACGGCAGCGTTATTTATTCGCGGCGGGATGTGCAGGAGATCGTCCGCCTAGACCCGGCGACCGGGGCGAAGACGATCATCGGTAAGGTTCCTGACGTTCAAGGCACCGACGGGGAGGGCGGTTTGCTCGGTATCGCGATCTCTAGCAGCTTCGCCACCGACCGTTGGCTCTACATCATGCACAGTTCTCCTACCGACAACCGGGTAGTGCGGATCAAGATGACCGGTAACTCGCTGGAGCTATCCAGCAAGGAGGTACTGGTGAGCGGCATCCTCAAATCGAAATTCCACAACGGCGGACGCCTTCGTTTCGGCCCGGATGGCAAGCTCTACGTGTCGACTGGAGACGCGGAGAACACGGCGGAGGCCCAGAAGATCGGCTCGTTGAATGGGAAGATTCTCCGGGTCAATCCCGACGGCACCGTCCCGAGCGATAATCCATTCGGCAATTTCGTCTGGAGCTATGGCCACCGCAACCCTCAGGGCCTCGCCTTCGACTCCCAAGGCAGGTTGTGGGAGCAGGAGTTCGGGAATGGTCTCATGGATGAGACCAATCTGATCACCAAGGGCGGCAACTACGGGTGGCCAGCGTGTGAGGGAACCTCCGGCCAGTGTGGCACGGCCGGTTACATCGCGCCGAAACGTACCTATCCAACGGCTGACGGATCATGCTCGGGGATCGCCATCGTCCGAGATGTCCTGTACGTCGCCTGCTTGCGCGGCACTCGCCTGTACCGGCAGACGATCTCGGGAACCTCGCTCACCACTTCGGACGTGCTCTTCAATGGCACTTACGGAAGGCTGCGAACAGTAGAGCCATCCTCGGACGGCGGGCTGTGGCTCACGACGAGCAATGGGCTCACAGCGGGCAACGCGGGCGACAAAGACAACATCCCGAACAACAGCAACTCGAAGATTCTGAAGGTAACGCTCGGCGGCTGACCAGGCGAGCGTCGCAGGAATACCCCGAGCGTTCTTCGAAGTGATCGGGCCTCTGACTGCGGCTCGCATCCTGAAGGATCGAGCACTGCTGGAGATGAGTGAAGTTCCGCCTGCAGCGGTCGATGAGGGTTGGAAACGCCGGGCGGATCACGGCGACAGTGCTGACGACTCCTTTGGTGTCACAGCGCACGTCGGCGACGTAAGCAATCTGGAATCGATGGCGGCCGAGGTGGTCAATCTAGACGCAGTGATCAACACCGTTGGCGGCAAGACGCCACATAAGCGCACCAATCTCGAGGCGAGCGTCGCGAAAAATATCGTCACAGCCATGCAGCACGACAACGTCCGCAGACTCGTGGTCACCTCATCGCTAGGCCTGGGCGATAGTCACCGCCACGCCTTTGTTCGTCGGGTTCCTACTGAAGACTTTCCTGCGCCGCTCGACCGCCGATAAGACAGAGATGGAATCGCTGGTGCGCGGCAGGAACGCCGAGTGGACCATCATCCGACCTGCTGTCCTGACCGACAAACCTGCCACGAGCGCCTTACGCGTCTTCTCGGCCAGTACTCACGACCGTGCACGCTCCGCGACCCGCCACGACCTCGCCACATTCCTGGTCGCGCAGCTCATAATCGACGACCACCTCGGACAGGCCATTGCCAATCAGTAATCGTCCGGCGCGACCGAGCACCTGACTTTGATCTGCGCCGCAAAGTCGACCCAAAGGTTCTATCCTGCGCCTGCCCCAGACCACCGACTGGTGAACTGCCGGCCGTCCGACTTGCCGCAGCAAGAACGCCGATGAGCGCCTATCGCATCGCGGTTCAGAACACCATCACTCAAGTCAGTTCCTCCCCATATCGCCGAGAAGCTTCGCCCTGACGACAGCGAGCATGAAACATCCGCTCAAGTACCACCCGTCACATTCCTTCAAACGAAGACGGCACTAAGCGTGAAAGGCATCGCGGAGCTTCTTCAGCTTGGTCCGCGCACCATCCGTCACTTGATTAGGACTGACGATCCCAACGAGCGGCTTCCAGCTCGTTTGCAAGGTAGGGCGTGGGTTGCACAGAAGCATGATCTGATCGGCTGGCTCTGTTCTCACCACCACGCTACAAAGCGTCCAGCTTGACTCATCGCGTCCAATGGAGCGGGCCATTCGACGACGGCGGCATCGGTCACTTCAGTCTCCCAGGACCGTGGAGCCAACCACCCCATACCTTCGGAACAGTGCTGGGAGTAAGAAGATCTTCATTACCTATTGCGCCGGAGTTTGTCGCCCGCGGATTGGGTGAAGAGGGCGTCAGCGCCCTTCGTCATAACGAGCGATATCGGAGGTCGCTCTCATTCGGTGCGCGCGTGTATGCCGTCGCCGTCGACCTCGGCGACCGGATCCTCAGCGCCGCAGGAGAACGCCGCTCGTTCGCCGCCGGCCACCATGACGAGCAGGTCGCTGTCGGACGCCGTGCCGGTCGTCGATTCCGCGAACCCCAGGGTGGTACCCCCTCGCGAGAGTACGTGAGGGTAGAACGAGGCGTACACCCGGGTTCGTCCTTCGAGTGTGTCCGCACTGTTGACCTTGACGTAACGGCAACTTCTAGGGTTCTCGAGGAGGTGGACCCCGTGATCATCCGTGAGCGCACGTCGGCGACGATCGAGGATCTGGAGCTAGTCGATGCCATCTTGAGGGGGCGACGTTCCAGTGAGGGCTGGATCGTCATCGACGACCTGCAAAACATCGAGCAGGCAGTTCGCGCCGGCGTGATACCCGTGAAGATCTTCTCGAACGAAGACCGGCTTCCGAGCAACTGCGACGTGCCCGTCGTCGAGATCACGCGGACGGATGCGCGCCGGCTATTCGCGGACGAGCGGTCATCCAGGACATTCGCGATAGCGAGAACACCGCGACCGGCTCGCCTCGAGGATCTCGTCGACCGTCGCGGTGATGTCATCGTGCTCGACGGCGTGCGATTGATGGGCAACATCGGTGCCGTGATCAGAAGCTCCGTCGCGATGGGCGGGGCGGGGGTCGTGCTTCTCGGTTCGGGACTGCGCACGGTGATGGACCGGAGGCTGATCCGCGCCAGCCGGGGACTCGTCTTCGGGGTTCCGGTCGTCGTGTCTCAGCCTGACGTTCTGGGCCGATTCTGCGTCGACCAGAGCATTCCCCTCTACCTTGCGGACAGGCGCGGAGGTCTGTCGATCGATCAGCTCAGACATGTCGGGCACAGGATGGTGATCGCCTTCGGTGGCGAGAGGCACGGAGCTTCCACCGCGATCAGAGCGCTCGCGACCGAGACCGTCACCATCGAGACGGCTTCGGAGGTGGAGTCGCTCAACGTCTCGGTTGCCGCGGGGATCGCCCTCTTCTGCCGACAGCGGCACAATCTCGACTCCGGGCAGGCTCATGGCGCTGCACTCCATCACTGACCTCTGTCGCGCGACCGGACTCAGCGCGAGAACGCTCCGCTATTACGAGCGACTCGGCCTTCTCGATCCGACCAGCCGGGATGAGCGGGGGCACCGCTACTACGACCGGGACGACCTCGAGGTCGTCTGGGACCTGCGTGTGCGCTCCGCTCTAGGAGAGACCCTGTCGCGCGCGACGGTGCGTGATCCCCGCGACGGCCCTCGACTCGCCGCCGAGCTCAGCGCGAAGATCGACCACCAGCAGACCCGGGGGAAAGTCGTGATCGAGCAGATGGATGTCGCGCTGCATTCCGACCGCGCCCCGAGCGACCTCCATCTGATCGCCCTGATCCGCTGCCTAGGTGCGTGGACCGGATGATCCGATCGTCTTCCGATCGGATGCAACTCGGAGTGCACCGAACGAAGGATGCCTCACCCGATCGTCGCGTAGGCGCGCCCTGGAAAGGTGCCGAAGCGCTCGACCGCCGGTGGTGCCGCGGTGAATCTCGCGCCTCGCGCCGGAACCGAGCCGAGCTCGGTCGGCTCCACCCGTGCTCGTACCGGTGGAACGGTGAATCGAGATACGTCCCGGTGTTCCCGACCGTCGTGAAAGCGAAGCGCTCGTCGCGGCGTAGCTTCGCGAGGATGACTGTCTGCAGATGAGCTATGGTGCGGTCATCGAACTCGATCGCTTCGGTACGGCGCCCACACATCATCTTCGCCATCGTTCCCCTCGGATGCTCGCTGCGCGGCGGCCGCGGAGGGCGCGCAGCACCCGGTCGCGGTCGGGGAGGCGGTGTAGCAGCTCGTGGCAGTACGGGTGCGCGCACACCAGGTCGGTGTGCTTCTCGCCGGCGATCCACCCGGTCGGCAGCTGCTGTACCCCGGAGTAGTCGAGATGGTGCAACTCGAGGTCGTCCCTGCTGGCATCCGTCCTGCATACGATGCAGCGCAGTGGCCCTCTGAGGTGAACCTGGTTGGTGAACCACCTGTCACGGTCGGGCGAACCAGGCCGGGGAGGTCGAGAAGCTCTGGTAACTGTTGCCGCGGTGTGGACGGCGCCGGTTCGACATCAGCCCGCGACGCCGCTGCTTGAGCTGCAATCGGCCCGCTTCGTGACGC
>CAXTLO010000059.1:9547-12656 GCA_964244965.1 uncultured Marisediminicola sp.
ACGCTGACCCTCCGCCGCACTGGAGATCAGTCGGTATGGCCAGCGGTGCCGATCGGCTGACGGCGATCATCGAGGTCGACGTCACATTCTCCAGTGAGGGCGGCCACGGGCAGCTTGCAGGCGTCGCCTCGCCAGGCTTCCAGCCCCTCTCGGGTTGCGAAGACGGCGATGACGAGAGCCGCGATCGAGTCGGCCCAGGCCCAGCCGAGCAGGCCATTGAGGACTAGGCCGGCCAGGAGAGCGGCGGAGAGGTAGGAGCAGATCAGCGTCTGTTTCGAGTCGGCGACCGCGGAGGCGGACCCGAGTTCGCGGCCGGTGCGGCGCTCCATCCACGACAGAGCAGGCATGACCGCGAGGCTCACTGCGGCGAGGATGATCCCAACGGTCGAATGGTCCGGCTCCGTGGCGCCGAGAAGAGCCCGAGTGGCGTCAACGGTGACGAACAGGGCAAGTCCGAAGAACGATAGCGCGATGACCCGCAGGGTGATCTGCTCACGTTTCTGCGGGTCGGCGGAGGCGAATTGCCACGCAACTGCGGCGGCGGAGAGAACCTCCACGACGGAGTCGAGCCCGAATCCGATCAGCGCGGCTGAGGATGCCACCGTACCGGCGGCAATCGCGATGATCGCCTCGATCACGTTGTAGCCGATCGTGGCTCCAACGATCCAGCGGATCCGCCGGATCAGAACAGCACGGCGGGCACTAGACGGCGGAGCGGTGGTAGGCGGGAGCGATGTCATGTGCATGCGCAACCGTGGGACGAGCAGCACGTCGGGTCGACTGTGACTACCAGGCGGAGCAGGTCGTCGAGGGCCGGCGCGAGATGAGCGTCGGCAAGCCGGTACGACGTGTAGCGGCCGTCAGGCACAGCCTTCACTAGGCCGCAGCCACGCAGGCAGGCGAGCTGATTCGACATCACCTGGCGGGAGACACCGATATCGTCCGCGAGGTCCGATGGACGAGCCGGGGCTCGTCTGAGGGCGAGCAGGATTCGTGCGCGGGTGTCATCCGAAAGGGCATATCCCAGACGTACCAAGGCGGCCGTGTGGGTCAACGTCACTGTTTCAGCCATGTCGATAACGCTACAGCTCCGGATGTATTCATAGAAGGCTGAATCGCGGACGAAATTGGTTAGTCGCCGACCTCCCGACCGCCCCGCCTTCCGAGCCGCTCGGCAGTCGTACCACTCACTGGCCATCCGCCCAGTCGTCAACGGTAGACTCGACCCATCGCGACTGGCGTTGAGATGGACATCCATCGGGGAGCGATTGACACGGTAGGTGGCCGTTCGCCTGGGCCACGACGAACAGCATTCGCGCCTGTCAGCAGGGCGCGGACCCTATCGCGAGGAGTCGCCCATGTCCGACCAGTCAGTCAAGTCACGCATCTCCACCCAGTTCACCGAACCGCTCTCCGTGGTAGATCCGGAGATCGCCGCGGTGCTCGACCAGGAGCTCGGCCGCCAGCGGAGCACGCTCGAGATGATCGCGAGCGAGAACTTCGTGCCCCGCGCCATACTCGAGGCTCAGGGCTCTGTGCTCACCAACAAGTACGCCGAGGGCTACCCTGGGCGCCGCTATTACGGCGGCTGCGAGTTCGTCGACATCGCGGAGACCCTCGCCATCGAACGCGCGAAGTCGCTGTTCGGCGCGGGATTCGCCAACGTGCAGCCGCACTCCGGAGCTACGGCGAACGCGGCGGTCCTCGGCGCCATCGCACGTCCCGGTGACCGGATCCTCGGCCTCGAGCTCGCGCACGGCGGCCACCTGACCCACGGCATGCGGCTGAACTTCTCCGGCAAGCTCTATGAGGCGCACGCCTACGGCGTCGACCCCGAGAGCTTCCTCATCGACATGGATGCGGTGCGACAGAAGGCGCTCGAGGTGAAGCCGCACGTGATCATCGCGGGCTGGTCGGCGTACCCTCGCCAGCTGGACTTCGCCGCCTTCCGCGCCATCGCCGACGAGGTCGGGGCGACGCTCTGGGTCGATATGGCCCACTTCGCCGGCCTGGTTGCGGCGGGCCTGCATCCGTCTCCCGTTCCGCACGCGCACGTCGTCTCCTCGACCGTGCACAAGACGATCGGCGGGCCGCGCTCCGGCTTCATCCTCAGCAATGACGCCGACCTCGCGAAGAAGCTCAACTCGAACGTGTTCCCCGGCCAGCAAGGTGGGCCGCTGATGCACGTGATCGCGGCGAAGGCCACGGCGTTCAAGCTCGCAGCCGAGCCCGAGTTCCGCGACCGGCAGGAGCGCACGATCCGCGGGGCGAAGCTGCTCGCAGAGCGTCTGGTCGCCGACGACACTCGTGCGGAGGGTGTCGACGTGCTCACCGGGGGTACCGACGTGCACCTCGTGCTGGCCGACCTGCGCAACTCGCCGATCGACGGCAAGCAGGCCGAGGATCTGCTGCACGAGGTCGGTATCACCGTCAACCGCAACGCCGTGCCATTCGATCCACGTCCGCCGATGGTGACCTCCGGGGTGCGTATCGGCACTCCGGCGCTCGCAACGCGCGGGTTCGACGACGCCGAGTTCACCGAGGTCGCCGACATCATCGCCGACACCTTGAAGCCCTCGCCGAATGTCGCCGGTCTCCAGGCGCGGGTAACCGAGCTCGCCGACGCGTTCCCGCTCTACGGCGGTCTCGAGCGGTGGTGACCGGCAACTCCGATCGCCGCTCCGATCGCCGTGACGAGCGGGGGAGCGGCGCGTGGTAGCGGTGCGACTCGACGGGGTCGCGACGGCCTCGGCTATCAAGGCGGAGTTGAGTGATCGGATCGCGGCCCTCGCCGCCGACGGCGTCACGCCCGGGCTGGGCACACTGCTGGTCGGCGACGACCCGGGTTCGTTGTCCTACGTCGCGGGCAAGCACCGGGACTGTGCCGAGGTCGGCATCGAGTCCATCCGGATCGATCTCCCCGGCGACGCCAGCGAGGCGGATGTGCGCGCGGCGATCGATCGCCTGAACTCCGATCCCGCCGTCACCGGCTACATCGTGCAACTGCCGTTGCCCACCGGAATCGACGAGAACGCGATGCTCGAGTTGATGGACCCGGATAAGGACGCGGACGGTCTCCACCCCACCAACCTCGGCCGACTCGTGCTGG
>CAXTLO010000060.1:0-12534 GCA_964244965.1 uncultured Marisediminicola sp.
GATCTGGTCCCCCGGCTCGGAGCCACCAGACAACACCTCGACCGCGCCGCCAGACAGCTCTCGCATGTACCCGGCGGCCATCTGGGAGCGGCCGGCGTTGTGGATGCAGACGAAGAGGACAGTGGGCTTCTCGGTCATGATCTCTGCTTTCTATCGAATCTGCTCGTGACCGTCTGAGCTCAAAACTATCGCCGCGGCGGCGCAGTCGATCCTCGCACGAGTACCTCCGGCTCGAGCAGGAGATTCGGCTCCGGAACCGCGCCGCCGATCAGGGCGGACAACCGGGACCACGCCTGCTCGCCGAGCTCCTCGATGGGCACCGACGCCGTCGTCAGAGGCGGTGTCGTGTACCGGGCGAAGGTGATGTCGTCGAAGCCGGTGATCGAGAGGTCGCCGGGCACGCTGACTCCCTTCTCGCTGAGAGCGCTCAACAGCCCCATCGCGACGATGTCGTTGAATGCGAGGCATCCAGTCGCCCCCGACTGCATTACGGCACCGGCTGCCGCATATCCATTCTCGAATGTCGGCCCGCATTCGAGGGCAGCGAGCTCCAGGTCGGGATGCGCGTCGAGGAACTTCGCTATCCCCGTGATGCGGGAGCGGTTCGTCGCGCTGTCCGGATGCCCCTGGAGGTAGGCGATCCGCCGGTGGCCCAGCAAGAAGAGATGGTCGGCCAGGAGTTGGATGCCCGACTCGTAGTCGACTGAGAGGGTGGGCGCGCTCACGAGCGAGCTGTCGCGGTTGATGATCACCGCCGGGGCGAGGGCGGGCAGCAAGCGGATGAGGTCGCTCTCAGGCATCCGCGGGGCGCACAGCACGATGGCGTCGGTACGGGCACGCAACTCGGTAGCGAGCGCCCCCTCCATTCCGGCCTTTTCCGCCGAGTCGGCGACCAACACACGGAACCCCTGTCTGTCTGCGGCACGGCTGACTCCGCGGAGGATGCTGTGGAAGAAGGGGTTGCCGAGGTCCGGAACCAGAATCGCGACGGTGTTGCTCCGACCGAGTACGAGCGACCTGGCGCGCTGGTTCGGCGAGTAGTCGAGGTCGGCGACAGCCTGCCGCACCCTCTCGGCGATCTCGGGGTCGACCGTGAACCGCCCGTTCATCACCCGTGAGACGGTGGACGGCGACACCCCGGCGCGCTCGGCGACCGCGATGATCGTGGCGGTCTTCGGCTTGGAAGGATCCGGCATCAGTGCATCAGTCCTGTCACGGTCACGCCCATCACGGTCACGCCCATCACGGTCACGCCTGAAGCTTCCCACCAGTGGTACGCCGCACGTCGTGGACCCTGGCGGCGGCCCCGGTCGAGAACATCCCGAAGCGTGTGCGGATAGGTCTGGTTCGCCTCGGCGCACAGCAGGCGTAAGTGTTCGTTCCGATGTCCGAGACGTACCCGCATCGGGCTCTATCGTGAACGATGGAGCGGCGCGTGTAGCAGACGGTATCTGCGTCGAAGGTGAGCGACGGGTCGAACGCGTCGCTGGCGATCCATAGCGCGTCAGACCACTCCCCGGCCGGATCGTCCACCGACACAATGTTGTTGCCCTGTCCGGGCGCGACGTTGGCGCACGCGTGCTGGAATCGCTTGCCGTCCCTTCCCACCCGGCACGCAGACGGATCAGGATGGACGCCGCGCACGACCGGATCGCCGATCGTCCTCCTCGGGGTCATCGTCACTCCTTCGCGCGCGAGGCGAGTCTATGGGAATCGTTTTCTGGGCTGGCATCTTCTCCTGCCCAACGCGGTGATCCACGCCCTCCCCACAGGCGGGCATTCTTCATCTGATCAGGGCCTTCGGATGTCGGTGGTCGCCGGCAGAGTGAGAGACATGAACGAGGCGACGCAGACGCTGGAGCAGGTGGACATCTTGCTCCGCGTGCTCGATCCCCAGCAGCGGTGGCGCCGAGTAGGCAAGTCACGCCCCGAACTGCTCGTTGCGGTCGAAGTCGGCGATGTGGCGAGGTCGTCGTCACCGGCCGAGGCGGCTGGTGATCCGAGCCGAAGGAGGCGCGCATGACGGTGCCCCTGACGCTGGCCGCCTCCTAAGCTGGACCGGTGTTCGTCGACCTCCCCGAAGCGCAACTTCGCGAGTACCGGAGCGATCAGATCGATCCTCACGACTTCGACGAATTCTGGCGACAGACGCTCGAGACGAGTCGACGGACGGACGTCTCGATCTCGGTGATTCCCGTCGACTGTGGTCTTACCACCATCGACGTATTCGACGTCACGTTCGCCGGATACACCGGTCAGCCGGTGCGCGCGTGGCTCCGCACCCCCGCGGGTGCCGCCGGGCCGCTCTCGACCGTCGTCGAGTTCCAGGGTTACGGCGGCGGGCGCGGTCGTCCGTTAGAAAACCTGCTCTGGGCATCCGCCGGCTTCGCGCACCTCATGGTGGACACCCGCGGGCAGGGCTCCGTCTGGGGCGGGGGAGACACTCCCGATCCGGCTGGCACTGGTCCGCAGTCGCCGGGCTTCATGACCCGCGGCATAGACAGCCGCGAGACTTACTACTACCGCCGGGTCTTCACCGATGCCGTGCGGGCGATCGACCTCGTGCGCACCCTCGATGTCGTCGATGCCGACCGCATCGCGATCTCGGGTGGCAGCCAGGGCGGCGGCATCACCCTCGCCGTCGCGGGTCTCGTACCGGGGCTCGCCGCGGTGATGCCCCGCGTGCCCTTCCTGTGCGACTTCCGGCGGGCGACCGTGATCACCGACAGCGACCCCTACAAAGAGATCGGACGCTACCTCGCCGTGCATCGCGACCGGGTCGAGAGCGTGCACGAGGTGCTCGCCTACTTCGACGGGGTCAACTTCGCGCGGCGCGCCACGGCGCCCGCCTGGTTCTCGACCGCGCTGATGGACGAGGTGTGCCCACCCTCGACCGTGTTCGGCGCCTACAACGCGTACGCGGGTGAGAAGCGGATCGAGGTGTGGCCGTACAACGGGCACGAGGGCGGGCAGGTGTACGACGACGAACGCCAGGTCGCCACGCTGCGAGCGTTGTTCGCCTGAGATCCGGCTCCGAGGGAGTCGCAACCCGTTGCACCCGTCGTGCAACCCGCGGAGTATGGCATCGCGCGGACATGACCGACGCAATCGAGAGGAACCCGATGACCGAGGATCAGAGCATGCCAGAGCAGGGCGCCGGCGAGGTCGACATCGAACAGCAGGAGACCGAGCGGCAGCAGGCGGAGCGCAGCAGCGACGTACCGCTCACGGACGGACCGCACATCGACGGGCCGCAGGACGCCGATCGGGACGAATGGCACGAGAGCGGTCAGCCGATGGTCGAGGCCGTCGACCCGCACAACGAGCGCGTCGAGACCACCACGGTGGGCACCTCCACCGGAAACTCGTCGACAGGCGTCGATGATGCATCCAACACCTCCGGCGAGAAGCGCCCCGCTCCCGAGATCGGCGACGCCGACCAGGCCGCCTCGCGCGAGAGCCGACGTATCGCCGCTGCGCAGGACACCGAGCAGTGACGCCGCCCGCGGCACTCAGCTGAATCCGGTGCGACGGCGCACCTCACAGATCGTGAACCTGACAGGCCGTAGCCAGCGTCATCGGCCTACGGTGGAGCCATGCCCACCAGCACCTGGACCACAGCGGACATCCCCGACCTGACCGGCACGACGGCTGTCGTGACCGGCGCAAACAGTGGCATCGGACTCGGCGCCGCCCGCGTCCTGGCCGCGCGCGGGGCTCACGTGATCCTCGCCGTGCGCGACGAGGCCAAGGGTGCGGATGCGGCGGGCTCGATCGACGGGTCCTCCGAGGTACGGCGGCTCGACCTGGCCGATCTCGCGTCCGTGCGGGCATTCGCCGACGGCGTCGACCGCCACATCCACCTGCTGATCAACAACGCGGGGATCATGGTGCCGCCGCTGTCGCGCACCCGCGACGGCTTCGAGCTGCAGTTCGGCACCAACCACCTGGGGCACTTCGCTCTGACCAATCTCCTGTTGCCCCGCGTGACGGGACGGGTGGTGACGTTGACGAGTGGCGTTCACAAGATAGGACGAATCGACTTCGACGACCTCAACTGGAGATCGCGGCGCTACCGCCGCTGGCAGGCGTACGGGCAGTCGAAGCTCGCCAATCTGTTGTTCGTGCTGGAGTTGCAACGGCGCCTCACTCAGGGTGGCTCGTCGGTTCTCTCGATGGCGGCTCACCCTGGAGCGGCAACGACGAACCTCCAGTTCCATTCGGGGAACCCGATCATGAACGCGGGGATGGCGCTGACCAATAAGCTCATCGGCCAAACCGCGGATGAGGGCGCTTGGCCGACCCTGTTCGCCGCGACCGCCGACGTGCCGGGCAACAGCTTCGCCGGACCCGGCGGTCGCGGGCACGTGACGGGGCCGCCGGTGCTCGTGGACCGGTCGGCCGCGGCGAAGGATCGGGTCGTCGCGCAGCGGCTCTGGGAATCGTCGGCCGACCTGACCGGGGTCGGCTTCCCCGAGTCGCTCGAGCGTCCGCTGACCAGCTGACACTCCGGCCGCGACCCGGTGATCGGCAGCTCAGACGCGCGGCGGCATCCGCTCATCGAGCCAGGCGACCAGGTCGGCGGTCACATCGACGAAGTTGGTCTCGTTGAAGATCTCGTGGCGCGCGTCGAGGTACACGATCAGCTCGACGTCGGTGAGGCCCGACCGCGTCAGGTAGGCATCGGCCAGCAGTTCCGCGCTCCGCTCGCCGCCGAACGGATCGTCCCCTCCGACCTGGATGAGCAGCGGAGCGCCATGCGCGAGGTCGCGCCGCGGTCGACCGAGCTGACGGAGCGTGTCGGCGATGCCGAACAGCTTGATCGCCTTCGCGGGGAACGCCAGCGGGTCCGCAGCGAACGCCTCCGCGACGGCGGGGTCGCGGCTGAGCCACTCGAAGCCTGTGGTACCCAGATGCTGGTGCCGCGCGTTCAGGTCACCGCCGTTCATGTGCTTGAACGTGCGATACGCGGTGCCCGACAGCACGAAGGCCGCGTAGAAGCCCGTGTCCCGGTCGATGATCTTCTGGGCGATGATCGATCCCCAGCTGTGCCCGAGCAGCACGAGCGGGGTCTGCGGATGCTCGTCGCGGATGATGCGACTGACCTGCACGACGTCGTCGACGGCCGCGCGCATCCCGCCTGGTCCGAGGCTGCCCAACCGGGTGGGGTCGCCGCCATGCTGCTCGAGCCCCGTGCGACCGTGCCCTCGGTGATCGTCGGCATAGACCGTGTAGCCGACGTTCACCAACGCCTGCGCGAGTCGCTCGTACCGGAGGGCGTGTTCGCCGAGGCCGTGCGCGATCTGCACGATGGCTCGCGGACGACCCGTGCGCCACACGTAGTAGTGCACGGTGACGCCCTGCGGATCGACGAAAGTGTGGTCCTCGCGGGCCGCGATGAACATGACCATCGATCTCCTGCCGCCGCGCCCGGTGTGCTGCGCTCAGTGTAATCGCGGCGAGGTTCTGCCCGTCTCCTGATACGGGTTCTCTTAGCGTGGCTAATTAGCTAGACTAATGATATGCCGGATTCATCGATCTACGAGCTCAGTTCCGAGCTCCGGGTCGCCGTGAACCGGCTCGCGCGCCGCCTCCGCGCCGAGAAGGCCGACGATGCGCTGAGCGACGGCCAGACGGCGGTACTCGGCCTGCTCTCGCTCCACGGCCCGCAGTCGCTGGGCGCGCTTAGCGACCGCGAGCGCGTCACGGCGCCGTCGATGAATCGCACGGTCACCGCGCTCGTCGACGCGGGATACGTGCGACGCGAGCAGTCCGCCGAGGACCGGCGCCGCGTCATCCATCACCTGACCGAGGCGGGCGTCGACCTCGTACGTGAGACGCGGCGGCGGCGCGATGAGTGGCTGTTCGCGCGCCTGAGCACCCTGTCAGACGAGGATCGCGCCGCACTCCTCTCCGCCACCCGCGTGCTGCACGGCCTGTCCGAACGATGAGGGCGATCTTCCGCTCGCTGATCGGCTACAACTACCGCATCTGGGCGGCGGGCGCTCTCGTGTCCAACATCGGCACCTGGATGCAGCGCACCGCACAGGACTGGCTCGTGCTCACCGAGTTGACGGACAACGACGCGGCGGCGGTCGGGTTGACCATGGCCTTGCAGTTCGGTCCGCAACTCCTGCTGCTTCCGCTCACGGGATTGGTCGCCGACCGCTTCGACCAGCGCCGGGTGCTGATGATCACGCAGACTGCGATGGGACTCTCGGGGCTCGGACTCGGCATCATGACGGTCACCGGCACCGTGCAGCTCTGGCATGTGTACGCCTTCGCGGCCCTGCTGGGCTGCGCGGCGGCGTTCGACGCGCCCGCCCGCCAGACCTTTGTGGCCTACCTCGTGGCCGGCCCGAATCTCAGCAACGCGGTCGCCCTCAATTCGGCGTCGTTCAGTGCGGCGCGCATGATCGGACCGGCCGTCGCCGGTCTCCTTACCGTCGCCGTCGGTGCCGGACCGGTGTTCCTGATCAACGCCGCGTCCTTCGGCGCAGTCCTTCTCTCGCTGCGCCTGCTGCGCGTCCGTGAACTGCGCCCGGTCGAGCGCGCGGAGCGACGGCGCGGTGATCTGGCCGGCGGTTTCCGGTACGTCAGGAAGCGGCCGGACATCCTCGTGATCCTGGTGATGGTCTTCCTCATCGGCACCTTCGGCATGAACTTCCCGATCTACATCGCCACCATGGCGAGGGTCGAATTCGGGGAGGGCGCAGGAGTATTCGGGCTGCTCTCCTCGGTGATGGCCATCGGCTCGGTGACGGGCGCGCTGCTGTCGGCCGGGCGTGAGCGCCCGCGGCTCCGCTTCCTGCTCGGTGCGTGCGCCGTGTTCGGGGTAGGTGGGGTGCTCGCCGCGACGCTGCCGACGATATGGGCGTTCGGGGCGTCGCTGATAGTAGTCGGAGTCGCCGCGCAGACGCTCATGACTACCGCGAACGGCCTGGTGCAGCTCACCACAGATCCCGCGGTGCGAGGTCGGGTGATGGCGATCTACATGGCGATCTTCATGGGCGGCACTCCGATCGGCGCGCCGATCGTGGGGTGGGTCGCGAACGAGTTCGGCCCGCGCTGGTCGATCGGCGTCGGCGCCGCATCCGGTTTCCTCGCCGCAGCGGTCGGCGTGATCTGGCTGGTGCGGAGCCGCGGCGTCCGGATGTCGCGCATCGGGCGACGACTCACCCTCACGCAGGCCGGCCGGCCGCTCGTCAACTCTCGCGGGTGATCTCCACCGTCACGAAGAGGCTCGACGTGAAGGGGCCCGCGTACACCCCGCGCAGCGGCGGCACATCGTTGTAGTCGCGCCCTCGTCCGACGAGCACGTGCCGGTCGCCGATCGGGATCAGATTGGTGGGGTCGTACCCGTGCCACTGCCCGGTGTACCACTCGACCCACGCGTGGGACTCCCCGGTCACGGTCTCGCCGATCGCCGCCGAGGGTCTCGGATGCAGGTACCCCGACACATAGCGGGCGGGGATCCCGACCGCGCGCAAGGCACCGACCGCCAGATGCGCGATGTCCTGGCAGACACCCTTGCGGTGCTCCCATGCCTCGGCCGCCGTGGTCGTCACTGCTGTCACGCCCTGCACGTATTCCACGCTCTTGCCGATCGCGACGCTGATTTCTCTCGCCGCTTCGGACGGATCGGAGCAGTCCGCCGCGATCCGCCGAGCCAGTTCGACGACCTCGGCCGGCGGCGCGGTGCGCCTGGTCTGCCCGCGCTGCTCGACGAACTCGGTGGCCCGCTCCGCCGCATCCGCGAGATCATCCCACCCGATCACCTGATCGACGTACTCGCGAGGACGCACCTCGACGAGGCTGGTCGCGGTGAGCACCAGCTCCTTGTGCGGGGTGAGGATCTCGAACGACGACACCCGGCTACCCCAGTAGTCGACGTAGCCGTGGTTCGCCGAGATCGGCAAGATCTCCAGGTTGGAGTAGAGCACGAGTTGACCTTCGGAACTGACTGGGAGCATCCGCGCCTCGTTGTACGACGCGGTGACCTCGCCGCCGTACGAGAAGCCGGTGCGGTGCTTGATGCGGAGTCGGTTCACACCGTCTCCCCCCTCTGCCTCTCGCCCAGGGTCGTCTCGCTGACCCAGTTGGGTGCGGCGTTGGTCGGGAAGTAGCGCTGACGGATCGCCTCGGATGCGGCGGATGTCGCGAGCTGAACGCTGTCCATGTGCTTCGGAAGGTCCTGGAGGATCTCGGTGATCGGCCGGTACTCGAGCTCGCTGCGGATCTGCCCGATGAGCCGCTGAGCGTCATCCGACACCCCGACCCTCGAGCGCGGCGGTTCGATGTCCTTCATGCAGGCCTCGGCGCGACGCACCGAGAACAGGATGGAGCGCGGAAAGAGACGGTCGAGCAGCAGGAACTCAGCGGCGTTCCGGGCGCTCGGCATGCCACGGTAGGTGCGGAGGTACGCCTCGTAGGCACCGCACGACCGGAGGATCGTCGTCCACGACGGACCGCTCGCCTCGGTCAGCGAGCGGGTCGCGAGCAGCCGAGCGGTCATGTCGGCCCGCTCGATGCTGCGCCCCAGGGTGAAGAACTGCCACGCCTCATCCCGACTGGTCGCGGACTCGATGATGCCGACGGCGAGCGCACTGCGTTCGCGCACCCAGCCGAAGAACTCGTGCACCTTGTCGCCGGCCACCTTGCGCGGCATGCGCGCGCGCGTCGTGTTGAGGCACTCCCACAGCTCGCTCGACACGATCTCGCGGGCCCGGCGAGCGTTCTCGCGCGCGGCGCCAAGTGAGTAGGCGATGGATGCGGGCTCGGATCGATCGACGGCGAGGATGTTGAGGATGTCGGCGCGCGTCAGGTCCCGGTCCTCCGGGATCTCGCTGCCCATCACGCTCAGCAGTGAGCGGCAGGCGAGGTTCTCCTCGATCCACGGGTCCTCGAGCAGCAGCTGCAGATGCACGTCGAGGATGCGGGCGGTACCGTCGCTCCGCTCGATGTAGCGGCCGATCCAGAACAGCGACTCGGCGATGCGGCTCAGCATGCGGGAAGCACCGCTTCGCGCCGAGTCGGTTCCAGTGCGTGCGCCGGCATCGACTCGGATGCGTGGGCTTGCTGCTGCTGTTCCTGCTGCCCGTGGTCTTGCGGGCGGTCACTGGGCGAGTGATCCTGAGCGAGCATCTCGGGGGTGATGACGGCGATCGATTCGGTGACCGCCGCTTGACCTGCGACCAGGTGCTGGATGCTGTGCCTCGACACCTGCAACTGGTCCTCGCCCACCACCCAGGTGTCCTTCGATCCGCCGCCTTGACTGCTGTTGACCACCAACTGACCCTCCGGCAGGGCCACGCGGGTCAGTCCGCCGGGCAGCACCCACACGTCTGTGCCGTCATTCACGGCGAAGGGGCGCAGGTCGGCGTGCCGCGGTCGCATCCCGTCCTCGACGAGTGTGGGGATGGTCGACAGCTGCACCACCGGTTGCGCGATCCAGCCACGCGGATCCGCGAGCAGCCGTCGACGCAGCGCCTCCAACTCGATAGGCGACGCATCCGGCCCGACGACCAGTCCTCGACCACCCGAGCCGTCGACGGGTTTGACCACGAGCTCGTCGAGCCGATCGAGCACCTCCTCGAGGGCGGCGGGCTCTTCCAGACGCCAGGTGTCGACGTTCGCGAGGATCGGCTTCTCGGCGAGGGAGTACTCGATCAGCGCGGGCAGGTAGGTGTACACGAGCTTGTCGTCGGCGACGCCGTTGCCGATCGCGTTGGCGATGGTCACGTTGCCGAGGCGCGCGGCCAGTAGCAGCCCTGGCGAGCCGAGCATCGAATCGGCGCGGAACTGCAGCGGGTCGAGGAACTCGTCGTCCACCCTGCGATAGATCACATCCACCCTCGTCGGCCCGGCGGTGGTGCGCATCCACACGCGACCGCCGGAGCAGAACAGGTCGCGCCCCTCGACGAGTTCGACGCCCATCAGCCGCGCGAGCAGGGTGTGCTCGAAGTACGCAGAGTTGTACACCCCGGGCGTCAGCACGACGATGGTCGGCTCCTCGACCCCGGGAGGAGCGGATGCCCGTAGCGCGTGCAGCAGCTTGTGCGGGTAGTCGCCCACCGGGCGGACCCTCATGCTGACGAACAGTTCTGGCAGGGTCTGCGCCATCACGCGGCGGTTGGAGATCACGTAGCTGACTCCGGACGGCACGCGCACGTTGTCTTCGAGCACGCGCCACTGACCCGCTTCGTCGCGGATGAGGTCGATGCCCGAGACCTGGATGCGCACCCCGTTGGCAGGTTCGATGCCGGCGGCCTGACGATGGAAGTGGCTGGAGGAACTGATGAGGGCGGCGGGGATCGCCCCGTCGCGTACCGCATTCTGTGCTCCGTAGATGTCGGCGAGGAAGGCCTCGAGCGCGAGCACGCGCTGCTTGACCCCGGCCTCCACGACGGTCCACTCGGCCTGGTCGATGACGCGCGGCACCGCGTCGAGTGGGAACGGGCGCTCCTCACCCGCGAAGTCGAACGTCACCCCCTGCGCGAGATAGGAGCTGGCGAGCGAGTCGGTGCGACCTCGGAGCTCGGCCTGCGTCATCCGAGCCAGCGTCGCGTGGATCTCCTTGTACGACGCCCTCGCTGTGGAGTCCTCCGCGAACATCTCGTCGAAGGGTGCCGCGCCGGCACGGGTGCGAGTCGCCGTCGGAGCGCTGTAGCCATCGAACAGGTCGCCCATCGCTCGAGCCTACGACCATGGTGTTGCAGCGATGTTTCGCTCGCGGCTGGTCAGGTCGATACCATTCCCATAGCGGTCAGGCGATGGTTCGGAGTGCTTACCCGTTCGATATCAGGGCGCCGCCGCCATCGGCTGCAACGCGCTGGTGAGCAGCACCGATGCCGTTTCAGATGCGCACCCGACGAAGTTCTGTTCTGCGCCGTCGACGAATAGCGCTTGGGTTTCGCCGGGTGGATAGATCCGGATGCCATCTGCTGGTGTCGGGTCACACTCCTCCTCCGAGTAGGGGAACAGGGTGACGGTGAAGGTTGCAGCACCACCGTCGGCGTTCAGGGTGACCGTGTCGTGGGTCGAATCGAGGTCCTGCTCAGCTGCTGCCCCGAGTTGAGTGCCGTTCCCTCCCTGCACGAATGAGACCCCCGGCCATCCCTGCAACGTGCAGGAGGCAGTGGTGGAGGTGTTGGTCAGCCCGATCACGATCGTCGTTGTCCCCGTGTCCTCCGCCATGCCCTGAATCGAGGGGACGAGCTCCTCCGAGGCGCACTGCCCCTTCACCGGCGTCGTGGTCGGTTCCGGCGAAGCCGTCGGGCTCTCTACTGTGGTCCCGCCATCTGACATCACCGGGGATGGAGAGGTCGACAGTGGCGACGATGGTGATGTGCACCCTACGAGCATCATCAGGCCCGCGCCGACAGCAAGAACGTAGGACGGCTTCTTCATCGATATTTTTCTCATCACACGAATCCTGCACTGCAACGTGACCGCGCGCTACGTGCGTCCGATGTCCCGTCGAGCTCGCCGCCGTATGAGATCACCCTCCGGGCGGTTGCGTGCATCAGGCGGGTCGAACGTCGAGACCGTTTGGACACTTCGTGCCCGCTCGATCGCGATCTCGGCGTATCTGATCAGCTGTTCCGGCGTCGCGCCCTCGGCCGTCGGCGCGCTCGCCGTCCTCTCGTCCGTGGCGCCACCCGCGGGGGGCCGGACACTCGGCCGATGCGGTATCGAGCGGCGGCCAGGCGAGGGTCCTCGTTCGCGCCGCGTTCATTCCTCGCTCCTAAAAACCGGATCGGAGTACCCGAGTGGGTGATCGGGCCGGCGCGGAGGCCGGTGCCGTGGCCGGCCTTCGGACCTGTGGCGTGGCCAGCCCGGTCAGGTCGACGCCGACGGCGCGGAGGTCGGTCTGGATCTCCACCAGGTCCCCGGTGCCACTTTCAGGCGACCGCGAACCGCTTCGCCGAGCGCTCCCGGGCCTTCTCAGCCTCCTCCTCGCGGTTCTTCGGGGGCGCCGAACTCACCAGGTCATCGAGAAGGTGCCTCGAGATATGGGCGATGTCATGCACCGCCTGATCGAAGGCCTCCTGATTCGCTTTCGACGGCTTGGTCGAACCGCTGATCTTGCGCACGAACTGCAGCGCTGCCGCGTGCACCTCGTCGTCGGTGGCCGCGGGCTCGAAATTATGGAGGGTATGGATGTTCCGGCACATGCCACAGAGGTTAATCCTCCGTGCCGCGACCGTCCAGAGCTCGTCGCGCCGCCGCTACGACCTGCCGCCCCTGGCGCGATCCACGGTGCGGCCGATGACGACACGGCCCGCCGGCGACCAGCCGAGGCGGCGATACAGTCGCTCCCTCTCCACAGAAGCGACCAGGTGGCCGACCGTGGCGCCCACTGTCCGTGCTTCATCGACGAGGGCGTGCATCATCGCTCCGCCGAGACCCCGACGCCGATACGCGGGCACGGTCGTGATGCGATCGGGCACGGCGACCATGCCATCCACGGCGACCTGCCCCGTCGCCGCCACGCTCGTCGGACTCGGGGCGGCAATGCCTTCACCTGCTTCC
>CAXTLO010000061.1:0-12521 GCA_964244965.1 uncultured Marisediminicola sp.
CGCCGGATCGATCGCACCCGGCTGGGTGAAGCTCAGCGACGGCACCGAGAAGGACATCACGATCATCGACTCGTTCGAAGCCGTCGGCGCTGTGAAGGCCGGACGGATGAGCGAGGACGACGCACACCGCATCGAATGCGCCTTCGCACCGGGAGAAGGCGCATGCGGCGGCATGTACACCGCCAACACGATGGCGAGCGTCGCCGAGGCACTCGGGATGGCGCTTCCCGGCTCCACATCACCGGCCGCCGCCGACCGTCGCCGGGACTACTTCGCGCATCGTTCGGGCGAGGCGGTGGTGAACATGCTCCGCCTCGGGATCACCGCACGCGACATCCTCACCAAGCACGCTTTCGAGAACGCCATCGCCGTCGCCATGGCGCTGGGCGGCTCGACGAATGTCGTGCTGCACCTGCTCGCCATCGCGAACGAGGCCGAGGTCGACCTCACCCTCGACGACTTCACTCGCATCGGCAACGCCACTCCGCATATCGGCGACCTCAAGCCGTTCGGGCGATACGTGATGAACGACGTGGACCGCCACGGGGGCATCCCCGTACTCATGCGTGCGCTCCTCGAGGCGGGTCTTCTGCACGGCGACGCGTTGACCGTCACGGGCAGGACCCTTGCCGAGAACCTCGCCGAGCTCGATCCCGACCCCCTCGACGGATCAGTGCTGCGCACGCTCGACGACCCCATCCACGCGACGGGCGGATTGACCATCCTCGGTGGATCACTCGCCCCCCAAGGCGCGGTGGTCAAGACCGCCGGCTTCGACGCCGAGGTGTTCGAGGGCCCCGCTCGGGTCTTCGAGCGCGAGCGCGCGGCGATGGACGCGCTGACCGAAGGCCGCATCGGCGCGGGCGACATCGTCGTCATCCGCTACGAGGGTCCGAAGGGCGGCCCCGGGATGCGGGAGATGCTCGCGATCACCGCCGCCATCAAGGGGGCGGGGCTCGGAAAAGATGTACTACTCTTGACGGACGGTCGATTCTCAGGGGGCACAACCGGCCTGTGCATCGGCCATATAGCTCCCGAAGCGGTGGACGCAGGTCCCATCGCCTTCGTGCGCGATGGGGATCTGATACGGGTCGATATCGCAGCTCGGTCGCTCGACCTACTGGTCGACGCTGACGAGCTCGAAGCCCGCCGATCCGGTTGGGCTCCACTTCCTCCGCGCTATACCCGTGGCGTCCTGGCGAAATACGTCCGTCTCGTGCGCTCCGCCGCCCAAGGCGCGGTCACCGGATGACGCGTGCCCTTCCGATCACCTGAACCACCACAACCGAGGTCCGTGACATGTCACTAGAACCGGCTCCGCTGAGCACCGCTCCCACCCCCGCGCGCCCGACCCGGCCCACCGCGGTCCCCGGTCAGCGCACCCATCAGGACGCCCCCGTGCTCACCGGCTCCGGGGCGATTCTCAAGTCGCTCGAGATGCTCGGCGTCACCGACGTATTCGGGCTCCCGGGTGGCGCGATCATGCCCTTCTACGACGAGCTCATGTCGTCCGAGGGCATCCGTCACATCCTGGTCCGGCACGAGCAGGGCGCCGGCCACGCGGCTGAGGGGTACGCGTCATCAAGTGGCCGCCTCGGCGTGGCGATCGCCACCTCCGGCCCAGGCGCGACCAACCTCGTCACCGCTATCGCCGATGCGCACATGGACTCGGTGCCCCTCCTCGCCATCACGGGCCAGGTGTTCAGCACCTCCATGGGGACCGACGCGTTCCAGGAAGTCGACATCGTCGGCATCACCATGCCGATCACGAAGCACTCGTTCCTCGTCACCAGGCCGGAAGACATCCCAAGCACGATCGCCGCCGCGTTCCAGATCGCCACCACCGGCCGCCCTGGACCGGTGCTCGTCGACGTGACCAAGGACTGCCAGCAGGCGAGTGCGCCATTCATCTGGCCGCCGAAGATCGACCTTCCCGGCTATCGTCCCGTCACGAAGGCGCACGGCAAGCAGATCCAGGCGGCGGCGCAGCTGCTGGCCGACGCGAAGCGTCCAGTGCTCTACGTCGGCGGCGGGGTCATCCGCGCCGGCGCCTCGGCCGAGCTTCGTGAACTCGCCGACAAGACGGGCGCTCCCGTGGTCACCACCCTCATGGCGCGCGGCGCATTCCCGGACTCCCACCACCAGAACCTCGGTATGCCCGGCATGCACGGAACCGTCCCCGCTGTGCTCGCGCTGCAGGAGGCCGACCTCCTGATCTCGCTCGGCGCCCGCTTCGACGACCGCGTCACCGGCAAGCCGAGCGAGTTCGCGCCCGATGCGAAAGTCGTGCACGTAGATATCGACCCCGCGGAGATCTCGAAGATCCGCTTCGCCGACGTGCCGATCGTCGGCGATGCGCGTGATGTCATCGCCGACCTCGTCGTCGCCTTCGACGACGTCGCAAACCGCCAGGCGCCAGACATCCGCGACTGGTGGACCCGTCTCGACGGACTCAGGGAGCAGTTCCCGCTCGGCTACGACGAACCCGACGACGGCCTCCTGTCGCCCCAGTACGTGATCGAGCGCATCGGCGCGATCACCGGGCCCGAGGGCGTCTACGCCGCGGGCGTCGGTCAGCACCAGATGTGGGCGGCCCAGTTCATCAAGTACGAGCGTCCCAACGCGTGGCTGAACTCCGGCGGCGCCGGCACGATGGGATACGGTGTCCCCGCCGCGATGGGGGCGAAGGTCGCACAGCCAGAGCGCACCGTGTGGGCGATCGACGGCGACGGATGCTTCCAGATGACCAATCAGGAACTGGCGACCTGCACGATCAACGAGATCCCGATCAAGGTCGCGATCATCAACAACTCGTCGCTCGGGATGGTGCGGCAGTGGCAGACCCTGTTCTACGAGGGCCGACACTCGTTCACCGACCTGAACACCGGCCACGACACCGTGATGGTGCCGGACTTCGTGAAGCTCGCGGAGGCGTACGGCGCGCTCGGCATCCGGGTCACCCGCAAGGACGAGGTGGACGCCGCCATCCGTCTCGCCAACGAGACCAACGACCGTCCTGTCGTGATCGACTTCATCGTGAGCCGTGATGCGATGGTGTGGCCGATGGTTCCGCAGGGGGTCGGCAACTCGTCGGTGCAGTACGCGCGCGAGCACGCCCCAGAGTGGGACGAGGAGTAGGGATGTCGCATGTGCTGTCCCTCCTCGTCGAAGACAAGCCGGGGCTGCTCACGCGGGTAGCCGGCCTGTTCGCACGCCGCGGATTCAACATCGAGTCGCTCGCCGTCGGTAAGAGCGAGTTGCCCGGACTGTCGCGCATCACGGTCGTCGTCGATGTCGAGGAGTTGCCGCTCGAGCAGGTGACGAAGCAGCTCAACAAGCTCATCAACGTGATCAAGATCGTCGAACTCGATCCCACCCAGACCGTCGAACGCGAGCACATGCTGATCAAGGTGCGCGTCGACAACACCACCCGCAGCCAGATCCTCGAGGCGGCGAACCTGTTCCGCGCCCGCGTCGTCGACGTGTCCACCGACGCGCTCGTGATCGAGGTCACCGGCGACACCCCGAAGGTGCAGGCGCTACTGCGGGTACTCGAGCCCTACGGCATCAGGGAGATCGCGCAATCCGGTCTGCTCGCCATCGGGCGCGGATCCAAGAGCATCACCGAGCGCGTCTACCGCACCTGACTCCTGTTGGCCGAGCCGGCCGAGACCTGGGCCACAGATCTCGACACGCTCGATCAGCGGCCTGAGCGAAACCACGATCCGAGAACCCCAAGGAGAACCACCATGACCGAGATCGTCTACGACAACGACGCCGACCTGTCGATCGTGCAGGGCAAGAAGGTCGCCGTCATCGGCTACGGCTCGCAGGGCCACGCCCACGCGCAGAACCTCCGCGATTCCGGAGTCGAGGTGGTCGTCGGCCTCAAGCCGGACTCGAAGTCGAAGCAGAAGGCGGAGGAGGCCGGGTTCCGTGTACTGCCGTCGGCCGAAGCCGCAGCGTGGGCCGACGTGATCGTCATCCTCGCCCCCGACCAGCACCAGCGTCACCTCTACGCCGACGACATCGCCGGCAACCTCTCCGAGGGCGACGCGCTCGTGTTCGGTCACGGCTTCAACATCCGCTTCGGGTACATCACCGCTCCGGCCGGGGTCGATGTGCTCCTCGTCGCACCCAAGGGCCCCGGTCACACTGTGCGTCGCGAGTACGAGGCGGGTCGTGGCGTGCCCGTGATCGTCGCGGTCGAGCAGGACGCCACCGGATCCGCCTGGGATCTGGCCTGGTCCTACTCCAAGGCGATCGGTGGTCTGCGCGCCGGTGGCATCAAGACCACCTTCACCGAGGAGACCGAGACGGACCTGTTCGGCGAGCAGGCCGTGCTGTGCGGCGGGACATCGCAGCTCGTCCAGTACGGCTTCGAGACGCTGATCGAAGCTGGATACCAGCCACAGATCGCGTACTTCGAAGTGCTGCACGAGTTGAAGCTCATCGTCGATCTCATGTGGGAGGGCGGCATCGCGAAGCAGCGGTGGAGCGTATCCGACACGGCGGAGTACGGCGACTACGTCTCCGGACCCCGCGTCATCGACCCTTCGGTGAAGGAGAACATGCAGGCCGTGCTCAAGGACATCCAGTCCGGCGCGTTCGCCGAGCGATTCATCGCCGATCAGGATGCCGGTGCGCCCGAGTTCCTCGCCCTCCGCGAGAAGGGTGCGCAGCATCCGATCGAGGCGACCGGCAAGGAGCTGCGCGCCCTGTTCTCCTGGAAGCAGCAGGACGCGGATTACACCGACGGATCCGCCGCACGCTGAGCACAGGACTCCCGGGTCCGTCACGACCTAGGTCGTTACGGACCCGGGAGTCTGTCCGACAGATCCTGCGCGTCAGCGAGCCCCGTGGCGTCGCGAGATCCTTGCGGAGGTCACGAGCAGGGCACCGAACGCCAGCAGCCCTGCCGCACCGACGATCGAGTGCGACGATGTGCTGGCGCCGGTCGCCGCGAGTTGACGCCGCACCGCCCGGTCCGCCGTCGGTACGCCGGTCGGTGTTCCCGAACCGCCCGCCGTCGGTACGCCGGTCGGTGTTCCCGAGCCGCCCGCCGACGGTCCGTCCACCGGCACTGTCACCAGCTGCGGAGTGATCGTGATCGACTGGATCGAGGCCACGTCCGGTGTTGTGCCGTTGGATGCGGTGATGGTGAATGAGGACGTCCCCGCGGTGGTCGGCGTGCCGGAGAGAACCCCGGTCGCACTGTCGAGCGAGAGCCCGGCGGGGAGCGTGCCGGCGGAGACGGTGAAGGTCGGAGCCGGCGCACCGGTCGCGGTGTACGTGTAGGAGTACGGTGTGCCCGCGTCGCCTCCTGGAGCTGACGCGGAAGTCAGCTCGGGACCGTCGCTCTCGACGGGCTCCTCGCCTGGTGCGCACCCGGTGGGTCTCGTGATCACGTTCGACTGGAGCGTGACGGCGGCCGTGTCGGCCAGGAGGCGTCCCTCGATGGTCGCGCCGGTGTTGGCGGTGATCGAGGCACTCGCCATCACGGTGCCGACGAAGGCAGCGCCCGTGCCGATGGTCGCCGAGCTCCCGATCTGCCAGAACACGTTGCAGGAACTCGCGCCGCCCGTGATGAGCACGCGGGCGGTCGAACCCACCGTGAGCGTGCTCGCCGCCTGGAACACCCAGATCGAGTCCGCGGTGCCGGCGAGGGTGAGGAGCCCACCGCTGTTCAGCGACAGCTCTCCACCGGAGTAGACCCCCGGAGTCAGCGACAGCCCGGAGAGATTGCCGAGGCCGGAGGTCGTCGGCGTCAGGCCCGCGGCGTCGACGATCGCGGCGGTCAGGTCGGTCTGCGCCTGAATCGCGAGCGCATCCGCCGAGTGCGTGGTGCCGTTCACGAGACCGTTCGGCGCTCCGGTGAAGCCGGTGATCGCGGTGCCCGGGCTCACGCCGACATCGCCGTTCACCGTGGTCGCGCCGGTGTTGGTCACCTCGCTCGCCGCCAGCACACCGAACGTGTCGGCTGCGCCGAGGTCGATCGGCCCTCCGATGGTCGTTGCCGCGAAGGCAGGCGACGCGGATGCGCTCAGAATGCCGAGCGCGAGAAGTCCGGTCGCGACAGTCGCTGTCGATTTCCGATTCACTGATGACAATGCGTTCACAGTTGGCCCCCGCCTGTGTGTGAAGGGACACGACGCTGCATCCACTTCCGTGGATGAGTTTTATCACACTTCGCCGGTACGGCTGACATTCCGTTCAGAACGGGGTACGTCGAGCAGCCTCCGGGCCCGGTTCGCCACGGACTTCCGCGGACTGCCGGTGAAGCGCTTCAACCGCGGGATCAGCCAGTGCCGGAGTGCCTCGTCGGAGCCCGCCCACGTCGCCAGCACCTGCATGCTGGTGTTCTGCACGATCCAGTCGTCATCCGAGTCGAGGTTGCGCTGCATCACCGTGACGGCCGCCCGGCGTTGGTCGGTGGTCATGTTGGGCTGGAGCCGGTCGAACAGGATCGCGAGCGTCCACTTCGCCGATGCCTGCTCGAGGAAGGCGACCGAGGTGAGCAGATGATCGAGGTACGGCACGAGCCACTCGGGGCGCACCGCCGAGATCCGCTTCAGTGCGCTGGACACACGGAGCCGCACGACCGGATCGTCCGACCTGTAGCAGGCGACGAGGTCGTCGAGCAGCGCGCGATCGGCCAGCACTCGATCCACCACGGCGACGGTGTCACCGAGTGAGTTCGGATGCCCGCCCGAGAGATCGACCTCGATCGCGTTGAGCGGCATGCAGCGGATGATACGGCCAGCCGGCCGTCGGCGATACTGGGGTGGTGCCGACCGACACCGATGACGACGCTCTCAGTTGGGACGACGGCACCCGGGATCCGTCCTACGCGGACGGTGGGGCGGATGACGCGGATTCGCCCCTGCCAGCTCGCGGCGCTGACGATGACGTCACCCCGAGTGGAGTCGGCGGCTCGGCGCAGCTGGTTGCGTACGGGGCGTTCGCGGGTGTGTACCTGCTCTTCGCGGTCGGGTGGATCATCGCCGCAGGGAGGGACACCTTCACGATCGGCAACATCGTCCTCGAGGTCGTGTACCAGTTCGGGCAGTTCCTCGCCATCGCGGCTCCGGTGCTCTGGTTCGGCCTCACGATGCTGCTCACCGACCGTCGTGGACGGCGGATGATCGCCCTCGCGGTCGGCGCCGTCCTGCTTGCGCCGTGGCCGTTCCTGCTGTCCGGAGCTGCAACGTGATTCAGACGCACACGCCTCAGTCCGACTTCCACAACCGCCGCCGCTGGTGGGTGACGGGCGGGATCGCCCTCGCTTTCGGGCTCCTCTACGCCTTCGATCTGTACGAGGCGATCTCCAATCTGCTCGGAGTCGCGCAGCTCAACTCGATCGCGGCCGAGGCCGGCTTCGATCCGCCCGTGCCATGGGTGCTCCCGATCGCCACCGTCGCGCTGCCACCGGTGGTGTTCCTGCTCGCTGCGCTGCTCGGACGACGACGCGGCTCCGGAATGCGTGCGCTCCTGTTCGCTGGAGGGCTCGCGGCCGTTGCCGCGATGACCCTCAGCCTCACCGCCCTGGCCTGAGCCGCCCGCATGCGCCCCGGCGCTGCGACATCAGACCGCCGCGAGCACCACCATCAGGATGAGCACGAGCTGTGCGATGTAACGACGCCAGAACGGGATCGCCAGAGATCCGAACCGGTCGGGGTTCTCGGCGAGGTGGTTGTTCGCCGGCCACACCGCGATGAGGAACAGCACCAGCGCGGCCGCCGCCGCAGTACGGGTAGCCGGAACGAGGATGCCGATCCCGCCGGCGATCTCGCAGGCACCGGTGATGTACACGAGCGCGATCGGGCTCAGCACCCCCTCGCGCCGCAGCGCCGGCGGGATCGTCTTCGCCATCACCCGCGCGGGCCCGGGCCGGAAATGGGTGATTCCCATGCCGATGAAGATCAGCGCCAGGACGCCGCGGTCGATCCACTGCAGGGTCTCGGCGGGTGTCATCCGTCCATCTTGCGTCGCGTGACACAGGCGCCGGTCACCGCCGCGCTGCCCCGATAAACTGCCGGGGGCCCGCGCACCGACGGGCGTCGTGCGACAGAAGGACTGCATACGTGGCCAAGCCGATCGTGTTGATCGCCGAAGAACTCTCCCCCGCGACGGTCGACGCCCTCGGCGACGAGTTCGACGTACGATCCGTCGATGGGACGGATCGGCCCGCGCTGCTTGCAGCACTGGTGGATGCGAGCGCCGTGCTCATCCGATCTGCGACCCACATGGACGCGGAGGCGCTGGCCGCAGCGGGCCTGCTCAAGGTGATCGCCCGCGCGGGTGTCGGGCTCGACAACGTCGACATCAAGGCGGCAACCACCGCCGGCGTGATGGTCGTCAACGCCCCCACCTCGAACATCATCTCCGCGGCCGAGCTCACCGTCGGCCACATCCTGAGCCTCGCCAGGCACATCCCGCCGGCGCATGCGGCGCTCGCGGGCGGGCAGTGGAAGCGGTCCAAGTACAGCGGTGTCGAGCTGTTCGAGAAGACCATCGGCATCATCGGACTGGGCCGGATCGGCGCGCTCATCACGGCGCGACTGCAGGCCTTCGGCACCCGCGTGGTCGCGTACGACCCCTACGTCACCGCGCAGCGGGCGCAACAGCTCGGCGTCACGCTGCTGAGCCTCGACGAGTTGCTGCAGCAGTCAGATTTCATCACCATCCACATGCCGAAGACGCCGGAGACCACCGGGATGATCGGCGACGAGCAGTTCGGACTGATGAAGGGAAGTGCGTACATCGTCAACGTCGCCCGCGGCGGCCTGATCGATGAGGGCGCGCTGCACCGCGCCCTGACCAGCGGCGCGATCGCCGGCGCTGGGCTCGACGTGTTCGTCACCGAACCGCCGGTCGACTCTCCGCTGCTCGGACTCCCGAACGTGGTGCTGACCCCGCACCTCGGGGCATCCACCGACGAGGCGCAGGAGAAGGCCGGGGTGTCGGTGGCGCGCAGCGTGCGCCTGGCGCTCTCCGGTGAGCTCGTGCCCGACGCCGTCAACGTCGCGGGCGGGGTGATCGACGCGACGGTGCGTCCGGGGATCCCGCTGATGGAGAAGCTCGGCCAGGTGTTCTCCGGACTGGCGCAGAGCCCCTTGCTCAGCGTCGACATCGAGGTGCGTGGCGAGATCGTGGAGTTCGACGTGAGCGTGCTGAAGCTCGCCGCGTTGAAGGGCATCTTCACCAACATCGTGTCGGAGTCGGTGTCCTACGTGAATGCGCCTCTTCTGGCGGAGCAACGCGGCATCGACGTGCGACTGCTCACGGATGCCACCAGCGATGACTACCGCAACGTGCTCACGCTCCGAGGCGCGCTCGCCGACGGCTCCCAGGTGTCGGTGTCCGGCACGCTCACCGGCCCGAAGCAGATCGAGAAGATCGTCGAGATCAACGGATACGACGTCGAAGTGCCATTCGCCGAGCACCACATCGTGATGGTCTACACCGACCGTCCGGGCATCGTCGCGGTATACGGGCGGGAGTTCGGCGAGGCGGGCATCAATATCGCAAGCATGCAGATCAGCCGCCGCGAGGCGGGCGGTCAGGCGCTGTCGGTGCTCACGGTCGACTCACCGGTACCCGAGGGATTGCTCGATTCGGTACGCTCGGCAATCGACGCTGATCTGTTGCACGAGATCGACATCACCGCCTGACCCGCTGGTCGAGCTTGTCGAGACCTCGACGCGTATCCCGTGGTGGAACGCCCTGCGATAGCCGCTAGAGGGTGTCGCGGGTGTCGCTGCGGGTCACGCGCTGTCCGCTAGCGGGGTCGACCGCCGAGCGAGTCTCGGTCGACAGCGACCGGCGACGGGTGACGAGGATGAGGGAGATGATGAAGACGACGGCGCCGGCGCCCATCAGAATGTAGCCGACGAGGTCGAGGTTGATGAACGACGTCTCGAAGTTCAGCGCGAACGCGAGAATCGCGCCGACGACGAACAAGAAGATTCCAGTGCCGATTCCCATGGGTCCAGTCCTTATCTAGGCCCGGCGAACGTGTGCCGACCGGACTGTGGTCATTGGAGACACACCTTAGCGCGGTGGCTCCTCGGATACTCTGATTTCATGCCGCCGCGTCTCGACCTCGCCGTGATCCCCGGCGACGGCATCGGTCCGGAGGTCGTCGCCGAAGCGCTCGAGGTGGTGCACGAGGCGCTCGGCGATCGCGCGACGGTCGATGTCACGCAATACCCGTTCGGCGCGTCGCACTATCTCGCCACCGGCGAGATCTTGACCGACGACGACCTCGGGGCGCTCGCCGCACACGACGCGATTCTTCTCGGTGCGGTCGGCGGTGATCCGCGCGACCCCCGGCTTGCCGGAGGGATCATCGAACGCGGACTGCTGCTGAGACTCCGCTTCGCGTTCGATCACTACGTCAACCTGCGGCCGACCTCCCTGATGCCATCGGTGGTCTCGCCGCTGGTCGACCCTGGCACGATCGACTTCGTCGTGGTGCGTGAGGGAACCGAAGGCCCGTATGTCGGCAACGGCGGGTCTATCCGGGCCGGCACCCGGCATGAGATCGCGAACGAGGTCAGCGTCAACACCGCTTTCGGCGTGGAGCGCGTGGTGCGCTACGCCTTCGCGCTGGCGCAGACGCGACGCCGCCGACTCACGCTCGTGCACAAGACCAACGTGCTGGTGCACGCCGGCGCCCTTTGGCAGCGCCTGGTGACCGAGGTGTCGAAGGAGTACCCTGACGTCGACGTGGATTACCTCCACGTCGACGCGGCGACGATCTTCCTGGTTACCGATCCGGGACGATTCGACACCATCGTCACCGACAACCTCTTCGGCGACATCCTCACCGACCTGGCCGGCGCGATCAGCGGCGGCATCGGCCTCGCCGCTTCGGGGAACATCAACCCCGACGGTGCGTTCCCGAGCATGTTCGAGCCGGTGCACGGATCGGCCCCCGACATCGCGGGGCGGCACATCGCGGATCCGACCGCAGCCATCCTCTCGGGTGCGTTGCTGCTCGACCACCTCTCGCGTACCGAACCGGCACTGGAGGGGGCGGCCGAGCGTATCCGGGGCGCAGTGACAACAGATCTCTCCTCCCGCGGAGCCGAAGCTCGCTCCACCTCAGACATCGGCGACGCGATCGTCGCCGCACTCCACTCGTAGACGGCACCACCGACAAAGGATCCGCCATGAAGAATCTCCTCGCCCCCACCGGCCTCACCTTCCAGGTGACCAAGAACATCGCGGGGCTGTCGAAGCTCGAGCGCGACGAGATCCTGGCCCACCCCGGGTTCGGCAAGCACTTCACCGACCACATGGTCGACATCTGCTGGTCCGAGCGCGGTGGATGGCACCGCCCCCGAGTGCAGCCCTACGGACCGATCGCCCTCGACCCAGCTGCGGCGGTGCTCCACTACGGGCAGGAGGTCTTCGAGGGACTCAAGGCCTACCGTCACGCCGACGGATCGATCTGGTCGTTCCGCCCGGAGAAGAACGCGGAGCGGATGCAGCGCTCCGCCCGCCGCCTCGCGCTGCCGGAGCTGCCCACCGACTACTTCGTCGAATCGATCAAGCAGCTGATCGCCGTCGACGGTGACTGGGCGCCGTCCGAAGACGAGACGAGCCTGTACATCCGCCCGTTCATGTTCGCCAAGGAGGCGTTCCTCGGAGTGCGGCCGGCGCTCAAGGTCAACTACTACGTGATCGCATCCCCCGCCGGCGCCTATTTCCACGGCGGCGTCAGCCCCGTGTCCATCTGGCTCTCCACCCGATACACCCGAGCGGGCCGCGGAGGCACCGGAGCGGCCAAGACCGGCGGCAACTACGCCTCCTCGCTTGTGGCCCAAGCCGAGGCGCACGAGCACGGATGTGCCCAGGTGCTCTTCCTCGACGCGACCGAGAGCCGGTATATCGAAGAACTCGGCGGCATGAACATCGTGCTGGTTCAGCGCGACGGAACGCTTGTCACCCCGGCGTCGGACACGATCCTGGAGGGCATCACCCGCGACTCGATCCTGCAACTCGCCGAGGACCGAGGGCACCGGGTCGAGCGGCGCAGAGTCGAGGTCGCGGAGTGGCGGGACGGCGTGGCATCCGGCGACATCACCGAGGTCTTCGCCTGCGGCACCGCGGCCGTCGTCACGCCGATCGCCCGGCTCCTCGGTGAGGACTTCTCGGTCGGAGACGCGGATGCCCCGGCGGGCGAGCTGACCATGTCGCTGCGCAAGGAGCTCACCGACATCCAGTACGGGCGTGCGGAGGATCGGCACGGCTGGATGACGCGCCTGCGCGGTGGAGCATAGACAATCGCGCCAGCGATTGCGCGACCCCAGCGCCGAGGGAGCCCGCCGACCGAGGTAGGAGCCAGCCCGGCGCGGCTAGGCTCGACGGGTGAAGATCGCGCGATTCAGCACCGGCGGTGATCCCCGGTACGGGATCGTGGACGACGGAGACCTGGTGGTACTCACCGGCGACCCCATGTTCTCCGGCTTCGACACCACGGGGGAGCGCATCCCGCTCGCCGACGCGCGGCT
>CAXTLO010000062.1:0-12137 GCA_964244965.1 uncultured Marisediminicola sp.
GCGGATCGATCACGGCGGGGATGGCGATCTACGACACGATGCAGTTCGTGCCCAACGACATTGTCACCGTCGGTGTCGGCCTCGCCGCATCGATGGGTCAGTTCCTGCTCTCGTCGGGAACCAAGGGCAAGCGATACATCATGCCCAACGCCCGCGTGCTGCTCCACCAGCCCTCCGGCGGATTCGGCGGCACCTCCGCCGACATCCAGACCCAGGCCAAGGTCATCCTCGACATGAAGCAGCGGATGGCGGAGCTGACCGCCGAGCAGACGGGCAAGACGGTCGAGCAGATCCTCATCGACAACGACAGGGACAACTGGTTCACCGCTCAGGAGGCACTCGCCTACGGCTTCGTGGACCACCTGCGCACCTTCTCCTCCGACGTCGTCGGCGGCGGCGGAACGAACGACCACGTGACCGAGAAGGACGTGTCCATCGAGCCCGACCCCGGGCAGGGCACCGCAGGAGTTCCCGATCACGACGACATCACGCCGGAGACCGGCAGCCCGCGCGAGCCCGGCGACCACGCCGCAGACGACAAGTAAGGCGACACACTCATGGACAACTTCACCTACGGCGGGGGCGCCGGCCCGGTGGCCGAATCCCGTTACATCCTCCCCAGCTTCGAAGAGCGCACGGCCTACGGCTATAAGCGTCAGGACCCGTACGCAAAGCTCTTCGAAGATCGCATCGTGTTCCTCGGCGTACAGATCGATGACGCGTCGGCCGATGACGTCATGGCCCAGCTGCTCGTGCTCGAGAGCCAGGACCCTGACCGCGACATCCAGATGTACATCAACTCACCCGGTGGTTCGTTCACCGCGATGACGGCGATCTACGACACGATGCAGTACATCCGGCCGCAGATCCAGACCACAGTGCTGGGTCAGGCGGCCTCGGCGGCCGCCGTGCTCGCGGCTGCGGGAACGCCCGGCAAGCGTCTGGCTCTGCCGAACGCGCGCATCCTGATCCACCAGCCATCGACCGGAGATGCCGGACGCGGACAGGCGTCGGACATCGAGATCCAGGCCGCGGAGATCCTCCGCATGCGTACCTGGCTCGAGGAGACGCTCGCCCTCCACTCGAACCGCACGCAGGAGCAGGTCAATCGCGACATCGATCGCGACAAGATCCTCGGCGCGCACGAAGCCCTCGAGTACGGCCTGATCGATCAGGTGCTGGAGAGCCGCAAGAGTGCGCCTGCGCTCATGCGGTAGGGAAGGCAGCGCCTGCGCTCATGCGGTAGAGAACGCACTGGTCAGGTAGTTCGATTCCGTTGATCGGGCTTGTCGAGATCTCGACAAGCTCGATCAGCGGGTGTCCCGCTTTCGCCCTGTGAGCAGCACTGCGGCGATGATGATGGCGGCGATGCCGATCACGCCACCACCGATGCCGAGCACGACGGGCAGGGTCTCGGTCTGAGTGCTCGGCTCGCTCGGCGGTGCAGGCGTCGCCGTCTCCGGTGACGTCGAGGGCGCAGGTGACGCCGGTGGGGCAGCGGACTCGGACGGGGATGGCGATGGCGCCGCCACTCCGCAGACCGGCGGTGCGGCACTGCTGATCGACGGCGCATCCGAGGCGCTCGGAGCCCAGGAGAACCCGTACTCACCCGACACCGTGTGCCCGTCCGCCGCGACGAACTGCCAGCGCACCGTATATGAGCCGGGTTGTCCGAGCGCCGCGACGGTGGTCATCGTCGCGTCGTCGATATCCACGCATCCGTCGCCGTAGTAGCGACCCTGTGCGTCGAGCACCTGCAGGGCGAAGGCGCCCGTCTGTCCGCCGACGTCCAGCAGCGGATCGCTGGTGACGATCTCGAACGCGGCGGGCAGCTCGGTGAGTATCGAGTCGGCGGCGGGCGTGGACGAGACGACCGTGTCGTGCGCCTGCGCGGGACCGCCGACGGCGAGCAGGGCGAGGGCGACCGCTGCGACGGCGAAGAGAGGGGGTAGTCGCGATTCGGTCACCCGTCGAGGGTAATCGCGCCGTCTCCGCCGTGACTGGGCGCGCGTCAGGCGGATGCGGCGGTGGCGGCACGCCGGAGCAGGATCACACACTTGCGACACCGTGTCGCCGTCACGCGTTAGGCTCGTTGAAGGCTGGGAGACTGCTCATGATGACGTGGCGGATCGCCATCAGCCCGATGAGGATCAGGGAGGCCGAGCGATGGCTCGAATCGGTGAGAGCGCCGACCTGCTCAAGTGCTCGTTCTGCGGAAAGAGTCAGAAGCAGGTGCAGCAGCTCATCGCAGGCCCCGGCGTCTACATCTGCGATGAGTGCGTGGAGCTCTGCAACGAGATCATCGAGGAGCGTCTCGCCGAAGCGGGCGAAGAGGTCTCGAGCGAATTCGACCTCCCGAAGCCGAAGGAGATCTTCAACTTCCTCGAGGAGTACGTGATCGGGCAGGAGCCCGCCAAGAAGGCGCTTTCCGTCGCGGTGTACAACCACTACAAGCGCATCCGCGCTCGCAACACCCTCACCTCGGCAGACGCGGTCATCGATGACGTCGAGATCGCCAAGTCGAACATCCTGCTGATCGGTCCTACGGGATGCGGCAAGACCTACCTCGCGCAGACGCTGGCGAAGCGGCTCAACGTGCCCTTCGCGGTCGCGGATGCCACTGCGCTCACCGAAGCCGGATACGTCGGCGAAGACGTCGAGAACATCCTGCTCAAGCTCATCCAGGCTGCCGACTACGACGTCAAGCGTGCCGAGACCGGAATCATCTACATCGACGAGATCGACAAGATCGCGCGCAAGGCCGAGAACCCATCGATCACGAGGGATGTTTCGGGCGAGGGTGTGCAGCAGGCGCTGCTGAAGATCCTCGAGGGCACCGTCGCGTCGGTGCCGCCGCAGGGCGGCCGCAAGCATCCGCATCAGGAATTCATCCAGGTGGACACCACCAACGTGCTGTTCATCGTCGCCGGCGCCTTCTCTGGACTCGAGGAGATCATTTCCAGCCGTGCCGGTAAGAAGGGCATCGGATTCGGGGCACCGCTGCACAGCAAGGGCGACGACGTCGACCTCTTCGGTGAGGTGCTGCCGGAGGACCTGCACAAGTTCGGGCTCATCCCCGAGTTCATCGGTCGTCTTCCGGTGGTCACCACGGTCACCCAGCTCGACCAGGTCGCGCTGATGGCGATCCTCACCGAACCGAAGAACGCTCTCGTGCGCCAGTACCAGCGCATGTTCGAGATCGACGGGGTGGAGCTCGAATTCGACACCGAGGCGCTCGAGGCGATCGCCGACCTCGCTGTGCTGCGTCAGACGGGCGCCCGCGGACTACGGGCGATCATGGAAGAGGTGCTCGGCCCGATCATGTTCGAGGTGCCGTCCACCGACGACGTCGCCCGTGTCATCGTCACGAAGCAGTCCGTGATCGCGAACGCCGCACCGACCATCGTGCCGCGCAAGCCGGTGCGGGCCGAGAAGTCGGCGTAACACCAGCCGCGGGTACGTCGCGCGGCGGCCCGAGCGTCATCCAGCCTGTCAGTGCCGGGATCGTCGGGGCCCTGACGGGGTTCGCCAGCACGTTCGCCCTCGTCATCGCGGGACTTCAGGCCGTTGGGGCGACCCCCGCGCAGGCCGCCTCCGGCCTGCTCACCCTGTGTCTGGCTCAAGCCGTGCTCGCGGTCACGTTCTCGGTGCACTACCGCATCCCGCTCTCGTTCGCCTGGTCCACCCCCGGTGCAGCCCTCCTCGTCGCTGCGCAGGCCACGACCGACGACTTCTCCGCGGCGGTCGGCGCCTTCATCGTCTGCGGACTCCTGATCGTGCTCACTGGGCTCTGGCCCGCCTTGACCAGGGCGATGACCCGCATTCCCCGTCCGATCGCGAGCGCGATGCTCGCCGGCATCCTGTTCCCGATCTGCATCGCCCCGGTGACCGCTTCGGTGCAGCTTCCCGCGCTCGCGCTCCCGATCGTGATCGCCTGGCTGGTGCTGTCGCGGTTGGCGCCCCGCTGGGCGGTGCCCGCCGCCCTGGCCGTGACGGTGATCGCCGTCGCTGTGAGCGCGGGCCCGTCCTGGTTGGACGGCGCGTCGCTCGCCCCCCGATTCGAGCTGGTAGCGCCGACGCTCGATCCGCTCGTCATCGTGAGTCTCGGTGTCCCGCTGTACGTCGTGACGATGGCCGGCCAGAACGTGCCGGGGTTCGCGGTGCTGCGCACCTTCGGTTACCCGTCCCCACCGGCATCCGCTGTGCTGATCGGAACAGGCGCGCTGACGGTAGCCGGGGCGATGCTGGGAGGGCACGCCGTCAATCTCGCCGCGTTATCGGCCGCCATCATGGCCGGCCCCGACTCGCACCCGGACCGTGACCGACGCTGGATCGCGGCGGTCACCGGCGGTGTCGCCTACGTGCTCCTCGGTGTCGGAGCTGGAGCCGCGACGGCGCTGGTGGGAGCGAGTCCGCCTATCCTCATCACCGCGGTGGCCGGTCTCGCGCTGATCGGCGCGTTCGTCTCCGGGGTGACTGCCGCGTTCGAGGATCCGGCACACCGCTTGGTAGCGGCGATCACCTTTCTCGTCGTCGCGTCAGGCGTGGTGATCGCCGGCGTCGGCTCGGCATTCTGGGGACTCCTCGTCGGTGGCGTGGTGATGGTCTGGCTGCGCCCGCGACGTAGCTAGTTCAGCCCGCGTCGTTCGAGCAGCGGGCCGAGCACAGCGTCTCGGCCGCGGAACTCGCGATAGGCCTCGAGCGGATCCTTCGAGCCCCCGACGCCGAGCACGAGTTCGCGGAAGCGGTCGCCTGCCGCGCGCGACAAGCCGCCGTTGTCGCGGAACCACCCGACCGTGTCGGCGTCGAGCACCTCGCTCCAGATGTAGGAGTAGTACCCGGCCGAGTAGCCGCCCGAGAAGATGTGCGCGAAGTAGGTGCTCGAGTAGCGCGTCGGTACGGCGGGGTCGTTCAGCCCCGCATCGGTGAGGGCGGATGTCTCGAACGCCGCCAGATCAGCCGCGTTGACCACCTCGTGCGGGGCGAGCCGATGCCAGGCCTGATCGAGGAGGCTGGCGGCGAGGTACTCGCTGGTCGCGAATCCCTGCCCGTAGCTGTCGGACGCACGCAACGCGTCCGCCAACGTCACGGGTAGCGGCTGTCCGGTCTCGTGGTGCACCGCGTAGTTCGCCAGCACGTCCGGCCAGAGCATCCACATCTCGTTCACCTGGCTCGGGAACTCGACGAAGTCGCGGTAGACACTCGTGCCGGAGAACCGCGGGTAGGTGACGTCGGAGAAGAGGCCGTGCAGAGCGTGGCCGAACTCGTGGAACAGCGTCGTGGTGAGGTCGAGCGTGAGCAGCGTGGGCTCGCCCGCTGCCGGTTTCGGCACGTTGAGGTTGTTGACCACGATGGGCGGATGACCCAGAAGCCGCGATTGCGAGCTGAGTGAGTTCATCCACGCGCCCCCACGCTTCGAATCCCGCGTGTACAGATCGAGGAGATAGAGCCCGAGTTCGGACCCGTCCTCGTTGCGCACCTCGAAGACACGCACGTCGGGGTGGTAGCCCACGAGGTCGGTCCGCTCGGTGAAGGTGACCCCGTACAGCCGCGTCGCGGCGAAGAACACGCCGTCCCGTAGTACGCGATCCGCTTCGAGATACGGCCGGAGTGCGGCGGCATCGACGTCCAGGCTCTCCGAGCGGAGCCGCTCGCTGAAGTACGCCCAGTCCCAGGCCTCGATCTCGTGCCCGGCGGTGCGTTCCAGCTCTGCCTTCTCGCGTCGTGCGTTCGACGCGGCAGCGGGGGCGAGTGCGTGCAGCATGTCGGCGACTGCATCGGGAGTACGCGCCGTCTGATCCGCGGTCACCCATGCGGCGTGTGAATCGAAGCCGAGCAGCCCTGCCCGCTCAGCGCGGAGGCTGACGATGTCCGCCACCAGCTGCGACGTGTCGTGTTCTCCGCCACGGCATCCGCGGGACCGCGACGCGTCCATGATCCGGCGGCGCACGCGGCGATCCGTCAGCGAGGCGAGATACGGATGACCGGTGGGGAGCACGAGAGTTATCACCCACGCGTCGTCGATTCCCCGGTCGGCCGCTGCCTGTGCCGCCGCGGAGATGTCGTCGTCGGACAGGCCGTCGAGTTCCGACCGGTTCCGCACGATGACCGCGAGGTCGTTCGTGTCCGCGAGGAGGGCGTTCTCGAAGCGCGTGCTGAGTGTCGAGAGTCGGCTGTTGTAGTCGCGCAGCCGCACTTTCGCGTCGTCGTCGAGCAAGGCTCCCGCGAGGCGGAAGCCGGTGACGTATCGCTCGAGGAGGTAGCGAGTCTCGGCGTCCGCATCACCCGGCAGGGTCGCTTGCAGTCGAGAGAGCCGATCGACGAGCGCCGGATCGAGTCGGATCGAGTCGGCATGGGCGGAGAGCACGGGCGCGAGCCGCTCGTCGAGTGCCCGGATATCGTCGTCGCTGTCGGCGGAGCTCACATTGAAGAACACGCTTGCCACGCGGTCGAGCAGTTGCCCGCTGCGTTCGAGCGGCAGCAGAGTGTTCTCGACCGTCGGCTCCGACGGATCGGCCGTGACCGCGTCGATCTCCGCCCGCTGTTCCGACAGCCCTCGCTCGAACGCCGGCCCGTAGTGCTCGATCCGGATGTCGGCGAACGCGGGCAGGGTATAGGGGAGCGTGCTCGGGGAGAAGAAAGGATTCGCGTCGGTCACCGTCTCACCCTAGGTCGGCTGTGGCGGAGCCCGAGGTCCCTAAGCTCGCTTCATGTCGGAGTCGAGTGAGCGGTACACCCACGGTCACCACGAGAGCGTGCTGCGATCGCACACCTGGCGTACCATCGCCAATTCCGCGGCCTACCTCGAGCCGCACCTCCGCCCTGGCGCGTCGCTCCTCGACGCCGGCTGCGGCCCGGGCACCATCACCGCGGAGTTCGCCGGTCGCCTGGCGCCGGGGCGAGTGGTGGGCCTGGATGCGTCGGCTGAGGTCATCGCCCGAGCTGCGGCGGATGCGGCCGGACCCGAGTACCTGGTCGGTGATGTGTACTCCATCCCCTTCGACGACGACACGTTCGACATCGCCCATGCGCATCAGGTCCTGCAGCATGTCGGGGACCCGGTCGCCGCGCTCCGGGAGATGGGCCGGGTCGTGCGGCCCGGCGGCGTGGTCGCGGTGCGCGACGTCGATTATGCCGGAACGGTGTGGTTCCCTGCTTCGCCGGCCCTCACGAGATGGCTCGAGCTGTACGAGGAGGTTGCGCGGAGCAACGGAGGCGAGCCGGATGCCGGTCGGCGGCTGCAGTCGTGGGCGCATGCGGCCGGCTTGCGTGACATCCGGGCGACCGCTTCGGTGTGGTGCTTCGCGAACGCCGACGACCGAGCCTGGGTGGGGCGGGATGTGGGCCGACCGGGTGCTGCAGTCCGCGTTCGCGAGCGACGCGCTCGGCAAAGGACTCGCGACGCTGGACGAGCTGAACGAGATCTCGGACCAGTGGCGACGCTGGGCCGACGACGACGCGGTGCTCATCATGCCGCACGGCGAGATCCTGGCGACGGCGTGATTCGTCCCGTCTGATCCGTCGCAGTGACAACCTGGGCGATCCGCCTTCGCGCGGTCCGGGGGCTAGCATCGCGGAGAGGCGTCGCGCGAGACTCCCGACCGACGAAGGGTCGACGTCGCCGTACTGGAGACGACACCCACCATGCCCCGATCACGCCCGCGCTCAGCCGATACCACTCGAAGCGAGATCCTCGAGCAGATCCGTTCGTCGGTGCGGATCAGCCGTGTCGAGCTCGCCGAGAAGACCGGCTTCACCGAGGCGACGATCTCGACTGTGGTGCGGCGCATCATCGAGGAGGGCCTCGTCATCGAGGCCGGCTATAGCGAGTCCACCGGTGGTAAGAGGCGCACACTGCTCGACATCGATCGGTCGGCGCGCTACGGCATCGGCGTATCGGTCGCCCGAGACCGGATCACGGCGGTCGTCGCCGACCTCGCCGGGCAGCCCGTCGGTACCAGCCGTCGGGCCGGCGCCGACGATCTCGAGCCCGACCTCGTGATTGAGCGGATGGTGGAGCAGATCGATTCGCTGATCGACGAGCTCGGTATCGACCGCGATCGGATCGTGGGCATCGGGGTAGCGGGCGCCGGCCCGCTCGACGCCGCCTCCGGCACCCTCCAGGGTCGCCAGCCCTCACCCGCGTGGCGAGGCTATGCACTCGAGGAGCGGCTCGAACGCGCATCCGGCAGGCGGGTGGTGCTCGACAACGACGCCACTTGCGCAGCGCTCGGTGAGCATTGGACGGATCGAAGAGGTACCGTGCCCGCGGTGTCCGCGACCGTGTACATGGATGACGGCATCGGGTGCGGGATCCTCATCGACGGCAGCGTCTTCCACGGCATGAGCTCGAACGCCGGCGAGGTCGGACACATCAGCCTCGAATCGGACGGTCCGCCATGTCACTGCGGCTCGCGCGGCTGTGTCGAGGTGTACGCGAGCCCCGCAGCGGTATCGGCCCGTGCTCTACAGGACCTCGACCTGGTCGAGGAACTCGGTCTCGTGCCGGAACCGGCGGATCGCCGCGATAACTTCGAACGAGTCGCTGTCGCCGCCGCATCCGGTCACCGTGACGCCCTCGCCCTGATCGACGATGCCGCCTCGTACCTGGCTCGTGGCATCGTCATCCTCAGCAACATCCTCGACCTCGACGAGGTGCACCTGTCCGGACCTGGTTTCGCCGCGGCGGGCGATCTGTACGCCGACGTCGCGCAGCGTCACCTCGACGCCGGTACCTTCATGCGCCGCATCCACCCTGTGCAGGTGCAGGTCTCGAACATCGGTGCGGATGCTGCCGCAATCGGGGCAGCGGCGCTCATCCTGCAGCATGAGCTGACGCCGCATACGGCGGTGTTCTCCCGCCGGGCTCGTGTGGAACCGTCGGAGGTGCCGCTCGTCCAAATTTGAGCGACCAGCATTCTCGCATCCGGCTTCCTTAAGCCGATGAACATAGTTAGCATGACTCTGGCCCCCCGTTCGGGGCAGCGTGCCCGACTAGTTCAACGGAGAATTCATGACACAGCAACGAGTCCGCGTGCGCGGCGCGGCGATCGTCACGGCAGCGGCCGTGATGGTGGCGGGCTTCGGGCCCGCAGCAATGGCGGCGCCCGATGTTCCGGGTGCACCGGCGATCGCTATCGCAGACACCGACGCGTCCCCGGAGACGAACTCGCTGTTCTCCTACCTGCGCGATCAGCAGGGCAAGGGTGTGCTCTTCGGACACCAGCACACCACCGATAACGGCATCACGTTCAGCGAGGCGAACGGAACCAACTCCGACGTGTTCGCGGGCACGGGAGAGTACCCGGCCGTGTTCGGGTGGGACACCCTGATCCTCGAGGGCAAGGAGAGCCCCGGAACCGGCACTCTCGCCGGGAACGGAGTGCAGAACGCGCAGGTGTGGGCCGAGGGAATGATCAACGCCCATGAACTCGGCGGCATCAACACCATCAGCGCGCACATGTACAACTTCGCCAACGGCAAGGACTTCTACGACACGAGCGGGCGCGTCGTCAGCCAGATACTCCCCGGCGGTCCGAAGAACGCCGAGTTCAACGCCTACCTCGATCTCATCGCGCTCACCGCGCAGTCGACGGTAGATGCTGACGGCAACCTGATTCCGATCATCTTCCGGCCGTTCCACGAGAACACCGGCTCCTGGTTCTGGTGGGGAGCCGCGCACGCGACCCCCGGTGAGTACAAAGAGATCTTCCGCTACACCGTCGAGTACCTCCGCGACACGAAGGATGTCTCGAACTTCCTCTACTCATACTCGCCGAACGGCTTCTTCAACGGCGACCCGAGCCGGTACCTCGCGACCTACCCTGGCGATGACTTCGTCGACGTCATGGGCTACGACGTCTACGAGAACAGCAACGAGCCGGACGACTCGGACGCGTGGATCTCACAGCTGATCCCGGACCTCGGCATGGTCGCCGACCTGGCGGAGGCCAGGGGCAAGATCCCCGCCTTCACCGAGTTCGGGCGCAACGGTGATCGCACCATCAAGCCCACCGGCAACAAGAGCCTCGAGTTCTACACCGACATGCTGGCCGCGATCAAGGCCGACCCCAAGGCGAGTCGGATCACGTACATGCAGACCTGGTCGAACTGGGGGCTGGATCAGTTCTACGTGCCCTACCCGGCATATGGAACCGCTCCCGAGCACGAGATGTACCAGGACTTCCTGGCCTTCTACAACGACGACTTCACGGTGTTCTCCGAGGGCATCGCCGACGACGTCTACGAGCGTGACGCGAACGCCATCGCTCAGGAGCCGAGTGTCCGGATCGTTTCTCCTGCGGACGGCGTTCGTATCACCCGAGCGACCGCGACAGTGCGCGTCAAGGCGACTGTCGTGGAACCAGAACGGGTCTATTTCACGGTCGGCGGATCGGCGGAGGAGATCGAACTCGAACTCGACGGTGGTTACTACGTCGGGGAGTGGGTGATCGGCGCAGAGGATCTCGACGCGGGTGAGGCAATCATCACTGCCGTCGCGGAGTACGCCGATGCGGCGGACATCGAAACGACGACGAGCGTCGTACTAGGCGGGACGCCCGTCTTCCCGCTCGGCGTGATCGACGACTTCGAGGGGTACCGGTCCGACACCGCGTTGCGTGCCGCCTACGCCTACAACAACGTCGGTTCGGAGCTCATCTCGCTGTCCACGGAGGTAACGGGCGGTGGTGATAACGCCGTCGCTTTCAACTACGACTTCACGGGGCGCGACTACGCCGGATTCGGCAAGGCTTTCGAGCAGGCACAGGACTGGTCGGGCTTCAATCAACTGGAAGCCTGGCTCGATCCCGACGCGTCGAATCAGAAGCTCGTCTTGCAGTTCGACGCCGGCGGAGCCACATTCGAGGCCTACCCCTCGCTCGCCGGCGACGCCGCGACGCCTCTCGCGATCTCCTTCAAGGATTTCCGCGACAAGGCGAACCCGAACGCGTTCCCGACGCAGGCGCAGCTCGCCTCCGTCACGCAGTTCTACGTGTACATGAACAAGGTCGGCGAGGGCCGCGCCGGCTCGATCGTGCTCGACGACATCAGGGCCGTCTCCGGCGACGCCGAACCGACCCTGCCGCTGCCCGAGCCCGAGGAGCCAGAAGTTCCCAGCGGACCCGGCGTGGTCGACGACTTCGAGGGCTACGCGGATGACGCGGCGCTTCGAGCCGGATGGACCCGTCGTGGCGCGCCGACGTTGTCGCTCTCGCCGAATGTGAAGTCCGCTGGCGAGTTCGGCGCCGCATTCCCCTACCTCAACGGCTTCACAGAGTTCGAAAAGGCGATCAACGCCGACTGGCGGGGTTACGACGCCCTGACGATGTGGGTCAAGCCGGATGCGGAACGGAAGGTCGTGCTCCAGTTCAACGCCAATGGGAACTACTACGACGCTGAAGCCGTCGTTGAAGGTACTGAGCCGGTGAAGGTCACGATCCCGTTCGCCGACTTCACGCCGTCGTCCTTCCAGGGTCGCGATCCCTCGGCACGGCTCACCGCCGACGAGCTCGCGAACGCGGTGTCGCTCGCGCTGTTCATCGAGCCAGGACCGAACAGCACGGGGGGCACGGGTACCTACTACCTGGACGACATCCAGGCGGAGGTCTCCGGTGGCACGGATCCTGAGGAGCCGACCGAGCCGCAGGACCCGACGATGCTCGAGAACTTCGAGAGCTACGCGGATGACGCGGCGCTCCGAGGGATCTGGAACGACAACGGCGCCGCGGTCTCACTCGCCGTCGGCGAGGGAGCTGGCACGAAGGCGGGAGCGTTCGCCTACGACTTCACCGCGGGCACGTACGTCGGCGTCGGACGGTACCTGTCTCCGGCAGGCGACCTCTCCGGCTATGACGCGCTCAGGATGTGGGTGAAGCCGGATGGAACGAACCGCCCGTTCGGAGTGCAGCTGAAGGCGAATGGATACTTCTGGGACGCGAATGTTCCGGTGGTCACCGGTACGGACGCGGTGATCGTCACGATTCCCTTCGCGGACTTCGTGCCCGCGAGCTACCAGAACAAGGAGCCGCTGCCGGCAGCGACTGACCGACTGACAGACGAGCACCTAGCCCTGGTGGAGAACCTCAAGTTCTTCGTTAACAAGGGTGACGGTGTGGCTGGAACGGGCACGTACTACC
>CAXTLO010000063.1:0-12132 GCA_964244965.1 uncultured Marisediminicola sp.
CGATCGTCGTCACCATCGTGGTCGTCGTGGTGCAGCAGGTCGAGGGGAACGTGCTGCAGCCGTTCGTGCTCGGCAAGTCGCTCAACCTGCATGGGCTCGTGGTGCTGCTGGCCCTGACCGCGGGCACCATCGTCGGCGGGATCGTCGGCACACTGCTGGCGGTGCCGCTCACCGCGGTCGCGTGGGCGATCGTGAAGTCGTGGAACCAGCCGGTGGCTCCGTCGCCCACCACGGACGTCGGGCAACCGGCCCGCGACCGCCACGTCGAGCGGCAGAAGGCGCGCACCCAGTAGTACCGACCATCCCGGCCGCCGCGTCGGTCACCCCTTCACCGCCCGAGCCCGTCACTCCAGTCGCAGCACCTCGTCAGCGCGGCGTGCGCCCGCCTCGACGAGCCGCGCATTGACCTCATCGCTGCCGAGCGCCCAGGCGCGGGCGTCCGCCGCAGACTTGCCGAACCGCTCGTGGCGCGCGATGAGGCGGGCGAGGCGGACGCCGCGGTCGACGCTCACGTACACCGACAGGTTCAGGAGCGGGGCGACCCGCTCCCACCCGGCCGCATCGTGGAGGAGGTAGTTGCCCTCGGCGACGATCACCCGGGTGACCGAGGGAATCCGGATGCCGCCGGGCACGGTCTCCTCGACGGTGCGGTCGAACCCCGGCGCGACGACGTCGGTGCCGGGCTCGCGGGACAGGTCGAGCACGCGCACGAAGTCGTCGACGTCGAAGGTGTCGGCAGCCCCCATCCGGTGACGACGCCCGAGTTCCACCAAGCGTGCCTGCGGCAGGTGGAACCCGTCCATCGGCAGAAGCGCGGCGGGCAGTTCGCCCGATCGGTCGAGCAGAGCCACCAGCTCGGCGGCGACGGTCGACTTGCCCGCCCCCGGCGGCCCGGCGATCCCGACGAGGAGTCGGTCGGATGCGGCGGCGCGCGACCGGGTGAGATCGGCGAGTTCGTCCACGCTGTGCAGCACCGCACCAGTCTGGCCGAAGCAGTCCTGGCCGAAGCAGTCAGGCGGGCCTCGCGGCGATCGCGCAGAAGAGCTCGGCGTGCGGCGATCGCGAAAGAAAACTCGGCGCAGGTGCATCCGATCTCCGTCGAGCGGCAGTATCACCTTCTCGACAGCATCCCCCAGCCCGCCTTCGCTCGCGGGCACCAGTGAAGGAGCACATCCGTATGAAGTCTCGTCCCCTCGTCGGCGCCGCTGCCGGCGCCATCCTGCTCACCGCACTCGCGGTGCCTTCGACGGCCGCCGCGGCGACCGCCGCCGGGAACGCTCAGCTCGCGGTACTGCACGGCATCCCCGGGGTACCGGTCGACGTCTGGGTGGATGGGACGCTGACCCTGGACGACTTCCAGCCGACCACTCTCAGCCCGACCCTCTCGCTGCCGGCGGCGACCTACTCGGTGGCGATCACCGACGTCGACGCGACGAGCGCGACCGACCAGGTCGTCATCGGCCCGGCCGACCTCACGCTGACCGCAGGCGGGAACTTCACGGCGGTGGCGCACCTCACCGCCGACGGAACACCGACGGTGACCCCCTTCGTGAACGACGTGACCCTGACCGCCGCCGGCCAGGGCCGACTCACCGTCCGTCACACGGCTGCGGCGCCGGCCGTCGACATCCTCGCGGGCGGCTCGCCGGTGATCACCAACCTGGTGAACCCCAACGAGCAGGTGCTCAACCTCCCGGCGGGCACTATCTCGGCGTCCGTCGCGGCCACTGGCACCACCGAGCCCGTGATCGGCCCGGTCGACGTGGCCGTGCAGGAGGGCGTCAACACCATCGTCTACGCGATCGGCAGTCTCGAGGACGACACCCTCGACCTCGCCGTGCAGACCATCTCGGGTCTGGCGACCCCGCCCGCCGGTGTTCCGGCGGGTCAGACCGGCGAGGCAGCACTCGCCGGATCGGCGCAGCAGTGGATCGGTCTCGGAGCATTCGGGTTGCTCCTCGCCGCAGCCGCTGCCGCGCTGATCACCCGCAGGACGGCAGCAGCGCGCCGGTGACGGCGCCGCCGACCAGGCGGGCGGATCAGGGGGAACCGACCGGGCGGGTGCGTTGGGTGCGCACCCGGCCGGTTGGCCTCGTGCTCGCGACCGCCGCGCTCGTCTCCTCCATCGCACTCGCCGGGTGCGCGAGCGCTCCCGCGGCGGAGACGGCACGGCCGTCGCCCAGTGCGACTTCCGAAGCGAGCCCGACGCCCAGCCAGAGTCCACCGACCGTCACCGCACCCGCGACAGACGCGAGCCTCGGCAGCGTCGCACCGATCGGGCAGATCCAACCGGTTCGGCTCGCTCTACCCGAGCTGGATATCGACATGGCGGTGGAGCCCGAGGGTCTCGACGACGACGGCGCCATGGCGCTCCCCGAAGATGCGGCGACCGCAGGGTGGTACCGGTTCGGGCCCGGCCTGCGCGACGCGGCCGGCGCGACGGTGATCGCCGCGCATATCGATTCGTTCCACGACGGGATCGGTCCCTTCAGCAGGCTGAAGGATGCGTCGCCGGGCAGCACCATCACGGTGGCCGGATCCGACGGCTCGAGCGTCGACTACACGGTGATGGAGGTGCGCTCGGTCGGCAAGATCGACGCGCCGATGGCGGAGGTGTTCGACCGGGCGGGTGCGCCTCGCCTCACCTTGATCACGTGCGGTGGCGAGTTCGACTCGAGCACCGGGCACTACGTCGACAACGTCATCCTGACCGCGACTCCGCAGGGCGCGGGATGACGCGAGACCGGACATGAGGACGGCGACATGCCAGACGGGTCGGGGGAGGCGGGGGTACGGTGAGTGCACTGCTCGCTGCGCTGCCCGTGCCGGGCATCCGTCTACCCGACGAGGTTCGTGTGACCGATCTGTTGCAGGATGACGACCAGTCGTCGCTGATCCTCGCATTCCGCGCCGGGGACGAGCGAGCACTCGCCGCGATGTACGAGCGTTGGTCGAGGCTGGTCTACAGCCTCGCGCTGCGCTCCCTCGGCGACGTGCGCGACGCCGAGGATGTCACTCAGCGGGTGTTCGTCGCCGCGTGGACCGGACGCCATACCTTCGATCCGTCGCGGGCCAGACTCTCCACCTGGCTGGTCGGTATCGCCCGCAACTCCATCGCAGACGCCCACGCCGGTCGGGCACGGGAACGACGTGATCGCGAGGCGCTGATGCTGAGCCTCGACCAGGAGGTGGACGCCTGGTCGGATGAGGTCGCCGACCGCCTGCTCGTCGCCGACGAACTGGACCGGTTGCCGGAGACGCCACGTCGGATCATGCGGCTGGCGTTCTACGACCGGCTCAGCCACGCCCAGATCGCCTCCCGTCTCGACATGCCGCTCGGCACCGTGAAATCCCATGTCCGTCGAAGTCTCGATCGGCTCCGAACACGTCTGGAGGTGGATGATGACGCATGGCGACCCTGAGTTGCTGGCCATGATGGCGATGGACGACGTCGACGTGCCCGCATCCGCAGCCACTCACATCGCCGAATGTCCGGAGTGCCGCGCAGAGCTGGCAAGTCTCCGACGCGTGACGGATCTCGCACGATCTGGGGGGCCGGATGACGCGCTCGGCGCACCGAGCCCTGTCGTGTGGTCGCGCATTAGCGCCGAACTCGGACTCAGCGCGGATGTCGCTGGTTCTGCGCAGGTTGGTTCTGTGCGAGCGCACGGTCGACGGGCCCGCCGACGCTCGTGGATCGCCCTAGTCGCCGCGGCGGCCGCGGTCGCCGCCATCGCGACCGCGGTCACCATCGGGGTCCAGCAGCGCGTCGCCGATCAGGTGCTCGCGACCGCCAGGCTCGACGCTCTGCCCGGCTGGGAGGGCGCGTCCGGTGACGCGGCACTCGAGGAGTCCGTCGGCGGCGGGCGCGACATCCGTGTGAGGGTCGATGCAGCGGCTGCCGCTTCCGACGGCTACCGCGAGGTGTGGCTGCTGTCGGAGGACTCGACCGGGCTGATCAGCCTCGGCGTGCTCGACGGTGCCGAGGGGCGATTCGCGCTGCCCGACGGGGTGGAGCTCGCCGACTATCCGGTGGTCGACGTCTCGCGCGAACAGCTCGACGGCGACCCCGCGCACTCCGGCGACTCGATCGTGCGCGGCTCGCTCAGCACCTGATCCCGCCTCAGTGGGCGATTCTCGCAAACGCAGCGGATGGTGGGGTGCGAGCCGAGACGCCGATCGCGGTGACGAAGACGCGAATGGGATGCCCACGTCCGCCACTTGACCACGCCGATCGAACGCTGAGAAGCCGGTGGTCGTATCAGCAGGTCGCGAAGTAGTAGTCGGTAACCGCTTCGTAGTCGCTCTTGACGGTTGAGGTCGCGTCGGCGTATTTGCCGACGAGGGGCTGGCCCTCGCTGTCAGTGAGCGTGGGGCCGCTCGGATCCGCTGCCTCGAAGTCAGCTTCGATATTCTCGTAGTGCGACTTCATCGCGTTCCACTCAGCCTCGACTTCGGAGGGCGGAGCGACGGCATTCATCGCCCCGAGGCGCACTCGTACGTCGGCCAGCACCTCGTCGCGCCCGAGCCAGACCTGCACCGGACCGACTGTCGCGCCTGATCCCCCTGCCTCCTCGTAGTCACTACAGAAGTCGCCCCCGGAGGTCGTCGTGGTCTCCTCCCCGTTCGACGGCGCGGTGCTGCACCCGGTCAGCAGCAGGGTGAACGCCGCGGCGGTCGTGACGGCAGCCCTGGCAGCTGAGGTGATCCGGACTCGGGTGAGCGTCATGCCAGACGGACCGGGGGTTCGAAGGGCCCGTTGTCGTACTTGGGGTCTACGCCCGCCCTGGTATCGACCACGACGGTTCCACCGGCCAGGTCGTGCCACCCGCGAAGCCGCTCCGATTTGTCGAAGATTGAGATCGACAGAATCAGCAGGAGGGCATACGGCCAAAACACGAACGCCGGAAAGAGAGTCGCGCCTCGGCCCAGAGCATTCCACCCCGGCATTCGGTAGCTGGTCTCCTTCACCACCCGTAGCCCGACCAACATCCTGCCGAGAGAACGACCGGTCAGTGCCGTAACGAGGAGCAGTGACCCGAAGACGAGCACAACAGGGGTCAGGGGGACCACGACTCCCGCCGGCCCGCTCAAGCGTGCCGATCCGAAGAGGGAGAGAAGCAGTTGCGTGACGCCCCAGCCGAACAGGTTGATAGTCAGGCCCAAGAGGATCCAACTGAATACGAGGTCCACCGCAGCGGCACCGATGCGCTTGCCCAGAGAGGCGAGAACGATCCCGTCGTGGGTGCTGCTAGGTGCGATGAGAACGCGCGGAACGATCGGCAGGACGCTGTACCCCGGCGGCACCACCACAGAGCCCTCGGTTGGTGTCGCAACGTGGAACTCGCTCGGATAGGACGCTTTACCGTGCGCAGCCTCGGGGGCTGCGCCGGCCGAAGACGGAAGATCGCGGGGCCGTGACGGATGGTCGGTCATTGTTCGTCTCCTTCATGGCTGTCGTGCCGTCGAAGCACTTTCCGATGACTCGGGATCAACGCCGCTGAGGTGATGGGAGGTCGGCTCCACTGCGAACATAGCTCACCGTCGCCTCAATGCGGACTTGTCCACAGGGCTCAGCGATCTCGGCGAACGGCTGCGTCACACGGTCGACCTCAGAGCCGAAGCTCCGGCGCCGAGTCGAAGTCGTACTCGGCCCAGAGGCGGTAGCCCTCGGGCCCGGGATGGAAGCGGTCCGAGGCGAAGAAGTCGTCGGTGTACGGCGGCGGCGGTGGCATCACCGCGACCCGGTGCAGTCCGACCAGTTCCGCCCGCGCCGCGTCGTCGAGCGCGCGAGCGTGACGCGCGAGGGTGCGGCGTAGCGGCTGAGGGAGCAGGGTGTAGTGCTCGAACGCCGGCAGCAGCGAGACCATGATCCAGGCGTGCGGGTTCCTTGCGCGCAGCAGATCGACGATCGTGCGCACGTCGTCGGCGAATGCTCGCGCGGACCGGAGTTTCAGCGCATCGTTGGCGCCGATCGTCAGTAGAGCGAGGTCGAACGGATCGGCCATCGCATCCAGCATGAAGTCCGTGAGCACATCGCGGGATGTCGCGCCGTTGGCTCCGACCGCGGTCCACCGGGTGCCGCGTCCCCAGCGTCGATCGATCTCGTGCGCGAACCAGCCGGGAAGTGCCTCGTGCTGGGTCGGTGCGCCGACGCCCGCGGCGGTCGAGTCGCCGATCACCACGAGTCGCACGGGATCCGGTCCGGAGTGCTCGCCCGTCCACGGCTGCGCGGCGTCGGGCAACACCGGTGTGCGGCGGCGCACGTCACGTGCCTGCGCGTAGAGCACGGCAGATCCTGGCAGGGCCGCGACCCGCGTGAACCGGGTCACCGCGGCACGCTGGGCTGACGCGCGCGGTCGATGCCGACCTGGATCACGTTGCCCCACGGATCGTCGAAGGAGAGGGTTCGGCCGTCGTCTCGCACGGGGACCGAGTGGTGCGTCATCCGCTCCCGGAGTCCACCCACGTCATCGAGTCCGGGCAAGACGATGTCGACCCGACCGAGTCCGAGCGAGCGCGCACGCGGCCCGGCGCCACGGCTGCCCCAGGTGTTCATCGCCATGTGGTGGTGGTAGCCGCCGGCGCTGACGAACAGTGCGGAATCGCCCAGCTCCGCGGTGGTGTCGAAGCCGAGGCGGTGCACATAGAACTCGCGCGCCGCATCGATGTCTCCGACGCTCAGGTGCACGTGACCGACGGATGCCGCGGCATCCGTCACAGGCGCTTCGGTGAGATGCTCGGCGAGGAACCGGTTCGGGTCGAGCCGCAGTGTCGCCATCTCCACCCGGCCGTGTGCCCAGCTCCATGCGGTGCGCTCCCGATCCCAGTAGAGCTCCACTCCGTTGCCCTCGGGGTCGGTGAAGTAGAACGCCTGGCTGACCAGGTGGTCGGCCGATCCGGTGAACGTGCCCGGTGCCAGGGTCGCGACCGAGTACACGGCGGCGGCCAGTGCCGCCTGCGACTCGAACACGATTGCGGTGTGAAACAGGCCCGCGGATCCGAGTGCTGCTGGCGCGAGCGCAGGCCGGTGCTCGAGCACCACCGCGGGCGTCGTACCGCGACCGAGGGTGACCGCGGTATCCGTCGCCGACAGCACGTCGAGCATCACGCCGTCGCGGTAGTACGCCAACATCGTGTCGAGGTCGCTGACGAACAGGGTCACCGCTCCCATCGCGGTCGTGGCTGGCAACAGGTCGCTCATGGCCGTGTCAACGCAGTGAGCTGTGCCTTTATTCGCCGGTCAGGCGATCGATGAGCTCCCCATACCGCGCGGCGGTGCGCTGCACGATCTCGTCGGGCAGGGCGGGAGGGTCACCCGAGCGGTCCCAGTTCTCGGCGAGCCAGTCCCGCACGATCTGCTTGTCGAAGCTGGTGCCCGCCGCTCCGGCATCGGCGTCCCAGTACCGGCTGCTGTCACTGGTGAGCACTTCGTCTCCGAGGGTGACCGAGCCGGTATCGGCATGCCGGCCGAATTCGAACTTGGTGTCGGCGAGGATCAGCCCGCGTTCCTCGGCGATCGCGGCCGCCCGAGCGAAGATCTCGATGCTGAGCTGGCGCAGCACGCTGGCGGTGGGCTCGCCGACCAGTTCCACCGTGCGCGCGTAGGAGATGTTCTCGTCGTGCTGACCGAGTGGCGCCTTGTAGGCGGGGGTGTAGATCGGGTCGGGCAGGCGGTCGCCGTCCCTTAACCCGGAGGGGAGGGGGATGCCGCAGACGCTCTGGCTGAGCTGGTATTCGAGCCAGCCCGATCCGGTCAGCCAGCCCCGCACGACGCACTCGATCGGGAACATCTCGAGCTGAGCCACCAGCATCGCCCGGTCGGCGACATCCGGCGGCAGCCCGAGATCGCCGTGATCATCGACGACGTGATTGGGTACGCCATCGAGGCGGGTGAACCACCAGCGGCTGAGCCGGGTCAAGAGGGCTCCCTTGCCGGGGATGGCGGGCTCGAGAACGTGGTCGAATGCGCTGACGCGGTCGCTCGCCACCACCAGCATCCGCCCCGGCTGCTCCGGCGATGTGTACAGGTCGCGCACCTTGCCGGAGTAGAGGTGGGTCCAGCCGGGGAGATCGGTCACGGCGCGATTCTCCCATTCCGCGAGCTTCGCAGTCGGCACCCCTCGTCATCGACTGCCGGCGAGTCGACGCAGGGGAGGATGTCGGAGACGGGGCAGGAGAACCGCGGTACGGCTTCAGTCCCGCTTCAGGTGACGGCCGCCACACTGGGCACGACATCCCGAATCCTATGGAGTGAGATATGCGCGTGCTCGTGGTCGATGACGAGGAGCGCCTCGCGGCTGGCATCCGCAGGGGTCTCGAGGCCGAGGGCATCGCCGTCGACCTCGCCCACAACGGAATCGACGGTCTATGGTTCGCGCGAGAGAACGAGTACGACGTCGTCGTGCTCGACATCATGATGCCGGGGATGAGCGGGTACCGCGTGCTCGAGACGCTCCGCCGGGAGAAGAACTGGACGCCGGTGCTCATGCTCACCGCCAAAGACGGCGAGTGGGACGAGATCGAGGGCCTCGACACCGGCGCTGACGACTACCTCGTGAAGCCGTTCGCGTTCGCCGTGCTGGTGGCACGGCTGCGCTCACTCAACCGCCGAGCGGTGCGAGACCGGCCCGTGGTGCTCGCGGCGGGCGACGTGCGCCTCGATCCTGCTTCTCGACGCACCTGGCGAGGCGACGCGGAGGTCGAGCTGACCTCGCGGGAGACCGCGGTGCTGCAGTTCCTGCTGCGGCGCAAGGGCGAGGTGGTCTCGAAGCGCGACATCCTCGGCAACGTCTGGGACTTCGACTTCGAGGGGGATCCCAACATCGTCGAGGTGTACATCGGTCATCTGCGTTCCAAGCTCGACCGGCCGTTCGGCCGACGGGCGATCGAAACGATCCGGGGCTCCGGCTACCGCTTCGCCGCGGACGGGGGCTGAGTTGACGGGCCGCGAGCGGAAGCGGAGGTCGCTACTCCCGAGATCCGTGCGCAATCGGGCTGCTCTCGGCGCCGTCGCCGTCGCCGGAGGAGCGCTCGTCCTGGGCTCGCTCGGCTTCATCGGGGTCGTCGACTCGGCCCTCGAGTTCGGCGTGCAGAGCGCGATAACGCGAGACGCATCGGCTATCGCTGAGCGCATCGAGGGATCCGGCGACGCCGTGCTTCCCGACGATGGGTTCGACGACGACATCGTCCAGCTCGTCGGACCCGCGGGAGTGGTCGATTCGACAGACGGCGACACTGAACTGCCCGTGCCTCGTCCCGGGAGGGACGTGATCACGCTGCTCGGCGGGGAGGAGTACGTCGTCGTGAGCGAAAGCCTCGAGATCGACGGCGAGCAGTACCAGGTCGTCGTGGGGGCGTCGCTCGATGAGGTGTCGAGCGCCACGGGCACCGTCGCGCTACTGCTCATGATCGTCGTGCCTGTGGCGATCTTCTTCATCTGGCTCACCACCAGAGTCGTGGTGGGTCGAGCGCTTTCCCCCGTCGAGCGCATTCGGGGCGAGGTCGCGGCCATCGGCGCGGACGAGTTGTCCCATCGGGTTGCCGAGTCGGGCACGGGCGACGAGATCGAACGGCTCGCCGCCACCATGAACGACATGCTCGACAGGCTCGAGCGTGCCCAACGCGCGCAACGCCAGTTCGTGTCCGACGCCTCGCACGAGCTGCGCTCGCCGCTGGCCTCCATCCGTCAGCTCGCCGAGGTGGCACGGGCGCATCCGGACACGGTGACCACCCCGGAACTCATCGAGACCGTGCTCGCGGAGGGGGCGCGGCTCCAGGATCTCGTGGAGTCGCTGCTGCTTCTCGCCCGGCTCGACGAGCGTGCCGAGACGCTCGCGCGCCATCCCGTCGACCTCGACGACCTCGCGCTCTCCGAAGTCGTGCGTGTGCGCGCCGCCGGCGAGGTGGCGGTCTCTGGCGCGTCGATCGGTGCCGGTCGCACAACCGGCGACGCGCGGATGCTCGCGCGTGCCCTGCGCAACCTCGTCGACAACGCCATTCGGCACGCATCGACGGCCGTATCGATCGGCGTCGAGGAGTCGGGTGCTGTCGTGCGGGTGATGGTGGATGACGACGGGGCGGGCGTGCCCGAGCGGGAGCGGTCCCGCGTGTTCGAGCGCTTCGTGCGGCTCGACGAGGCGCGGTCGAGGGACGCAGGGGGAAGCGGCCTCGGTCTCGCGATCGTCGCGGAGATCGCCCGAGCACACGGCGGGTCGGTCTCGACCTCGGCGTCTCCCCTGGGCGGAGCGCGCTTCGTGGTCGAGCTGCCTCGCTCCGCTCCCTGAAGCAACCTGAAGCGCCCTTCAGGTTGCTTCAGGTGAGCTTCAGTGCCCGCGCGGGATCGTGAGTGCATGAGCGGGGAATTCGCCTCGCCGCAACCACGAGGACTCACAGACATGAATGACATCACCGGCTCCGACAGCAACTCCGCCCGCGATGAGGCACGCGACACCCCGCCCGCCGTCACCCCGCGGGCGTCCGCGGAAGCGACACCCGGCTACGAGCCCGCAGAACAAAGCGACTCCACCCGGCAGTACACCGCGACCGCCGTTCCGGCTGCGAAGAAGCCCTTCCGCCGACGCCGGTCCACCTGGATCGGAGCGGGCGCGATCGCGCTCGTACTCCTAGGCGGGGCGGCGCTCGGCGGCTGGGATGACGACGAAGACCGGCTGAGCGCTCGTCAGCTCGATCGCGTGGTTGAGACCGCTCTCGGCGAGTTCGGTGAGGGCAGCGTGACGGATGTCGAACGCTCCGACGATGGCGGGTTCGAGCTGGAGGTGCAGCTGCCCGACGGTCGAGAGGTCGATCTCCTGCTCGACTCGGCACTCGACCGCGCGATCGTGGTCGGCGGAGACGATTCGGCAGAGCGCTCCGACGGGGATTCGGCGAGCAGGGCACCCGAGGGCGCCATCACCGCCGACGAGTCGTCTCGCGCCGGGGAAGCGGCCGTGTCCGCAGTCGGCGAGGGAACCGTCGTGGACGTCGATCGCTCAAATGACGACGGCGCCGCTTTCGAGGTCGAGGTGCGACAGGACAACGGCGACGAGTACCAGGTGCTGGTCGACGATATGTTCCGCGTGCTCGGCACCCAGCTCGACGCGAGCGAACGCTGATTCCTGCTCGTGATGAACGCCCGCAGCCCGAAGGGGCGGCGGGCGTTCTCCGCGCCTAGCGCGCGACCTTCTCCGCGATGTCGCGCCGGTACTGCGAACCCTCGAGGTGGATGCGGTCGAGGGCGCGGTAGACCCTCTCCCGAGCCGCATCGAAGTCGGGCGCCGTCGCGACGACGCTGAGCACCCGACCGCCCGTCGCGACGAGCTGGTCGCCGCTGCGAGCAGTCGCGGCGTGGGCGATCGTCACGCCCTCGATCGCGCGGGCATCATCCAGACCGGTGATCGCGCGTCCGGTTTCGGGGGTGTCGGGGTAGCCCTCGCTCGCGACGACGACGGTGACCGCCACATCGTCCGAGAACTGTGGACGGGGCAGCGACCCGAGAGTGCCGGTAGCTGCGGCGACCATCATCGTGCTGAGCGGTGCAAGCATCCGCGGCAGCACGACCTGCGTTTCCGGATCGCCGAACCGTGCGTTGAACTCGATGACCCGCACGCCGTCGCCGGTCACGACCAGCCCGCAGTAGAGCAGGCCGATGAACGGGGTCTGCTCGGCGGCGAGCTGGCGCACGGTCGGCAGCGCGATGGTCTCGATCACCTCGTCGATGAAGCCCTCCGGCAACCAGGGCAGCGGCGAATAGGCGCCCATCCCGCCGGTGTTCGGGCCCTCGTCGCCGTCGAGCAGGCGCTTGTAGTCCTGCGCGGGGGACAGCGGCAACACCGTGGTGCCGTCGCTGAGCAGGAACAGCGACACCTCCTCGCCGTCGAGGAACTCCTCCACCAGCACACCGCCGTGACTGAGCCAGTACTCGGCGTGCGCGATCGCCGCATCGCGATCGCCGGTGACGAGCACTCCCTTGCCGGCGGCAAGCCCATCCGCCTTGACGACGTGCGGCGCGCCGAGTGCGTCGATCGCCTCCACCGCTTCGGCCAGGGTGCCGCACCTCGTCGCCCGCCCGGTGGGAACGCCCGCGGCATCCATGATCCGCTTCGCGAAGGTCTTGCTCCCCTCGAGCTGCGC
>CAXTLO010000064.1:0-12049 GCA_964244965.1 uncultured Marisediminicola sp.
GCGGGCTGCTCGACCCCTGGGACACCGGCCTGCTCGAGGAGTTCGGCGTCACGGAAAGCGACTTCCCCGAGCTCGTCTGGGAGAAGGGGTTCTCCGGCGAGAATCTCTACTCGATCGCTCTAGACATCCACCCGTTCCTGCTGATGTACAACACCGACATCGCCGAGCAGGCGGGGGTGCTCGACGGCGACGGCAAATTGGTCGAGATGACCTCGCCCGAGCAGTTCATCGAGGTGGCCCGTTCCATGCAGCAAGTCACCGGAGGACGAGCGGTGTCGTACGGCTACCTGAACGACGGCGCTCAACTCTGGCGACTCTGGTACACCTTCTACCTGCAGCATGGCGCGACCATGGAGCTTCCCGAAGGCGGCGAGATCGAGATGGACGACGAGGCTGCCGTGTCCGCCTTCGAGTTCATCAAGCAGATCCTCGACGACGACATCGCCACCTCCCGCGGGGACTACGCCACGGCGGTCGCCGAGTTCGCCGGCGGCAATACGGGCATGTTCTTCTCCGGGGTGTGGGAGGTGCCCACCGCGCAGGGTGCTGACATCCCACTCGGCGCGATGCCGATCCCAAACCTGTTCGGCACGCCTGCCGCCTACGCCGATTCCCACTCCTTCGTGCTGCCTCACCAGGACAACCCCGACGAGACCAAACGCCGCGACGTCTACAAGATGGTCAGCGACATCCTGAAGGGCTCGTTCGACTGGGCCGGCGCCGGTCACGTGCCGACTTACCTGCCCGTGACGGAGGAGCCAGAGTATGCGGGGCTCGAGCCGCAGGCGGACTACGTCAACATCACCGAGATCGTGAACTACGACCCCGTCGCCTGGTTCACCGGATCGGGCTCGGACTTCCAGAACGTCTTCGGCCAGAACCTCCAACCGGTGCTGCTCAGCGGCGCCGATCCGCTCGCCGGCATCCAGGGCTTCCGAAACTCCATCAATGCCCTGCTGGCCAAGCCCAGCCCCGTCTGATCCGCTCACATCTCGAGGAGATACCGATGACGACATCCCACGTGGGCAACCGCGCGGTCGCCGCGGCGGGCCCCGCTGCCCGTGACGCAGCCACCGCCCCGCGACGCGCGAGCCGCAAAAGCGGCGCCGGGTACGCGTTCATGGCGCCGTTCCTGGTGCTGTTCCTGCTCTTCCTCGTCTGGCCGGTGCTGCACGGGATATACCTGAGCTTCACGGACCAGTCGCTCACCGGCAACGGCGGGGAACTCATCGGGTTCGCCAATTACGCCGAAGCCTTCGCCGACGGTCAGATGTGGGGGGCGATCCTCAACACCCTCTGGTTCACCCTGCTGTCCACCGTGCCTCTGGTACTCGTGGCGCTGGTGATGGCGCTGCTGGTTCAAATGGGACTGCCGGCGCAATGGCTCTGGCGGTTGAGCTTCTTCATGCCGTTCCTGCTCGCGTCGGCGGTCGTCTCGCTGATCTGGGCCTGGATGTACAACCCGTCGCTCGGGGTGATCAACGCCGGCCTCGGGGCTCTCGGCATCGCTCCCGTCGCCTGGCTGCAAGATCCGCAGGTCTCGATGATCGCCATCGTCATCACCACCGTCTGGTGGACGGTCGGCTTCAACTTCCTGCTCTATCTCGCTGCGCTGCAGAACATCCCCGATCAGCAGTACGAAGCCGCCGCGCTCGACGGTGCGAACAAGTGGCGTCAGCTCGTCTCGATCACCATCCCGCAGCTGGCGCCCACCACGGTGCTCATCCTGATCCTCCAGGTACTGGCATCCATCAAGGTCTTCGACCAGATCTACATCATGTTGAATCAGGCCATCACGCCCTCCACGAGGTCGGCCGTGGTGTACATCTTCGAAACCGGCTTCACGGGATACCGCTTCGGGTATTCATCCGCGATCTCCTACGTCTTCTTCGCCCTCATCATCATCATCTCGCTCGTGCAGTTGCGAGCGACCTCACGGAAGGGGCACTGACATGACCGATGTCCTCGCTCGCCCGGATACCGTCACCGACGACGCCCGTCCGACCGGCGGTACCCGCGGCCATCGCCCCGGGGAACGGCCGTTCGGTCCCGCCCGGATCGTCGCCTTCGCGATCCTCATCCTGCTGGCCATCACCTGGCTGCTCCCCATCGCCTGGGCGCTGGTGACCAGCCTCAAGTCCGAGACGGATGCGGCAAGCTCGGCGTCCTGGATCCCCGAGAACGGGTTCACGCTCGATGCGTATGCGCGGGTGCTCGGGGAGGGGAACATCCCGCTCTGGACGATCAACAGCATCATCACCACCGTCATCATCACGGTGATCACGGTCGCGACCAGCGCGCTCGCCGCCTACGCGCTGTCTCGGCTCGACTTCGCCGGTCGACGCGTCTGGTACACCCTGATCGTCGCCGCGATCGTCGTACCGCCGCAGGTGCTGATCATTCCCCTCTTCTATCAGGCTCTCGCCTTCCGCACCGTCGACACCTACCTCGGTCTGATCCTCCCGCAGGTGGTGGCTCCCGCCATGGTCTTCATCCTCACGAAGTTCTTCGACCAGGTGCCCATCGAACTGGAAGAGGCAGCACGCGTCGATGGGGCGAGCCGGCTACGCGTGTTCTGGTCGATCGTGCTGCCGCTGTCGCGCCCCATCCTCGCTGCGGTGTCGATCTTCGTGTTCATCGGGGCATGGAACAACTTCCTGTGGCCGTTCCTCGTCATCAACGACACCTCGTTGATGACCTTGCCGGTCGGCCTCCAGACCGTGAAGAGCGCGTTCGGCGTGCAGTACGCGCAGAACATGGCGTCGTCCATACTGGCGGCCCTTCCGCTGATCATCGTGTTCCTGTTCTTCCAGCGCCAGATCATCAAGGGGATCTCCACGACCGGCCTCGGCGGCACCTGATCCCTTCACGCTGATCGACCACCATCCGCCAATCGAGCACCGCGACCCGCGGATCGAGCACCACAATCCGCCCGATCGAGCACCACCGTCCGCCGACCGAGCCCCGCAGTCCGCCGATCGAGCCCGCCGAGATCCACCCCGTCCGACAGGAGCCGCATGTCCACCGCCCGCATCACCCTCGCCCGCGACTTCACCATCGGGGAGGTCCCGCGCCGGATCTTCGGCTCCTTCGTCGAACACATGGGCCGCTGCGTCTACACCGGCATCTTCGAGCCCGGTCACCCGGAGGCCGACGAGAGCGGGTTCAGGAAAGACGTGCTCGCCCTCACCAAGGAACTCGGGGCCACCGTCATCCGGTACCCAGGCGGCAACTTCGTCTCCGGGTACAACTGGGAGGACGGCGTGGGTCCGGTCGACAGGCGCCCACGGCGCCTCGACGGCGCATGGCACACGATCGAGACCAACGCCTTCGGGTTGCATGAGTTCGTCGAGTGGTCGAAGCTCGCCGGCACCGAAGTGATGGAGGCGGTGAACCTCGGTACGAGAGGTGTCGACGCCGCACGCGAGCTGGTCGAATACGCCAACCACCCTGGCGGAACCTATCTATCCGACCTGCGCAAGTCGAACGGGTCGGCCGACCCGTTCGACATCCGCCTCTGGTGCCTGGGCAACGAGCTCGACGGACCCTGGCAGATCGGCCACAAGACCGCCGACGAATACGGACGCCTCGCGCAGGAGGCGGCGAAGGCGATGCGCTTCGTCGACCCGGACATCGAGCTGGTCGCCGTCGGCAGCTCCGGCTCGGGCATGCCGACCTTCGGAGCGTGGGAGCACACGGTGCTCAGTCACGCGTACGACGAGGTCGACTACGTCTCGATGCACGCCTACTACCAGGAGTTCGATGGCGACGCCCTCAGCTTCCTCGCGACATCCGTCGACACCGACTACTTCATCGAGTCCGTGGTCGCCACCGTCGACGCCGTGAAGGCCAAGGGCAAGCACAAGAAGGATGTGCACCTCTCCTTCGACGAGTGGAACGTCTGGTACCAGACCGGACTCGATACCGACGACCAGCCGCACAACGTGAGCAAGTCGTGGAAGGAGCACCCGCGCCTCATCGAAGACACCTACAACGTCACCGATGCCGTCGTCGTGGGCACGCTGCTGAACTCGCTGCTCCGGCACGGCGACCGGGTCAAGATCGCCAATCAGGCTCAGCTGGTCAACATCATCGCGCCGATCCGCAGCGAGGAGAACGGACCGGCCTGGCGCCAGTCCATCTTCTGGCCATTCGCACGGATGGCGGAGCTCGCCCGGGGTCAGATCCTCCGCACCGCAGTCGTCTCAGACCGCGTGGACACCCCGAAGTTCGGCGATGCCGACCTCGTCGATGTCAGCGCGACCTGGGATGAGGAGAACGGCCGCGTCGCGCTGTTCCTCGCCAATCGTGGGCTGGATGAAGCCGCGGACGTGGAGGTCGCGCTGCACGGGTTCACCGGCGGACGCATCACCCGCGCCGAGGTACTGGACGTCCCCGAGGGCGGCGACCGTTTCACCGCGAACACGGAGGACGCGCAGGACCGGGTCGGACTGCGTCGCCTCGACGGGGTCGCAGTAGACGGATCCCGGATGACGCTGACTCTCCCCGCGCTCTCGTGGGCGGTCGTCGAACTCGAGGTGACGTCCGCCTGACGCCGGCGGGGGCATCGGGTCGGCGCGTGTGTCGAGTCCTGGAGCCCTACCCGACGGATCTCGGAGAATCAGCCGCCGACAGCTCGACGGCTGATTCCTCCGGAACCCGGCGCACGAAGAAGGCGACGCCGAACGCGACCACGAAGACACCGGAGCTGACGAGGAACGCGAGCCGCGTGCCGGCCGCCTGTGCGGCGACGTCGCCGGTGCCCGCCGCGGCGGAGCCGATAGCGTACAGCGCGATGGCGAGCGCCGTGCCCGCGGCGCCGCCCAACTGCTGCACGGTCGCGAAGATCGCGCTGCCGTAGGAGGTGTAGCGGCGGGGCACCGCCGACAGGCCTGCGGTGAACACCGAAGGCAGCACCGTGGCGAGGCCGAAGCTCAGCAGGACGTGCCCGCCGAGCACCTGCCAGATCGGAGTCGATTCCGTCACCGTAGCGAGCAGCAGGAACGCGACCGTCGCGACCCCGAGCCCGGGGATGAGCAGCGGACGCGGACCGACGCGGTCGTAGATGCGTCCGACGACCGGGCCGAGCGCGCCCATCAGCAGTCCGCCGGGAAGCACGATCAACCCGGTCTGCAGCGGGCTCACGCCGAGCACCTGCTGGAGGTAGATCGGCAGCAGGATGGCGGTGCCCAGGAGACCGAGGAAGGCGAGCGACCCGGTCACCACCGAAGCGGTGAAGACCCGGGAGCGGAACGCGCGCAAGTCGAGCAGCGCGCGGTCGGTCCGCTGCAGGCGCGCCTGGCGGAGCAGGAAGAGAAGCAGGGCGACCCCGCCCACCGCGACGGGGACGGCGACCGCGATCCACGAGATCTCACCTTCGGATGCACCCTCGCCCACGGCGTTCAGCCCGTAGACCAGTCCGCCGAATCCGACCGCGGACAGCGGGATCGAGATCCAGTCGATGGGTACGTCACGCGTCTCGCCGACGTTGCGCATGAAACGCAGGCCGAGCAGCAGGCCCGCGAGGGCGATCGGCAGCACGCACCAGAAGATGAACGGCCACGGCAGCCCGCTGAGGATCACGCCGGAGACGGTGGGGCCGAGCGCAGGAGCGACGGAGATCACGACCGAGATGTTGCCCATCATCGCGCCGCGCCGAGACGCGGGGACGATCGTCATCACCGTGGTCATGAGCAACGGGATGATGACAGCGGCCCCGATGCCCTGCACGACGCGGCCGGTGAGCAGCACGGGGAAGGTCGGCGCGAGCGCGGCGATCAGCGTGCCGACGCTGAAGGACCCGAGCGCGAACGCGAAGAGCGTGCGGCTGGTCAACCGCTGGATGAGGAACCCGCTGACCGGGATGACCACCGCCATGGTGAGGATGAAGCCGGTCGACAACCACTGACCGGCGCTCGCCGTGATGCGGAGGTCCTCGATGATCGTGGGGATGGCGACGCTCATGATCGTCTCGTTCAGCACGATGACGAACGCTGAGACGAGGAGCACCGCGATGATCGTCAGATCCTGCCTGCCGATGCGCTCCACCCCGGCATCCGCCCGTGTGACAGCGGAACTATTAATGGTCTCGGTCATGGGAGCCTCCGGCAGTAGCTGATGTTCCGGCACGTCAGCGGGCGCGGGTGGGGAAGGGCGGGCGATCGTGGGCCCGCGCGGTCGGCGGGTCGCCGGGTCGCTGAGGAACGGGCGACTGTCCATCGTGTCACCCCTCGACCGGCGTTGTCACCAAGTGAGCGAACTATCCGCACCGACGCGTTCGCCCTGCGCGTACGTGTCTTCCGCCCGGCACCGCCACCAGTCGAAAGCCGCGAAGGCGGCGCGTAGAGTCGGACGATGACCTCCGCCGTCATCGTCGACGCCGTGCGCACCGCCTCCGGACGAGGCAAGGCCGGCGGCCGCCTCGCCGACCTCCACCCGGTCGACATCCTCGCCCAGACGCTGAAGGCGCTGATCGAGCGGAGCGACCTCGACGCCGCGCTCATCGATGACGTGATCGGCGGATGTCTGTCGCAGGTGGGTCGCCAATCGGTGAACATCACCCGCAACGCCGTACTGGCAGCCGGGTTTCCCGAGTCGGTGCCCGCCACGACGATCGATCGCCAGTGCGGATCGAGTCAGCAGGCGGTGGCCTTCGCTGCGCAGGGCGTCATCGCCGGCGCGTACGACGTCGTCATCGCGTGCGGGGTCGAGCAGATGAGCCGGAATCCCATCGGGCTCGCCACATCCGGCGAGGATCCGTACGGTCCGGCGGTCGCTGCCCGCTACCCGGGCGGGCTCGTCGGGCAGGGTATCTCCGCCGAGCTCATCGCCGCGCGCTGGAACCTCGAACGGGACGAGCTCGACGACTTCTCCGCTCGCTCACATCGGCTCGCCGCAGCATCCGACTTCTCAGCGGAGATCGTGCCCGTGGGCACGGCGCCCGACCGCGACGAGACGGTGCGACCGGGCACGACGGTGGAGTCCCTCGCCCAGCTCGCGCCGGCATTCGTGGACGACGCGGTGGCCGAGCGCTTCCCCGAGATCGACTGGCGGATCACGGCGGGCAATTCGTCGCCACTCACCGACGGGGCCGCAGCGGTGCTGATCATGAGCGAGGAGAGAGCGGCCCTGCTCGGACTCACTCCGCGCGCGCGGTTCCGCGACTTCGCGGTCGGTGGCGCCGACCCGATCGAGATGCTGACCGCCATCATCCCCGTCACCAAGCGCATCCTGAGCCGCGCGCAGCTCGGGATCCATGACATCGACACCTTCGAGGTCAACGAGGCGTTCGCGCCCGTACCGCTCGCATGGCTGAAGGAGCTGCACGCCGATCCCGACCGGGTCAACCCGCGCGGGGGCGCGATCGCCCTCGGTCATCCGCTCGGGGCATCCGGCGCCCGTCTGCTCACGACGATGCTCGGCACCCTCGAGGCGACCGGAGGACGCTTCGGTCTGCAGACCATGTGCGAAGGTGGCGGCATGGCCAACGCGACCATAATCGAGAGGCTGTAGTGGAGATCGCCGGCTCCGTCGCCCTCGTCACCGGCGGAGCGTCAGGTCTCGGACTCGCCACGGCCCAGCGACTCGACGCCGAGGGCGCGCGGGTCGTGATCGTCGATCTCCCCGGACCGGCCGGGGCGGATGTGGCGGCGCTGCACCAGTTCGCCTGGGCTCCTGCCGACGTAAGCGATCCGGGCGCGGTCGATGCGGCCGTGGAGGTCGCTACCGGGCTCGGTCCGCTCCGCATCGTGGTCAACTGCGCGGGCATCGGCTTCGCCGCGAGGGTCGTCGGACGCTCCGGCCCGCAGCTCCTCGACGACTTCGAGCGCGTCATCCGTGTCAACCTCGTCGGCACGTTCAACGTGATCCGTCTCGCGGGCGTAGCGATGGCAGCGCTCGATGCGGTCGGGGAGGAACGCGGGGTGATCATCAACACCGCTTCGGTCGCCGCGTTCGACGGGCAGATCGGGCAGGCGTCGTACTCGGCCTCGAAGGCCGGGGTGGTGGGGATGACCCTCCCGATCGCGCGGGAGTTCGCGCAGCACCTCATCCGCGTGGTCACCATTGCCCCCGGCACGTTCGAGACGCCGATGCTGGCCGCGCTGCCGCAAGAGGCACGCGATTCGCTCGGCGCGCAGGTGCCGCATCCGTCTCGCCTGGGCCGACCGGACGAGTACGCCGCACTCGTCGAGCACATCGTGCGGAACCCGATGCTCAACGGCGAGACGATCCGGCTCGACGGGGCGATCCGGATGGCACCCCGTTGAGCGCGGCTGACCTCTGCCACGAGCAGAACCCCTCGTGCCACCGTCGTCGATCGGCTTGGCTTCACTCATGAGAATGCTGATCCTCGGCGGGACCGGCTTCGTCGGACGCGCGATCATCCATGAGGCGATCACCCGCGGATGGGAGGTGACCGCACTCAACCGCGGTCACAGCACTGTGCCCGCTGGGGTCGACTCCCGGGTTGGCGATCGCACAGCTCCCGGCGGGCTCGCCGCCATCGCCGAGGGCGAGTGGGACCTCGTGGTCGACACCTGGTCGTGGGCACCCTCCGCGGTGAGGGATGCCGCAGCGCTGCTCGCATCGCGAGCGGGACGCTACGTGTACATCTCCAGCCGGTCGGTGTACCGGTGGCCCGCGCCGGCGGGAGCCGGAGAATCTGCTCCAGTAGTCGACGGGTCACCCGACGACGACCATGCCGACGAGTACGCCCGGGCGAAGGCGGGAGCCGAGGCCGCCGTGATCGCAGCGTTCGGAGACCGCTCGCTGCTGATCCGTCCGGGTCTCATCCTCGGGCCGTACGAGGACATCGGTCGACTGCCTTGGTGGTTGACGCGGATCGCGGAAGGTGGTCGGGTCCTCGCGCCCGGCCCGGCGGAGCTGCCGGTCCAGTACATCGACGTGCGGGATCTGGCACAGTTCACACTCTCCTGTGCAGAGCGTGACGTATCGGGTCCGATCGACGTGGTGAGCCGTCGTGGGGCCATCAGCATGGCCGACATACTGCAGGCCTGCGTCGACGTGACCGGCTCGGACGCGCACCTGATCTGGACCGATCCGGACCGTCTTCTCAGCGTCGGCGTACAGCCGTGGTCCGGGCTACCGATTTGGCTCCCGCCGGGAGACGACCACGACGCGATGCACGCCAGCGACACCTCCCGCGCCGAAGCTCACGGTCTGGTGTGCCGGCCGGTGCACGAGACCGTCGCCGACACGTGGGAGTGGCTCCAGAGCATCGGCGGTGCGGCGCCCCAGCGAGCAGATCGTCCTGCCCCCGGCATATCGCATGAACTTGAGGAGTCATTGCTCCCGGATGACTTCCGCGGGCAGTCACCTGAGCTGACCGTATAGGCGGAACTTCCTTCCGAAATACACCTGAGGCGGACTTATTGGCGCCGTAGAGGCGATTGTTCCGCCTACAGGGGCGGCCGCCGGCATGTGCTTCGGCTGCGTAGTCAGCCTGTCGACGTGCGTAGTCAGACCGCCGACGTCAGGTCTTTCGCGAAGCACATCGAATTGGTGATCGGTACATACGGGTCGTAGACGGGGATCCGGCGGTACCCGACCCGCTCGTACATCGCAACGGCTTCGGGCTGCCGGTCGCCGGTCTGCAGGATCACGCTGTCGGCGCCGAGTTCGCGAGCCACATCCTCGATGCCGGAGAGGATTCGCTTGCCGAGGCCGGTGCCGCGGTGCGACGGATGCACCACCACCTTCTTGATCTCGAACCGGCCGCCGAGTATCCGGAGGGCCGCGTGGGCCACGGGCTGGTCATCATCATCGACGGCGAGAAGGACGGCGGCGATGTCGTTTGGGTGCACCGCGAAGGCGACATCGGCTTTCGCCGGGAAGTCGGGGTCGTCGTCGTGGCGGCCGACGTAGCGGGCACGCATCTCGAGGTCCATCTCCTCGCGCAGCCGCTCTGCGCGGGGATCGGACCATTCGACGGGCACGATTCGCACAGGCACCCGTCCACGATAGACGCGCTGATCACGCATCCAAGCCGCGGACGCGACGATGGGCGCGGAGCATATCCGCGCCCATCGTCGATGCGTTCAGCCTGCTGCGGTCAGCGTGCGCCTACCGTGGCCGAGGCGTTCGACTCGTACGAGGTGTTGGTCGATTCGAAGAAGTTCACCAGCTGCAGGGTGTCGTTCGCCGCAGCCATCCACTTCGCCGGGTTGGACACGTTGTACTCCGCGTCGAACCCGAGCTCCTCGAGCCGGCGGTCGGCCAGGTACTTCACGTACTGGTTGATGTAGTTGGCGTTGAGGCCGAGGATGCCGCCGGGGAGCAGGTCCCGGTTGTACTCCTCTTCCATCTCGACCGCGTCGAGGATCATCTGCTTGATCTCGGCGGCGAACTCCTCCGTCTGCAGGTCGGGGTTCTCCTCGAGCACCGTGAGGATCAGATTGATGCCGAACTTGAGGTGCAATGACTCGTCGCGCACCACCCAGTCCATGAGCGATCCGAAGTTGCGGAGCAGGTTCCGCTGACGGAAGCTCAGCGCCACCATGAACCCCGAGTAGAACCAGATGCCCTCGAGCACGACGTTGTACGCGACGAGGTTGCGGACGAAGTCCTTTTTGCCCTCGGTCGTGGTGATGTCGAGGGTGTTCTCCGTCATCCGCTTGATGTACTTCAGCTCGAAGGCCTCCTTGCGGGCCATCGAGGGGATGTCGACGTGCGAGTTGTAGGCGGCGTCACGGTCGATCGGGAACGTCTCGAGGACGTACTCGAACGACATGCAGTGATTCGCCTCCTCCCACATCTGCTTCGCGAGGTAGAGGCTGCACTCGGCGGCCGACACGTAGGGGTACACACCGAACGCGAGCGCCTTGTTCACCAGCAGCTCGTTCGGGTTGAAGTAGCTCATCAGGAAGGTGACCGCGTGGCGCTCCTCATCCGTCATCTTCTTGAAGTCGGCGATGTCCTCCCCGAGCTGGATCTCGTTGGGGAACCACGTGTTGGCGACCGCTTGGTCGTACAGGTCCATCGCCCACTGGTACTTGATCGGCTTGAGGAGCAGCCCCTCTTGCAGGCCGGTTCCGAGAATTCCCATGTCTGTATCTTCCTAACGCTCTACTGGCAGCTGTCGCACTGGAGGTCGTCCATGGGATCGACCGGGACTTCGTACTGGGTATAACCGTTGTTCATGACTGCGCCTTCCCGAATCCGAACCCCTTGCGGGGACCAGCCGGCGCGGTGTCGGTACGCTCCACCGGTACCGACGGTGCGACCGGCACCGCGGGGGCGGATGACGCTGCCCCGAAGCCCTTACGCGCTCCCCCGTTCGCGTCCTCCGACTTGTTCACCTTCACGGTCGACTGCTCCGCCGTGTGACGGGGCTTCATGTGCAGGTAGTAGGTGGTCTTGACCCCTCGCTCCCACGCTGCGAAGTAGATGTCCATCATGTCGCCGAGATCACGGGTCTCGAGGTACATGTTGCGACTGATGGCCTGGTCGATCCACTTCTGGGCACGTGCCGCCACTTCGAGGAAGGCGTACGGAGACAGCTGGAAGCTGGTCTTGTACGTCGCCTTGACGTGGTCGGGGATGGCGTCGATGTTCTGGATGTCGCCCTGCGAGCGCAGGATCGTCTCGCGGGTCTGGTCCCAGATGCCGAGAGTCTGCAGGTCGGTCACCAGGTTGCGGTTCACCTCGAGGAACTTGCCGTTCGATGTGGCCCGGCTGAAGATCTGCGAGAACTGCGGGTCGAGCCCCGGTGTCGTTCCCGCGACCAGGCCGATGGATGCGGTGGGGGCGATCGCCATGAGCGTCGCGTTACGCATCCCTCCCTTGACCTTGGCGCGCAGCGCATCCCAATCGAGGCGCGTGGTGCGGTTCACCTTGATCGCCACGCCGCGGTCGGCCTCGGTCAGCGCGATGCTGTCCAGCGGCACGAGTCCCTGCGACCAGCGCGAGCCCTCGAAATTCGGGTATGCGCCCCGCTCTTGCGCCAGGTTGGCGCTCTCATCGATCGCTGCGTACGAGACGTGCTCCATGATCTCGTCGATCAGGTCGTAGGACTCCTCGCTCTCGTAGC
>CAXTLO010000065.1:0-12041 GCA_964244965.1 uncultured Marisediminicola sp.
TACGGCTTCGCGGGGGCTCCCCGGAAGTTCATCGCCTGGAACAGGTACTGCATCATGGTGCGCATCTCGCCGAACTGTCCGCCGAGGCCCTCCTGCAGCGCATTGGCGGCAGCGGGATCCGGCTCGTCCTGCTCGATGTCGTTGATGAGTCGCTGTACGTGGAAGTACACGGGATCCTCCTCCGGGTGCACGACGATCTGCCGTGCGCTTCGACTCTCCCTCGCGGGTGGCTGGGTATTCGAGGCGTTGACAACCGTGAACGCCGGGCACCGCTCGCGCCAGGAGCTGCAACTCGCTGGTCAGGCGGTGATCACGACCGCCGTGCCCAACGGCAGGGCAGCCAGTTTCTCGATGCTCTCCGCCGAGACGCGAAGGCACCCGTTTGAGATCGCACCCTGACGCGCGTCGTGATAATGGAACGCCGTGATCGCGTTGTCCTGCCCGTCGAATCCGTCGAGCGTCGGGGACTGCAGGCCGAGGTAGACGATCGGATGGCCGCGCGTGAAGCCTGCCTCGGGGTCGATTCGGCTGGTCATGATGAACGTGCGACCGATGGGGGTGGGTGTCGCGGGCGAGCCGATCGCCGCCTCCCCCGTTTCGTACACCACAGCATCGCCGTCGAGGATCTGAATGCTCGGTGTGCTCAGGCTGACTCTCACGCTCATTCGGGAGGGGACGATGTCCACGTCGGTCGCGCGAACCCAGGCGGTGAGCTGACCGGTCACCCCGCCGGACGGATACCCTGCGCGTCCGGAAAGCATGATCTTCGCCCAGTGGGTGTCCCGCTCGAGCACGGGGACCGTCGTGCCGTCGAAGGTGAGCTGCGCCGGAAGTACTCCGACCGGCGCAGAATGCGGGTCGGGAAACAGCGGAGTCCCAGACGCCTTGGGCGTCGCGACCATGGGAAGCGGCGGCGCCAGCGGAGCGTCGTCGACCGGGAGGGTCGCTGCGATCGCGAATACGTCGACCACCGGCAGCGCAGCGAGATCGTAGTCTTCGGTGTTCTGCGGGTTCTGGTCGATCGGGGAGGGAGAGGGGGACGATGACGGCACGGGCGCGGGTGAGGGCGCGGCGCGCGTCTCCCGCGGCTGCAGCGCCAACGCGACGACGATCGCGAGAACGACGATGGATGCTGCGGCGACAGCCAGAACGAGCACGATGGTGCTACGTCGTAGCGGACGCTTCCCTCGCGCCATGATGATCCCCCGGTTCTGCTCCTGGCCACGAGGGTACGCGAGCCGAGGTGGGGTTCGGCGGGAAACGATGTCAAGCCGTGTCGTCCGCCGGCGACCGGACCTACCGTGAGAAGCGGATCCCGAGATGCGCACACCGCGATCGGGCCGTCGAGGAGGTCGACATGAAGGCGATGGAGTACCGCGGGCCATACAAGGTCCGCATCACCGAGCGGGACATCCCGCGCATCGAGCACCCGAACGACGCGATCGTACGGGTGACTCTCGCTGCTATCTGCGGATCGGACCTGCACCTCTACCACGGGCTCCTCCCCGACACCAGGGTCGGCAGCACCTTCGGGCACGAGTTCGTCGGCGTCGTCCACGAGGTCGGCTCGTCCGTCCAGAACCTGAAGCGGGGCGATCGGGTCATGGTGCCGTTCAATATCTACTGCGGATCGTGCTACTTCTGCTCGCTGGGTCTCTATTCGAACTGCCACAACGTCAACCCGAACGCGACCGCCGTCGGAGGAATCTACGGCTACTCGCACACCGCCGGCGGCTACCACGGTGGTCAAGCGGAATACGTGCGGGTCCCCTTCGCCGACGTCGGCCCCGCGATCATCCCGGAGTGGCTCGATGAGACCGATGCGCTGCTGCTCACGGACGCCTGCTCGACCGGGTACTTCGGAGCGCAACTCGGTGACATCGACGAGGGCGACACGGTCGTGGTGTTCGGTGCAGGGCCGGTGGGACTGTACGCGGCCAAGTCCGCCTGGTTCATGGGCGCCGGACGGGTGATCGTGATCGACCACCTCGACTACCGGCTGGCGATGGCGCGCGACTTCGCTCAGGCGGAGACCTACAACTTCAGCGAATACGACGACATCGTCGTGCACATCAAGAAGATCACCGATGGCCTGGGCGCGGATGTGGCGATCGATGCCGTCGGCGCAGAAGCCGACGGCAACCTGATCCAGCACGTGACCGCCGCGAAGTTCAAGCTGCAGGGCGGCTCACCTATCGCCTTGAACTGGGCGATCGACGGCGTGCGCAAGGGCGGCAACATCTCGGTGATGGGAGCATACGGACCGATCTTCAGCGCAATCAAGTTCGGCGACGCGGTCAACAAGGGCCTCACGATCCGCTCGAATCAGGCGCCGGTCAAGCGGCAGTGGCCGAGGCTGTTCGAGCACATCCGAAACGGACACCTGACGCCGAGCGACATCGTCACCCACCGCATCCCCCTCGAACACATCGCTGAGGGCTATCACATGTTCTCGGCGAAACTCGACGACTGCATCAAGACCGTCGTCGTCCCGTCCGCCGGTTAGGAGACCCGCTATGCCGTACACCGCAGAGCCGCACCGCCCCCACGTCGACCGCGACGCGCTCCGCGCCCGCATCCCCGGCTGGGGCGTCGACCTCGACCGCGACGACCGACCGTCGGGTCGGAAGGAGCGGACCGACCTCGTATCCGGTGCGCACTGGGAGCTTCCCGATCGGCAGGAGGAGCTGGCACCCCGGGAGCGCTCGATCGAACACGAGATGCTGCCTCCGGTGTTCGGGACCTCCGTCCCGTTGAAGGGGCTGTCCGGTGCGATCCGATCCCTCGCCTACGCGAGATACAGCGAGGGGCGCGCGGCCCATTGGCTGCTGCTCGTCCTCGGCGACCGCGTCGACGCGATCGAGAGCCATGTCGCGTCGCTCGTGACAGCGCATCCAGACAATCCCATCACCCAGACGGGCGTGCTCAGCGAGTTCTCCCGGCACGGGATCCGTTCGCGGGTCGGCCGTCGTCGCAGCGACCTGAATCACCTGTGGATGGATCCGCTCATCGTCGCCGGGCCCTGGATCATCGCCGTCGGAGTCGGCGTCGCCGCCCTACGGAGAGTCGCTCGACGCTGACGTTGACGCTTCACCGCGTGCTGGCGAGGGGCGGGAAGTAGTCGAAGTCGAACGACGAGAGGTCTGTCTGCCGATCGCCGATCTCCTCGTCCGAGCGCTCCACCGTCTCGAATCGGATCGGGATGCCCGACGCGCACAGGACGCGGATCGGTCCTCGACCGAGAGTGTTGAATGTCACGAAATCGCCGCCCGCGCGCACCGCGGATACGATCTTCGATTGCAGTCCCTTGGGAACCTGATCCTCGGGCAGGAAGAACTCGGCTCCGTCGACACGCACCTTGGTGATCTGCATATTGCCCTCCGTAACGCCACGTGGTGTGCAGGCGATTCGTCCATACGTGAAAACCGGATCGATTCGACGGGGGCACGGCCAGAGCGGTTCGGGGCTGAGATTCAGCTATCGCGAACAGTATGGCCTGCACCTGGACGCGCTCACAACCTCGTGTGATCACGACTACCGTCGACACCATGACGGCTACCGACACCGCACCAGCGGCCGACACCTCACCCACGATCACCTTCGCCGATCTGGGATTGAGCGATCCGGTGCTCAAGGCCGTGCGCGACGTCGGCTACGAGACGCCGTCCGCGATCCAGGCGGCGACGATCCCGCCGTTGCTCGCCGGCCGTGACGTCGTCGGACTCGCTCAGACCGGTACAGGCAAGACAGCCGCCTTCGCTCTGCCGATCCTCTCCCGGCTCGATGTCGGCCAGAAGTCCCCGCAGGCACTCGTGCTCTCCCCCACCCGTGAACTGGCGCTCCAGGTGTGCGAGGCCTTCGAGGTCTACGCGTCCCAGCTGCGCGGCGTGCACGTGCTCCCCGTCTACGGCGGACAGGCCTACGGCGTGCAGCTGTCGGCGCTCCGGCGCGGCGTGCACGTCATCGTGGGTACCCCCGGCCGCATCATGGACCATCTCGCCAAGGGCACGCTCGATCTCTCGGAGTTGAAGTACCTCGTGCTCGACGAGGCCGACGAGATGCTCAAGATGGGTTTCGCCGAAGACGTCGAGACGATCCTCGCCGACACCCCGGCCGACAAGCAGGTGGCACTGTTCTCCGCGACGATGCCTCCGCAGATCCGGCGGATCTCGAAGAAGTACCTGAATGACGCCGAAGAGATCACGGTCGCGAGTAAGACCACCACGTCGGCGAACACCACACAGCGGTACCTGATGGTGTCGTACCCGCAGAAGGTCGACGCCCTCACCCGCATCCTGGAGGTCGAGAACTTCGAGGGCATGATCGTGTTCGTGCGCACCAAGAACGAGACCGAGACGCTCGCCGAGAAGCTCCGCGCGCGAGGTTACTCCGCGGCGGCGATCAGCGGCGACGTCGTGCAGGCTCAGCGCGAGCGCACGGTGAATCAGCTCAAGACGGGCAAGCTCGACATCCTGGTGGCGACGGATGTGGCGGCGCGTGGCCTCGACGTCGACCGGATCAGTCACGTGGTGAACTACGACATCCCGATCGACACCGAGTCCTACGTGCATCGGATCGGGCGGACCGGGCGCGCCGGGCGCAGCGGGGCGGCGATCAGCTTCGTCACCCCTCGCGAGCGCCGGCTGCTCGGGGCGATCGAGAAGGCCACTCGTCAGCCACTCACTCAGATGCAGCTACCGACCGTCGACGACGTCAACGTCACCCGGCTGGCCCGCTTCGACGACGCGATCACCGAGGCGCTGGACCAGACCAGCCGCATCGCACGGTTCCGCGACATCATCGGGCACTACGTCGAGCACCACGACGTGCCCGAGGCAGACGTGGCCGCTGCCCTCGCCGTGGTCGCACAGGGTGAGACGCCCCTGCTCCTCTCCCCCGAGGACGACCGGCCGCTCAGGGTCGAGCGAGATGATCGCGCGCCCGACCGCGAGCGCCCGGAACGACGTCAGCGCAGCACGAAGCCGATGGCGCCCTACCGGCTGGAAGTGGGGCGGCGGCACAGGGTCGAGCCGCGCCAGATCGTCGGCGCCCTCGCGAACGAGGGCGGGCTGAGCCGGGAGGACTTCGGGGCGATCGACATCCGCTCCGACTTCTCGATCGTGGAGCTGCCCGCCGATCTGCCGGCTGACGTGCTCGGAAAGCTCCGCGGCACCCGGATCAGCGGCAAGCTGATCGAGATTCGCCCGGACCGGCGGGCCGCCCGTGCGGACGGGTCGAGTCGCCCCGCCAGAAAGCCCCGCCACTCCTAGATTGGTCCAGGAATCGGTGCGTCGGTCAGTGCGCGACGTAGACCGAGTTGGTCGAGGTGCCTCCGGTGAGCGGGTTGTCGAACGGAATCACATGGCCCTCCACGGAGTCGAATACGGAGGAGAGGACGGCTGTGAATCCCTCATCCGGCGGGTCATCTGACCAGAGCGCGAAGGCGCCGCCCGGTGCCAGGTGCCGTCGCATCCGGTGTATGCCGTCGACCGTGTAGAAATCGGCGTGGCTCGGGTGCAGGTGGTGGGTGGTCGAGTGGTCGATGTCCACGATGATCGCGTCGTATCGGCGACCCTCGTGCTCAGGACCTGACGTATCCACCCTCATCCGGGCGAAGAAGTCGTCGACCACGAGAGCCGTGCGCGAGTCACCGGTGAGCTCGGCGGAGACCGGCAGCAGGCCACGTTGGTGCCATTGAACGACCACGTCCAAGGCCTCGACCACCTCGAGCGAGCGCACACGGTCGTGTTCGAGCACCGCCCGCGCCGTGTATCCGAGGCCGAGTCCGCCGACGAGCACGTCGAGTCCGTCGCCGGTCACCGCGGCCAGCCCGAGGTGGGCCAGCTCGATCTCGGCGACGGTGAAGTGGCTGGACATCAGGTGCTCATCGCCGAGGATCACCTCGTATACCTCCACGTCGAGCGTGAGATCGCGCCGTCTGCGGAGGGTCAGGTCACCCATCGGCGTGCGCTGCCAGTCGAGTTCGGCGAATCGGGCGCTCATCAATCGGTCCTTCCGCGCCGCGACGGCGCGCCTGAAGCCTATTGGTTGCCGCGCGTAACGGTGCTCGTGGCAGGATGCCGCCATGGCTCATGACCCCGCCCGCCGGATGCTGCTCGACACCGCCGCGCTGTACTTCCGGGCGTTCTACGGGGTGCCCGACACGGTGAGGGCGCCGAACGGGATGCCGATCAACGCGGTACGTGGTCTACTCGATATCATCGCGAAGCTCGTCAGCGAGTACCGCCCCGTCGAGCTGGTCGCCTGCTGGGACGACGACTGGCGCCCCCAGTGGCGGGTCGACCTCATCCCGAGCTACAAGACGCATCGCGTACTCGACATCGTCGCGGCGGGGCCGGACGTCGAGCAGGAACCGGATGCCCTGTCGCCTCAAGTGCCGGTGATCCGCGAGGTGCTCGCCGCCCTCGGCATCCCGATCGTCGGAGCGGCCGAGCACGAGGCGGACGACGTCATCGGCACGCTCGCTTCCACGTCGCCGATGCCGGTCGATGTAGTCACCGGCGACCGGGATCTGTTCCAGCTCGTCGACGACTCCCGGGGCGTGCGGGTCATCTACACAGGTGGCGGCATGTCGAAACTGCTCGTGCTCACCGACGAGGTACTCGTCGAGAAGTATCGGGTGCGACCGGAACAATATGCGGATTTCGCCGCCATGCGAGGCGACGCGTCGGATGGGCTGCCAGGCGTCGCGGGGGTCGGGGAGAAGACCGCGGCGACGCTCCTCGCCGACCACGGCGATCTCGCGGGGATCGTCGCGGCGGCCGCCGATCCGTCATCGGGCATGTCTGCGGGGGTGCGGGCGAAGATCGCTGCGGCATCCGACTACCTCGCTGTGGCGCCCGCCGTCGTCCGCGTGGTGCGAGATCTGGATCTGCCCGACTTCGACGCGCGCATCGCTCTCACGTCCGAGCGCGAAGACGAAGCGAAAGAGCTCGCAGCCGACTGGGGGCTCGGCGGATCGATGGATCGGGCTCTCGTCGCCCTGCGCGACCGAAGCCGGTGACCCAGACCACGCCGAGCTCCCTACCCGGACGGGTCAGACATCGACCGGATCAGGCCTCGCTCATCGCGGTCTTCTCGGCCTGCCCCTTCGCGGCGTAGAACGCGGCACGAGCCGCGATCCGCCTGGCCTGCTCCGCCTGGCCGGCATCGAGCACGTCCTGCGGCACCTCGACGTTGTCCACCCGGCTGACCGCGTTGTACTTGTCGAGGTACGCGTCGAGCTCAGGACCCGAGGTCCACGAGGTGATCAGGCAGTAGCGCGGGTCGGTCCCCACGTGTGTGGCGGCGTGCCAGAGGCGCTGGGTGTCGATGATCAGCTGGGCACCGGCGGGTAGCGCTATCCGGTACTCGACGCTCGGGTCGGTGCGGTTCTCGCGAAGCACGAAGTAGCTGTCTGCATCGTCGGTCAGGTTGAAGAATCCACGTACGACCCAGCCCGTGCCGTCGGGGTTGAGCCGGTTGTTGTCATCCTGGTGCAGGTTGTACAGGCAGTCCGCGTACTCGTTGGGCTGCAGTTCGATGACGCGGCACCGGCCCACATTCGCGCCCGGCTCCTGCGCACGGCGCGTGAGGTTCGGCGCCTTCTGAACCTGCGAGTCGATCCACACGCCGTCCTTGTCGGTGCGCGGCGGCTTGTGGTTCCAGAAGCCGTTCACCTCGACCTCGCCGAATGCACTGGCGAGAGGGGCGAACCTGGTCTCTCCGGATGACTTCCAGTCGACGTATTCGATGTCGAGCCATTCGGCCGGATCGAGCTCCTGGTCGTAACGGTCGAGCACGACGTAACCGGTCTCTTCGAGCGCGGCTGATTTGATGTAACCCATGATGGATGTTTCCTTCTTCTCTCGACCAGCGAAGTTTTTACTGGTCTAGTTAGGGCAGCCTAACATCGAGCCGATTCACCGCCCGGAGGCGCGACACACCACTATGACCGATGCCATTGCCACCCGCGAGGGCGCTGCCACCAACATCCGAGCGACCGCGGTGAACACCGTGGACTGGCTGTCCGCCGCCGAGACGACCATCGTCGTCCCGGTCTATCAGAGGCAGTATCGATGGGATATCGGCGGATGCGAGCAGCTGCTCGCCGACATCCGCGCCGTCTCAGATGCCCACGACCGGCACACGCACTTCATCGGGTCGATCCTGTCCAGCGGCACCGAGCACCCGGATGCAGCGGACGCGGCGGAACTCGTGCTCATCGACGGGCAGCAGCGCATCACCACGCTCATGCTGCTGATCGCAGCGCTGCACCACACCGTGCTGCAGCATCCGGAGCACGCCGCGCTCGACGCACAGCTGCAGGCGGTGCTCGTGAATCCCCACGATGCCGACCGTACCAAGCTCCGTCCACACCGGGCGTGGGCCGAGGTGTTCGAAGCCGTGGTGCTCGATCGCCCCGACGCCGACGGCGAGCGCGACTCCCGCTTCGACGACAACTACGCCTTCTTCCGAAGTCAGGTCACCGCCGACGAGGTGCCTCGCATCTGGCGCGGCCTGCGCCGCCTCGAGCACGTCGCCATCACGCTCGGCGCCGATGCCAACGCGCAGCAGATCTTCGAGAGCCTGAATTCCACCGGCGAACCGCTCCGTGACCACGAGCTCATCCACAACTACGTGCTGATGGGGTTGTCGCACGCTGAGCAGCGCGAGATCGAGGCATCGTTCTGGTTGCCGATCGAGCGCAACACGGGCGAGTCCATCGCGAGCTTCTGGCGGCACTACCTCGTGATGCGCACGGGCCGCGAGATCGACGTTCGCGGCGGCCGCGGCGTCTACGACGCGTTCCGCTATGAGTTCCCCCGGCTCGATCTCGAGACACTGCGCACGGTCGCCGCGTCATGGCGGCAGTACTCCGAGATCTACCGCGTACTGCTCGACCCGGCGCACGCGCCCGACGCCGAACTCGCGCGGCAACTCGGGTTCGTCAACACCTTCGGGCGCGGGATGTACCCGCTCATCATGCGCGAATACGCCGATCGCGAGACGTTGATCGCAACGCTCGAGCACATCCAGTCGCTGCTGCTGCGCAGGACCGTGGTCGGACTGAGCACCGATCGCCTGGTAGCGCGCCTGTGTCGCGCCGACGACGATCTCCCGCGGGCGATCGCTCGGATCACGCCGTCGGACGAGCGCGTGCGGGTGGCGCTCAAGTTCGGCGCACTCCCCCACGCCGCCTACGTGCTCGGCCGGCTGGCCGACACCGATCCGGCCGAGCTCCACGTCGAGCACGTGTTCCCGACCGCGCCTGGGAACGCCTGGACCGGCGACGGCATACGGCAATGGTCGGAGTACAGCGACGACGAGCAGAACAGCCACCGCGCTCTGGCGCCGTCGCTCGGCAATCTCACGCTGCTCGAACCGACGCTCGCGGAGCGAGCTGTCGACGCCTCGTTCCCCGAGAAGCAGGCGATGGCGTACTCGCGAAGCGGGATCGCCATGACGGCGGCGCTGACCGAGGTGCCCGCCTGGAACACGGCGGCGATCGCCGCACGCACGGCCTCGCTCACGGCGGAGTTCCTCCGCATCTGGGCCAGACCGGCGGTCGTCGCGATCGATGACGACGGCCTCGCTCCGATCCTCGACGCGCAGCAGCGGCGCGGTTGGCCGCGAGGCTGGGAGCGCGAGTTCGACTACGTCGAGTACTGCGGCGAGCACTGGGAGGTGCACGACGTCAAGTACCTGTTCGACCGGGTGTTCAAGCGGCTCTGGGCGGATGCCCGGGCCGACGTCATCGCCTACAGCTCCCGCCGCGGCGGCCCGATCTACGAAGCGCGTGCGTGGAACGGCCAGTGGCACGACCTCGACGAGTCCCACTTCCTGTACCTGGGCTGGGATTCCAAGTACATGCTGACCGCGGTGCAGGGCGTGCTCGAGGAGGCGGGGCTCGCTTCGGACGTGTCGGTGATGTACTCCTACATCGGGGCGGCGATGTAGCTCCTGGATGTCACGGCCTGCGCAACGAGCTGATCATCCGCAGCAGGGCGGCTTCCGCAAGCTCGAGATCGCCCCCCTCGGCCACCCACAGGGCTGCCTCGTTCATCGCGCCGCTGAGCAGAGCGCCCGCGGCGCCGGCATCGACTACGAGGTCGTCGAGTGCGGCGAGTGCCTCGGCGAGCAGACGGGCCGAGTTCTCCGCATCGGTCTGTCGCCACAGGTCCCAGCCCACGACGGCTGGACCGTCGACCAGCACGATGCGACGCACGCTCGGGTCGATCGCGGCCCTCAGGAATCCCACGCTGCCGTCGGTGACGGCGTCCCAGCCCTCCCCCGGTGCCGCGTCACGGACCGCCCGGGCAATGGTCGCGTGAGCGTCCGCGAGCACTGCCATGAACAACCCGCGCCGCCCGTCGAAGTGGTGGTAGACCGCGCCTCGCGTAACACCGGCCGCATCCGCGACCTGCTCGATGCTCACTCGGGTGTACCCCCGCTCGGCGAACAATTTTCTCGCCGCCTCACGCACGCGCCGTTCCGTCTGCGCGCTCTGCTCCTTATTCGACCGCGGCATAACGTCCTCTTTACATACTCGGTGTTTCTATTCTAATGTCTCGATTAGATGCACCACGTTTCTATTTGGAGGAGCCATGATCGCCAGCGTCTATCCCGTTCTGATGACCACCGATGTCGCAGTCAGCGCCCGGTACTTCATCGAATCGTTCGGCTTCGAGAGCGTCTTCGACAGCGACTGGTACGTGTCGCTGCGGCAGGGCGCTTCGGAATTGGCGCTGCTCGACAGCACGCACGCGACCATCCCGGAGGGCTACCGCTCCCCCGCTGCCGGTGTGCTGCTCAATATCGAAGTCGACGACGCCGATCGCGAATACGCGCGACTGACGTCATCACCCGGCACCGAGGTGGCCGTGCAACTCAGGTCGGAGGACTTCGGTCAGCGCCATTTCATCGTGGTGGCTCCCGGAGGCATCCTGATCGACGTGATCCAACCGATCGCGTTCTCCGGTGCGTTCGCGGAGCAGAGCGGATGACGGCGCACCTCCCTAGCGTCGGCGGCCTACCGTGCGCGGAGTCGGGCGTGACACCAGCACCGGGCACGGAGCGGAGTGCTGAATGCGCTGGGCGGTGCTTCCGAGCAGGACGGTCTCGCTGAGTCCGCGGCTGCCACTGGCGACGACGATGAGGTCGGCTTCGAGCTGCTGCGCCGCCTTCACGATCTCGGGCGCCGGTGACCCGCTCCGCACCGCCTTCACGACCTTCGGTCCCCACCCGGAGAACTCAGCCGCGACCACCCCGACCGCGGCGTTCGCCTCATCCCGGAAGCTGAGATCGACCGATCCGCCGGCCGGTCTCCTCGGCCCGAGTTCGTTCGCGAACGGCACCGACGCGCGCGGACTGATCACCGCGATGACGACCACCTCGGTCACTTTCTGGGGATCGGCGAAGGCCATGAGCTGGCGTGCCGCCGCCAGTGACTGCTTGGACCCGTCGGTCGCCACGATGATACGCACGGTCATCGCTCCGAATCCGTCGTCGCAGGATGACGCGGCGGCGCGTCATCCGTTCGGTGCTTCGTACCGAAGACACGCTTCACGAGGTACAGCACGAAGCCGACCGCGAGCAGCCCGGCCACCCAGAGCAGGGAGGTCGGGTCGTCGACTACGACGTACCCGAGCAGCATCGCGTTGCCGATCAAGCCGACATACAGCAGTGGCGTATTGGCGCGGTAGCTGTCGCCGTGCTCGCCGCGCCCACGGAGCTTGAGTGCCGAGACGATCACGAGCGCGTAGATGAACAGCAGGAACACCACGGTGACGTTCGCCAGGGTGGTGACGACATCGATGCCGATCGCATCGTTGAGCAGTGCGCCGACGATCAGCAGCGCGGTGACGATCACGCCCGCGAACAGGAGCGCGACCCAGGGGCTGCGGCGCGTGCGGTGGATCCGGCCGAACATGCTCGGCACGACGTCCTCCCGGGCCATTCCGTAGAGGATCCGCGACTGCGTGACGATCGACACCAGAGTGGTGTTGGTGATGGCGACCATCGCGATCACCGAGAAGACC
>CAXTLO010000066.1:0-11965 GCA_964244965.1 uncultured Marisediminicola sp.
CCGGCCTGTGTCCACAGTGCGGGGCCCGACTCCTCGATGATCCGGGTCACGAGCACGAGGCTCCCATCGATCCGCGCTGGGCTGCCCTTGCCGGGCTCGAGGGCGTGACCGGACCCTCGTCTGATGTGAACGAACTCGATGCGAACAACGTCGATGTGAACGATGGCGCGCCGGACCGCGACGCCACTGAGGAAAAGAGATAGTCATGGCCGTACCGAAGCGCAAGATGTCCCGTGCGAGTACTCGCGCGCGTCGCGCCCAGTGGAAGGCGACCCCGCCCACCCTGGTGAAGACCATCGAGAACGGTCGCGCTGTCTACAGCCTCCCGCACCGTGCCAAGGTCGTGGAGGATTCCGCCGGCGATCCCCTGTACATGGAGTACAAGGGCCGCAAGGTCGCCGACGTCTGACTCACGGCGCGCCATGGCACGAACCAGGAGCGCAGATCCCGACCGTCCCGACTCCTCACGATCGAGTCGGTCAGGGTCGGCGACCGCGCCTGCGCACCTGGACGACCTGATCGCACGCCTCGACGTCGAGATCGATCCGGATCTGCTCCAGCTCGCGCTCACGCACCGCTCGTACGCGTACGAGAACGGCGGCATCCCGCACAACGAGCGCCTCGAGTTCCTCGGCGACTCGATTCTCGGTCAAGCCGTCACGGTGATGCTCTACACCGAGAATCCGGCGCTCGACGAGGGAGACCTGGCCAAGCGCCGCGCGAGCCTCGTGAGCAGCGTCGCGCTCGCCGAGGTCGCGCGTTCGATCGACCTCGGCCCGCACATCCGCCTCGGCCGCGGCGAGGAACTGACCGGCGGTCACGACAAGTCCTCGATCCTCGCCGACACGGTGGAGGCCGTCATCGGCGCGACGTTCCTCTCGGCCGGACCCGATGCCGCCACCGCCCTCGTGCTCCGGCTCGTCGCGGCGCTGCTCACCGACCCGGACCGGTTCGGAGCCTCCATGGACCCGAAGACCAGCCTCCAGGAGCTCTCGGCACGCCTGGGGCGAGGGGTGCCGCGGTACACCGTGACGGACAGCGGGCCAGATCACCTGAAACGATTCCACGCCTCGGTCGCGCTCGGTGACGAGGAGCCGCTCGCCACCGGCGAAGGCTCGAGCAAGAAGCACGCCGAGATGGCCGCCGCACTCACCGCGTGGACCCTCATGGCGACGGCGCGGTCGTGACGGGCCGCGCGCGGCTGCGCGGCTGACGGTGCCGGAACTCCCCGAGGTCGAGGTCGTCCGCGCGGGCCTCGAGCCCGCCGTCACCGGTGCGAGCGTCGCCTCGATCACGGTGTTCGACTCCCGCTCGCTGCGCCGCCATCCCGGACCGCCGGAGGACTTCGTCGAACGTATGGCCGGGCGCCGGATGCTCGCTGCGGTGCGCCGGGGCAAATTCCTCTGGTTCCCGTTGTCCGATGCGGGGGCGGCTCCGGAAGCTCTGGTCGCCCACCTCGGCATGTCGGGGCAGGTGCTGCTCCGCGAGCCGGACACGGATGACGCGCGCACCCGCATCCGCCTCGACCTCGACCATCCCGAGCACGGACCCTTGCGGCTCAACTTCGTCGACCAGCGCATCTTCGGATCCATGGCCATCGATGAGCTGCGGTCGACCGACGACGGCCGGCCGGGCGGATTCTCCGGTGCCACCGACTGGACGCAGCCGTCGGTGCCGTCGGCGGTCGCGCACATCGCGCGCGATCCCCTCGATCCGGCCTTCGACGATGCGCGCTTCCTCGCGTCGCTTGCCCGCCGCCGGTCGGGCGTCAAGCGTGCTCTGCTCGACCAGAGCCTGGTCAGCGGCATCGGCAACATCTACGCCGACGAATCGCTGTGGGCCGCGCGCATCCACTACGACCAGCAGGCGACCACGCTGAGTCGGACTCTGGCCAGGCGACTGCTCGGCGAGGTACGCCTCGTGCTCGCGAAGGCGCTCGGCGAAGGAGGCACCAGCTTCGACGCGCAGTACGTCAACGTCAACGGAGCATCCGGCTACTTCTCCCAGTCGCTCAACGCCTACGGTCAGCAAGGCCGCCCGTGTCCGCGCTGCGGCCGACCCATCGTGCGCGAGTCGTTCATGAACCGCGGGTCGCACTTCTGCCCGCATTGCCAGCGGTTGCGCTGAGTCCGCTCCGGGTATCGCGCTCGGGACAATCCGGATATCGCTCGGGATTTGACGCTCGCGCCGGCGGTCCTAGGCTGGAGAAAACGATTCGACGGGAAGAACGCGGATGACGCAGGCACAGATCTCGGTTCAGCTGTACACGGTGCGAGACGCGATAGCCGGTGATCTGCCCGGCACCCTCAACCGCATCGCGGATATCGGTTTCCGCGAGGTCGAGCTCTACGGCTTCGTCGAGCGGGCAGCCGAGTACGCGGACGCCCTAGGTGCCGCAGGGCTCCGCGCGCCCAGCGCACACGCCGGACTCCTCGGCGGCGACCTCGACTCGATCTTCACCGCTGCGCGGGTGATCGGGGTCAGCACCGTGATCGACCCACACATCGACGAGGCCAGGTGGACCACCCGCGACGACGTGGTCGCAATCGCGAACGAACTGAATGAGGTCGCCCGAGCCGCCGACGAGGCGGGACTGGCCGTCGGGTATCACAACCACGCCTTCGAGTTCGAGCACCGGATCGACGGCGTGAGCGCGTTCGAGGTCTTCGCCGATGCACTCGACCCCACGGTGACTCTCGAGCTCGACACCTACTGGGCGGCCGTCGGCGGCGAGCTGGATGTGCCTGCGCTGCTCGGGCGTCTCGGTGAGCGCGTCGGCTTCCTGCACGTCAAGGACGGTCCGCTCACCAAGGACGACCGCGAGCAGGTCGCTGTCGGAGCGGGACGGATGCCCGTCACCGAGATCCTCGCCGCTGCACCGCACGCGCTCCGCGTGATCGAACTCGACGACTTCGACGGCGACGTCTTCGCCGCCCTGACCGACAGCCACGAGTTCGTGACGCAGGCCGCCCGATGACCGGCACCGGTCGGGTCGGCGTCGGTCTCATCGGCGCCGGCACCATCAGCGACGAATACCTCCGCAACCTCACCGGCTTCCCCGACCTCGAGGTGCTGTTCGTCGCCGACCTCGACGAAGCGCGCGCCCGCACTCAGGCCGATCGATACGGAGTCCCCGGAGCCGGCTCGGTAGATGAGTTGCTTGTGCACGACGGCGTCGAGATCGTCGTCAACCTCACCATTCCCGCCGTGCATGCCGAGGTCGGCCTGCGTGCGATCGCGGCGGGGAAACACGTCTGGAGCGAGAAGCCGCTCTCGCTCGATCGCGAGAGTGCCCGAGAGCTGATGGATGCCGCGGAACGAGCCGGTGTTCGAGTGGCGTGCGCGCCCGACACGTTCCTGGGGGCAGGACTGCAGACCGCTCAGCGCGTGATCGCGCGCGGCGACATCGGCCGGCCGCTGACCGCGATCACCCAGTTCCAGGTGCCGGGGCCCGAGTCCTGGCATCCGAGCCCGGAGTTCCTGTTCGCACGCGGTGGGGGTCCGTTGTTCGATGTGGGGCCGTACTACATCACGACCCTGGTGCTCAATCTGGGCCCGGTGTCGAAGGTGACCGCGACCGCATCGAAAGCCCGGGAGGTGCGCGTCATCGGTTCCGGTCCGAAGGCGGGCACCGAGTTCCCCGTCGAGGTGCCGACGCACATCAGCGCCCTCTACGAGTTCGCCAGCGGAGCGTCGGCGCAGAGCGTCTTCAGCTTCGACTCGAAGCTGCCGCGTGCCGGCGTGGTCGAGATCGCGGGGGAGTCGGGCACCGTGGTGTTCCCCGACCCGAACCGCTTCGACGGCGATACGACGGTGTACACCGGCGACGCGCCGGAGGGCGTTACCGTTCAGGCGGAGGGGACGACCTCGTCCCGCGGGACAGGCGTCGCCGACCTCGCCCGCGCGATCCGCGCGGACCGGCCGGAGCTCGCGTCGGGCTCTCTCGCGTTCCATGTGCTCGACATCATGGTGTCCACCGCCGACTCCGCCGAGCGGGGCGAACCGGTTTCCGTCGAGAGCACGGTCGGCACGATCCCGCCACTGCCGGTCGGCTGGGACCCGACTGTCGGCACACTGAGCTGACCGCTCGTGGGAACGCCGGTGGGAGGTGATCGAGATCGAGTGAGCAGGGTCGCGTTGATCACCGGCGTGGGGCGCCGCAACGGCATCGCCCGCGCGATCGCCCTGCGTCTCGCGCGCGACGGGTGGGACATCGCATTCAACTACTGGCGCCCCTACGAGGAGCGGCTCTCGCTCGGCGCCACCCCGCACGATCCGCAGCTGATCGAAGACGAGCTCGCCGGGATGGGCCGTCGTGTGCTCGCCATCGAAGCCGACCTCGCCGACGCGGGTACGCCCGCGGCGCTAGTGGCTGCCGTCGGCAAGCGGCTGGGTCCGGTCCGCGCCTTGGTACTGTCGCATTCCGAGAGCGTCGATTCCAGCATCCTCACGACCACCGTCGAGAGCTTCGACCGGCACTTCGCGGTGAATACGCGGGCCGCCTGGCAGCTCATCGCGGAGTTCGCGCGGCAGGTGCCGGATGCCGGCGGACGGATCGTCGCCCTCACGAGCGATCACGTGGTGCACAACCTCCCCTACGGCGCCAGCAAAGGAGCGCTGGACCGCATCGTGATCGCCGCCGCCCGAGAGCTCGCTCACCTGGGCATCACCTCGAACCTGATCAATCCGGGCCCCGTCGACACGGGGTGGATGACCGATGAGACGCGGGCTGCAGCCATCGCGCAGCAGCCGACCGGGCGGCTCGGAACGCCGGAGGATGTGGCGACGACCGTCGCGTTCCTGGTCTCTGACGAGGGGCGATGGATCTCGGGGCAGCTCGTCACGAGCGACGGCGGTTACTCCGTCTGACAGCGAACGCTCGCGGTGGCATCCGTCTTCCCCGGCGAGCGCGCCGACCGGTCGGCGGGCTCTCGGGTACCGTAAGGCTCCATGAGAGCGGGAGGCGCGTGTATCTGAAGAGCCTGACGCTGAAGGGATTCAAGTCCTTCGCGCAGCCGACGACCTTCGCGTTCGAACAGGGCGTCACCTGTGTCGTCGGACCTAACGGGTCCGGGAAGTCCAACGTCGTCGATGCGCTCGCCTGGGTGATGGGCGAGCAGGGCGCCAAGACGCTCCGCGGCGGCAAGATGGACGACGTCATCTTCGCCGGCACCGCCACGAAGGGACCGCTCGGCCGAGCGGAGGTCGTGCTGACCATCGACAACGCCGACGGGGCGTTGCCGATCGAATACGCCGAGGTGACGATCAGTCGAACGCTGTTCCGCAACGGCGGCAGCGAGTATGCGATCAACGGATCAGGATGTCGCCTGCTCGACGTGCAAGAGCTCCTCAGCGACTCCGGTCTCGGCCGGGAGATGCACGTCATCGTCGGCCAGGGGCAACTCGACGCGGTTCTCCGTGCGACCCCCGAGGAGCGGCGCGGCTTCATCGAGGAGGCCGCGGGCATCTTGAAGCACCGCCGTCGCAAGGAGAAGACGGTGCGCAAGCTCGAGGCGATGCAGGTCAACCTGACGCGTCTGAGCGACCTCGCGGGGGAGATCCGCCGGCAGCTCAAGCCCCTTGGACACCAGGCCGAGATCGCACGCGAAGCCCAGACCATCGCCCGCACCGTGCGGGACGCCCGTGCCCGGCTCCTCGCCGACGACGTCGTGACGCTGCGCCGGACGCTCACGGAGCAGAGTCGAGGCGAGAGCCAACGCAAGACCGAGCGCATCGTGCTGCAGGAGCAACTCGATCAGACCCGCCTGCGGCAGGCGCGCATCGAGCAGGTGCAGGTCGGCGACGCCGTGGACCTCGCCCGACGCACCGCATTCGGCCTCGAGTCCCAGCAGACGCGATTGCGGAGCCTCTACACGCTCGCCAACCAGCGGCTCGCGCTGCTGAGCCAGCATGCCGACCCGTCGGACACGACATCCGGCGTGTCTCCCCAGGCGGTCGACGATGCGCGCGCCGAGGCGGCTCGCCTGCGCGATCGAATCGGGCTCGCCGAGGCGGCATGGACCGAGGCGCGCGCCGTCACCGCAGCGGCCCGCGCCGACCTCGACGGACTCGATGAGCACATCGCCGCTCAGAGCGCTCTGGTGTCGCGGCACGACCTCGAACTGTCCAAGCTCGGCGGGCAGGTCGAATCGGCCGCGTCGCATCTCGCCGCGGTTCGTGGCGAGGCGCTCCGTCAGCAGAACGCCCTCGATGCCGCGATCGCGCGCCGAGACGCCGCGCGGACGGAGTTCGCCGTCATCGAGGCGGATGCAGCGATCGTCGACGCAGGCGAGACCGATCTGGATACCGCCTACGAGGTGAGCCAGGCCGAGGTCACCGGTGCAGAAGCGGCGATAGAGCGAGTCCGCGACGATCTGCACACCCTCGAGCGCGAGCGGGACGCTCTCGCCGCCAGGGCAGGCGCCCTGACCGCGGCCCTCGATCAGAAGGACGGCTCGAGCGCACTCGTGGCGGGCCGCCCGCCCGGCATCCGGGGCCTGCTCGTCGATCACGTCCAGGTGCATCCGGGTTTCGAGGCCGCGATCGCGGCAGCGCTCGGATCGCTCACCGACGCCGTGCTCGCCGACGACCGCGACGCCGCGGGTGCTGCGGTCGAACGCGCCGACGCGGATGAACTCGGACGGGTCGCGATAGTGGTCGCGGACCCCGGCGGAACTTCGGAGATCGCGCTGCGGCCGGCGATCCCGACCGGCGTCCTACCGGCGAGCGACGTGGTGACGGCCCCAGCCGGTGTGCTTGCGCTCCTCGCGTCCGTGGTCATCGCCGACGACCTCGGCGCTGCTCGGGCGGCATGGGATGACGCCGCACAGGAGGACCTCACCGTGATCACCAGGTCGGGGGACGTGCTGAGCCGGTACGTGCTCCGGGGCGGATCGGGTGCCAAGCGATCGCGGCTCGAACTGGTGGCCGACCGGGATGCCGCAGCCGCGCGCCTCGACGAGGTGACGAGTCTGCTGGAGCGGGCCCGCTTCGCTCTCGCGGAGCAGCGCGGAGTACACGAGACGGCGAAGAGGCAGGCAACCGATGCGCTCGCGGCGCTCCGAGATTTCGACGCTCAGCTCGCGGCACGCACCGAGAAGCTCAATCGGGCACGCGTGCACGTCGAGGCGGCGACCGCGGAAGCGGGGCGGATCGAGCGTGCCCTCACGGCGTCGGCGGACACCGTCATGCACGCAGAAGCCGCCCTTGCGTCGGTGCGGTACGAACACGAGCAGGCAACCGCCCGTCCCCGCCCGATCCTCGACGTCGCCGCACGCGATGGGATGTCCGACGAGGTCGAAGCCGCGCGCGACGCCGAGGTCGAGGCACGTCTCGAACTCGAGACGGCTCGGGAGCGGGTCCGTGCCGAGGAGGCACGCGCCGACCAACTCGCTCGCCGACTCGTATCGGAACGGGCCCAGGCGGAGGAGGCGGTGCGACGGGCGGTGATCCGGCGGGGCCAGGTCAGCGCCACCGAAGCCGTACTCGCCGTGCTTCCCGCTGTGCTCGACTCTGTCGACCGCTCGGTGTCGGAAGCCAGAGTCGAACTCGCCGCGCGGGAAGCGGAGCGGTCAGAGCAGAACGAGGAGTTGACCCGACTGCGGCGCGACGAATCCGCGCTCCGCGAGCGCCTCCACGTGCTGAGCGAGGACGTGCACGGACTCGAGATGCAGTTGTACGAGAGCCGGCTGCATCTGTCGGCACTGCTCGAGCGCGCGGGGGCAGAGCTCGGTCTCGTCGAGGATGTCCTGATCGCCGAGTACGGGCCCCATGTGCCGATCCTCACGAACGAGGCGCCCGAGCCCGACCCGCTGGTCGACGACGAGATGTCGAGCGTCCCCTTCGACCGAGCAGACCAGGAGCGACGCCTCGCTCGCGCCGAGCGTACACTCGCCCAACTCGGCCGGGTGAACCCGCTCGCTCTCGAGGAGTTCGCCGCCCTCGAGCAGCGCCACGCCTTCCTCACCGAGCAGCTCACCGACTTGGCGAACACCCGCAAGGACCTGCTGACGATCATCGATGACATCGACGGCAAGATGCAGGACATCTTCGCGTCGGCGTTCGAGGACACCCGTGATGCCTTCGATCGGGTCTTCCCGATCCTGTTCCCGGGCGGAAGCGGCAGCATCTCCCTCACCGACCCGGAGAACCTGCTCACCACGGGGATCGAGGTCAGCGTGAAACCGGCGGGAAAGAAGATCGAGCGGCTGTCGTTGCTCAGCGGCGGGGAGCGGTCGCTGGCCGCAGTCGCGTTGCTGATCGCCATCTTCAAGGCGCGACCCAGCCCGTTCTACATCATGGACGAGGTAGAAGCGGCGCTCGACGACGCGAACCTGGGGCGACTGCTGACCATCTTCGACGACCTGCGCGAATCGTCGCAGTTGATCGTGATCACGCATCAGAAGCGCACGATGGAGATCGCCGACGCCCTCTACGGTGTCTCCATGCGCGCCGACGGCATCAGCGCTGTCGTCGGGCAGCGAATCACACGCGAGCCCGTCGCAAGCTGACGGCGGCAGCCACCACGTCAACCCGGTGCACCGCCGAGGGCGCGCGCGTAACGTGGGAATCCCAATCGAAAGGCGACCCATGAGCTACGACTCTCCTGCTCCCGAAGTCGAAGAACCGACCACCGAGCCCGACTCGTCACCTGACCCTGGCACCGGTGTCGCCGACCCGGCTGGGGTAGACCCCGAGTCCGGTACCGACGACAGCGGCACACCGGTCGACAACCCCGCGGGCTGACCCTAACCCCGACGCCCAGCCTCAGGCAGGGTCACCTCCGACAGGTCGTTGTCCTTCCTACGGCTCGGTGTCCTGCCTGAGGCTCGATGTCTTGCCTGAGGCTCGGTGCTCGGGAGTGCTCAGTACTGCCGGGTATCCGGCTCGCGCACGATGCGCAGCCACCGGTAGTCGTATCCGTCGAGTGGGATCTCGGTCGGCTCCCCGTCGCGTAGGGGTGTCGACTCGCCTGTCATCAGATTGCTCAGTCGCGAATCGCGGGTGACTCCGAGATCCAACGACAGGTCGACCGGATCGGCTCCCAGATTGTGCACCGCGACGATGACGTCGTCGCCCCACGTTATGGTGTGCGCGAGTACCGCCGGTTCAGGATGGTCGACCACAGCGAATGCTCCCCAGCCGAACTCCGGCGCGTTCCGGTAGTGACGGATGAGGTTCTGGATGAATGCGTGCAGCGACTGAGGATCACGCCTCTGCTGTTCGACGTTCACATGGGTCGGGCCGAATCCGCCTGACACCAGGTCGGCGCACAGGTCGGCGGGCGCGGCAGCCGAGAAGCCACCGTTCGTGCCCGCGTTCCACTGCATCGGAGTCCGTACCGCCATCCGGCCCTCCGCGTCGAGATTCTCGCCCATGCCGATCTCCTCGCCGTAGAACAGCACCGGCGTTCCGGGCAGCGAGAACAGCAGGCTGTAGACCATGCGGATGCGGCGCGGATCGCCGGCGAGCATCGGGGGCAGCCGTCTCACGAGCCCCCGACCGTACACCTGCATCCGTTCCTCGGGTCCGAAGGCGGCGAAGACCTCCTGCCGCTCGTCATCGGTCAACTTGTCGAGAGTCAGCTCGTCGTGGTTGCGCACGAAGTTCGCCCACTGTGAATCCGGCGATCCTTCGGGGCGGGACAGCAGTGCCTCCACCACGGGAGCGACCTCTTCCCTGGCGAGCGACAGGTACAGCTTCTGCATCGTGATGAAGTCGAACTGCATGGTGAGCTCGTCTCCGGACGGCCCGCCGAAGAACGCTGCCTGCTCCTCGCGGGCCAGGTTCACCTCGCCGAGGAGTACTCCGTCGCCGGAGCGTCGCCCGAGGAACGCGCGCAGCGACGTGAGGTAGCCGTGCGGGTCGGGCAGTGCCTCGGCGCCATCGACGATCCCCGTGGTGTCGATGAGGAACGGCACGGCATCGACGCGGAAGCCGGAGAGTCCGAGTTCGAGCCAGAAACCCATGATCTTCGCGAGTTCGTCCCGCACCCGGGGATTCGCGATGTTCAGGTCGGGCTGCTGACGGTAGAAGATGTGCTGGTAGTACTGACCGGTGTTCTCGTCGAGCTCCCAGTTGCTGGTCTCCTGATCCGGGAACACCGGCTCGCTCTGCTGCGCTGGTGGCTCGTCGCGCCACACGTAGAAGTCGCGGTATTCGTTGTCCCGACTGGAGCGGGCGGCGCGGAACCAGGGGTGCTGGTCCGACGTGTGGTTGATCACGAGGTCGGCGATCACCCGGATGCCGCGGTCCTTCGCGATCCGCAGAACCTCGACGACGTCGCCGAGGTGACCCAGCCGCGGGTCGACGGAGTAGAAGTCGGTGATGTCGTACCCGTCGTCGCGCCCAGGGGTCGGGTAGAACGGCATGAGCCATAGGCAGGTCACGCCGAGCTCGGCGAGGTAGTCGATACGATGCGCGAGCCCGGCGAAGTCGCCGATGCCGTCGTCATTCCAGTCCATGAAGGTCTCGACGTCGAGGCAGTACACGACCGCGGTCTTCCACCACAGGTCACCGGTGTCGGTCATCCTCATGCGGTGACCTGCTTGAGCCGGGGAAGCACGTGCTCGCCGAAGGTGTCGATGAAGGGCGTCTGCTGCTCGCCCACCTGGTGCAGATAGATGCGATCGAATCCGAGTTCGACGTACTCGCTCAGCTGGCGCACGAACGCCGACGGGTCGGACGACACCAGGACCGAGTCGTGCATGTCCTCCGGTCGCACGTGCTTGGCCGCCTCGTCGAAACCCTCGACCGAGTCGATGTCCCAGCACAGGGGCGGGGCGAACACGTTCGAGCGCCACTCGTCGTGGGCGATGGCGAGCGCCTCGGCATCCGTCGTCGCGTAGCTGAGGTGCACCTGCAGCACGAGGGGTCCGGATCCGCCGGCGGAGCGGTACCCGTCGATCATCCGGCGCAGGTGCTCCGTGGGTTGGGCGATCGTCGCGAGCCCGTCCGCCCAATGCCCTGCCGCGGTAGCCGTCTCCACACTGACCGCCGCGGCGATCAGGGGCGGCGGGGTCTCCGGGAGGGTCCATACCCTCGCCCGGTCGACGGTCACCAGTCCGTCGTGACTGACCTCCTCACCGCGGAGCAGCGCGCGGATGATCTCGACGCACTCCCGCAGTCGGGCGTTGCGCACCTCTTTCCGCGGCCAGCCGCCGCCCGTGATGTGCTCGTTCGCGGCCTCCCCGCTGCCCAGGGCGACCCAGAAGCGGTCCGGGTACATCGCGCCGAGAGTGGCGATGGCCTGCGCGATGATCACCGGGTGATAGCGCTGACCCGGCGCGTTCACCACGCCGAACGAGAGCGCGGTGGACTGCAGGGCGGCACCCAGCCACGCCCACGCGAACGCGGAGTGCCCCTGTCGCTCGCTCCATGGCACGAGGTGGTCCGAGCACATTGCGGCGTCGAAGCCGGCCTGCTCCGCTCGCTGGACGGCGCTCAGCAGGACGGAGGGGTGTAGTTGCTCATGGGAGGCGTGGAATCCGAACTGGGTCATGTCGACCGACCCTACGCAGTCCGATCAGTGGACCGCACCTCCCGGAGCGGTGCCATGACCGCGCTCGTAGCTCGTAGCTCGTAGCTAGAGGCGGATGCGCGCCGTCATGCCGCGGAGGAGAGCTCGTCGTTGACCGAGAGTACGTGCCACCCGTCGTCGGTCCGCTCGATCACGGATGTCGCGGCGTTCAGAATCGGCGGAATCGGTCGATCGGTCAACCGGCGCAGCACCTCGCGGATGAGCGTTCCGTGGGCGACGACGATGATGCGTCGACCCGGAAATCTCGACGCAAGAGCGTCCATCGCCCGGAGCCCTCGCTCGGCGACCTGCGCACGCGGCTCGAGGCCCGGATACACGCCGTCAGGCCAGCGCTCGGCCGCGGTCGCCTCCGCCACGCCCTCTGCCGCCCCGTAGTGGCGCTCGACGAGATCGTCGACGGCCTCGTGCACCGGAATTCCGACGGCT